>JBILUL010000205.1:0-7848 GCA_044371005.1 Phycisphaerales bacterium | reverse complement strand
GAGCATCGCGCCCGCCGCGGCTCCCGCGGCGATCCGCTGCGTCACAGCAAACCCGCCAGTGGCATTGGCAAACAACGTCACCACGCGGAACTGACTGTCGATGCACGCCAGGTCCTGCCGCCCATCCCGATCAACATCCGCAAGACACAACGAGCTGCCCACGGATCCGAGCGAGTACGACGTAGTCGTCGTGAACCCGGTTCCCGTGTTCATCGCCATGACAATCGAGTTGGATGAAAGCGCGACGAGCGCGGCCATGTCCTTGCGGCCATCGCCATTGAAGTCGTGCACCACCACGCCGCGTGACGTCGCCGCGAGCGGCACGGTCGTCATCGGTGCAAAGGTGCCATCGCCTCGGCCACTGAGGCCGCGAATGCCCGCAAATCCGGCACCGATGATGATGTCGACAAACCCGTCGCCAGTCACATCCGTGACCACAAGCCCCGCGCCATTGGTGTAGTTGCCAAGCACCACCGGTGCGGCCAAGGCGCCTCCGCCCGTGTTGAGTGCCACAAAGAGCTGACTGGTCGTCGAGTAGATGAGGTCGGCACCGAGTCTGCCATCGACATCGGCGATCGCAGCTCCCAGCACTCGCCGCGGCGTGGCGATGTCGGTCCTGGCCTCGAGCCCGCCATCCGCCCGCGCGCGATACAGCGTCAACGCCCCCGCGGCACCCGACACCGTCGAACCACCACCCACCACCACATCTGCACGCCCATCTCCCGTTAAGTCTCCCGTGGCCACCACCACTGGACTCACGACGCACGGATAGCTGGTGCCCGCATCGAATGCGGGCATGACAGTCCCAATCGGTGCCGTGTTCGCGAAGACCCGAAACGAAGTTGCCGCGGCGAGCGATGAATCGGGCACGATCAGTTCAGAAAGCCCGTCGCCATTGAGGTCCGCCGCGGCAGGCGCCGTGTTGCAACTGGTGGCAAGTGGAATAGCTCCCAGATCAGAATCACCCGTCCGACTCACAATCAGGTATCCACAGTTGGCCGTTCGCACAAAGCTGGCGGGCGGCGCGCCGCAGCTGGTGGCGCTGCCGTTGATGCACGAACAGCGCCCATCACCGCCCATGGCACGCGCCGCTTCCATGCCTGCCATAAGTCGCCCCGGCAGATCGATGTTTGTATTGACGATCGCATCAAGCGCCGCGGCGACCACCGGCTCACCCGTCAGAATGTTCCCCTGAATCGCGTAGACGATGGTCGAAGCCTGGCCCGCGTAGGTATACGCGAACGAGCCCGTCACGCCACCACCCCAAGTGCCCGCCTCTCCACCCGTGAACGTGATCGCACGCCCCGGGACATCGGCGATGCCATACTGACGCGATTCATGATTGCCATCCGTGAGCGCAAGCTCCGCGAGAATGGCCTGCGGCGAAACGCCTGCGAGCAGTCGATTGCGGATGAGCGTGCGATTCGCGCCGCCAACGTCAACACTCGACTGAGCCGCCGCGGCACCTCGCCCGACGACCACGACCGGGCTGTTGGCCTGCAAGTCAAAGTTCGAGAGACACGTGGCCGAAGCGATGCCGATCTCGCCGGTTCGAGTGTCGATCAACACGATGGACCATGTTGCCTGCGCAGTCGCCGCGGCTGCACACAGAACCAAACCAACGGCCAGGCGATTCAGGGACATCATGGAGTCTCCGCGTGGGTGCATGTGCTGGTTTCGGTCATTGGGGTCGGCGGAATCATTGGCAGACTGGCGGGATCTCCAAAGCCCGATAAGCGGGGCGGATTGGGTGCCGACTTGTCTACTGCGACTGAATTCGCGCCAGTTGCCGCGGGTGGATTCAGTGCGGACGGCATGAATCGTGCATGGCTCAGCGCCGCTATGAGCGAGAGCGGTACCCGCACTCTCGTCGTTTTGTACCCGCACAAGCGTACCCGAAGTAATGTGCCACCGATTCCGGCTTCGGAATCGGTGACGTGTCGTGGTGGTTCCGGTGTGAGCGTTCGGAGGTGGGTATGGTGCGGCAGCCACCGTCCCGGTGTGGGTCGAGGCGTGGGAGAAGGCCGAAACGGTGACACTGAATCCGAAGCCCGGATCTCCGCCGCGTCTTGGTGGCTCCGATGTGAACATTTCGAGATCGGTGTGGGGCGGCATCGACCGCGCTGGTGTGGGTCGCGGCGTGGGAGAAGCCCGGAACGGGGACACCGATTCCGAAGCCGGAATCGGTGGCACTTTTGTCGTGGGTCCTTTGATGGTGGTTCAGGAGACCCGGGCCGATGCGGAGCCACTCGAGTGAACGCCCTCCGTCCCGTGGCGTTTCGTCAGGACGCGCCACGTCAAATCCGCGCCCTGAGGGACGGTCGATCGAACACCAAATGACTGGGAAAACGCGTTCCGGAAGCCTCAGATGGGCTTCCCGCGAGTAATGCCGAGGGGCGGACTCGAACCGCCGACCTCCGGGTTATGAATCCAGCGCTCTAAACCAGCTGAGCTACCTCGGCAATTTGGGGGAGGAGTATATCCCCTCTCCGGCCCATCGCCAACCCCCCTGACACCTCCCCGCCCCACTCTCTCCCGGGCTACCCCTTCCCTGCTCTACCCCTCAGCGTGGCCACCCGAGCCCCGGATGGCCTCGGCCCCGCCGCCATCACCCTCCCGCAAGCCCGGAAGGGCCCCTCCAGCCCCATTCCCGTATACTCATGCCCAGTGCCAGCCCCCGCCGACCCAACCCTTGACCGCCTGCTAACAGCCGCGATGGCTGGGGATCGACAGGCCATGGTCTCGCTGCTGGAAGCCTGCACGCCGCGGCTACGGGCACGCCTCGAACCCAAGATCAGCCCGGCCCTCCGCTCTGCCCTCGACATCGACGATGTCCTCCAGATCACCTACATGGAAGCCTTCACCCGCCTCTCCCGCTTCACCGGCGGCGGGTCCAACGGCTTCCAGGCCTGGCTCACCACCCTCGCTGAACACAACCTGATCGATGCCATCCGCTCGCTCGAGGCCGCACGCCGCCCCAACCCGCACAAGCAGGTTTCTGGGTTCGCTGCCGGCAGCCGCGATTCAGTTGTCGCCCTCGTCGACCTCCTGGGGGTCAGTACGGCCACCCCAAGCATCCACGCAGCCCGCGACGAAGCCGCGGCTCACCTCGAACGAGCCCTCAAACTCCTCCCCAAGGACTACGAACTCGTCGTCCGCCGCTACGACCTCGATGGCACCCCCATGGATGTCGTCGCCAAGGAACTGGGCCGCTCGGAAGGTGCCGCGTACATGCTCCGGGCCCGCGCCCACGACCGCCTGCGCGATGGCATGGGTCCGGCTCAGAACTTTTTCTCACAAACCTGATCAAAGTCGCGTGACTGCCCACGCCAACCTCCGTTCATACCCCCGTACACCCCGTGGGTCGCGACGGCACGCTGACCCAACCGGACCTCCCGCGGCATGGCTCCCCCGCCACGCCGCCGGGATTCTCTCTCTTGTTCAAGCCCGGCCGCGTGCTGTAGGAGACACGCGGCCGGGCTGCCTGTTCTTTCCGTGCTCCTCCCGCCTCTCCGCGCGGTTCCACCTGCTTGCCGCCAATGCCCCCCGAAGGCACCCTCCCACTTCCCGCAACACCCCAAGCCTGTATGCCGCGTAGCGTTTGACCCGTGAGCCACGCCGAACCACCATCTGATGAAGGCCAGACCCCGCCCCGGCCGGGAGAGACGCCCGTCGTCCCGGACACACGGCTCGATGCGCCTGTGCCGATTCCCCCTTCGAAGCGTTCTGATCGCGCGCTGATCGAGGAAGCCCTGAATCAAGTGGCCGCGAAGTCCGGGGACGGCGGCGCAGATTCCGCCACCGCATACGGCACGTTCACTGGCTACACCATCCTTCGGGAAATCCACCGGGGCGGCCAGGGCGTTGTCTATCAGGCCATGCAACTGGCGACCAAGCGCAAGGTCGCCATCAAGGTCATTCACGGCGGCCCCTTCACTGGCTCGCAGGGTCGCGCTCGCTTTGACCGCGAAGTGCAGATCCTGGGCCAGCTCAACCACCGCAACATTGTCGCCATTCACGACAGTGGCGTGACGGGCGATGGCAGCTTCTTCTACGTGATGGACTGCATCTCGGGCAAATCGCTCGATGAAGTCCTCCGCTCACGCAGCAACCCGTCCAGCATCGACGAGACTCTGAGCCTCTTCATCAAGATCTGCGATGCGGTGAACGCTGCGCACCTCAAGGGCGTCATTCACCGCGACCTCAAGCCCGCGAACATTCGCATCGATCAGAACGGTGAGCCCATCGTCGTCGACTTTGGCCTGGCCAAGCTCACCACCGCCGACTTTGCCGACAAAGAGCAGGGCCCGAACCTGATGACCCTCACCGGGCAGTTCGTCGGCAGCCTCCCGTGGGCCAGCCCCGAACAGGCACAGGGAACACCCAACGCCATCGATGTCCGCACCGATGTCTACTCATTGGGCGTCATTCTCTACCAGTTGCTCACCGGCAAGTTCCCCTACGAAGTTGTCGGAACGATGCGCGATGTTCTCGACAACATCCTGCGTGCTGTGCCCTCACGACCCAGTACGGTGCGTCGACAGATCAACGATGAAGTCGAAACCATCGTCCTCAAGTGCCTCGCCAAGGAACGCGACCGGCGTTATCAGAATGCAGGTGAACTCGCGAGGGATCTGCGACACTACCTCAAGGGCGAACCCATCGAGGCCAAGCGCGACAGCGGCCTCTATGTGATCAGCAAGACCCTGAGCCGCTACAAGGTGGCCGTCACCATCGCCGCGGCATTCGCAACCACCGTCTTCGCGGCCGCGATCGGCATGGGTTTGCTCTATCGCCAGTCGAATCAGCAGCGTGACGCGGCGGTGCAGGCTCGCGCCGCCGCGGAATCAGCGCAGACGCTGGCGCAGCAGGCACTCACCGCAGAGCAGACCGAGCGTGCCCGCGCCGATGCCAATGTGGTGGCGACCTTCGAGATTGCCACCAGCACCACGCTGCTCGCCGCGGAGCAGATCTCACAGGTTCAAGGCGGCACCAAGGCTCTCGCATCGCTCATCAAGGGCAGCACCACACGTCTGGTGGCGATTGAACCGCAGCTTGCAGACAAGCCCCAGCTGCTCCGCAAACTCGCCGCGGCGTTGAATCGCCTCAGCGAGTATCAGTCCGATCTCTATGCCGGACGACTTGCTGAACCCGCCGATGCTCAGAAGAACCACGAACGGGCCCTTGCCATCCGGCGAAATCTGGCCGAGAAGAACCCGCAGGATTGGACCACCCGCGCCGATCTTGCACAGAGCCTTTTCCGCGGCGCCACCTTTACCCAGACACTGCGCGATTACGCTCTCGCGCGAACGCAGATGCTGGAAGCTGTGGCGATGTATGACCAGGCCATCGCCCTCGCCGCGGCGGCACCCTCGACGCCCCAGCTCGTGGCTGAACTGGCCGACTGCCATCGTGCACGGTTGAATGTCATGCGTGCAGCCTGCTACACGAATGTACGTCTGGCCGAAGATGCCCCGCGAGACACCATCGCGCTCATCGATGCATCCGATGCGCACCTGGCCCAGGCGCGTGAGGAGTACGCCGCGTTGGAAAAAGCGGTCGATGCGATACCCGCGGCGAACGAATCGCTCACCAAGCGATATCGGGGCATCCTGCTCGATGAACGCTCAAAGAGTGCGATGCTCGCTTCCGACAATCGAAAGAAAGCCGCGGAACTGGCGTTCAAGAATGGCGACGCGGCCGAATCGGCCAGGCAGTTTGAAGCCGCGTTCACGCTGTTGGGTCAGGCGCAGGATTTGGCAAGCAAGTCGAGGGAAATCTTCGAGTCGCTGCGAACGGCCAATCCACAAGGGGCTGAAGTCGAGGATGATCTGTTCGTGAGCAATCACACCCAGGGTGAAGCGGCGATGCAGAAGGCCAGCATCGCGGCTTCCGCGTGGGGCAAGTGCGGTCTTGAGGCATACCGCGACATCGCCGCGGCGGAACATGCCAGAGCACTGGACTCATTCAAGGTCGCCCTCACTCACGCCCAGAATGCCCGTCGCTCCGACCCCTGGCGCCTCCGTTACGCCAGATCGGTCGCCATCGCCACCGTGAAGGTGGCCAAGCAGTCGATGGAAACCGGAGACCTCGTCAGAGCATACGTACTGGCGGATGAGTCGGTGCAGATCCGACGCGATCTGTATCGGTATGACCCGGTCGTGCGACACCAGCGGGATCTCGGGGCAGGCCTCTACCGAGCCGCGGCGAACGCCCGCATTCTGGGCGATGCCTCACACGCCGATCTCGCGGCGCGCACTGCAGCCTGGCAGATGGCCGAGAACCTCATCACCGAATGCCGCGGCATCTTCGAATCCCTTCGCGATCTCGGATATTCGCCTCCGCATTCTGAGGAAGTGAAGGAGTCGATGCGGGAGCAAGCCACGCTCTGGATGCACATGGGCATGGGCGCCATGGCGCAGGGGGAATCCGGCCAGGCCATCGCGCTCTTCACGGCAGCCAAGAGCAATCTCACCATCTGCGGCGAGCCCATCCTTGCCGAGCCCGAGCAGGCCACGCTGAAGCAGTTGGATGAACTGTTGACGCAAGCCCGAACTGGAACGAAGGAGAGATGACCATCTTCGCCATCTTCACAGGCAACAAACCACGCCGCGGCATGATGATTCACAGTTCGTTGTTCGCATCGATTGATCAGTCCTGAATACAGTTCATCGGAGAGGAAGGCAGCATCAGGTCACACCGTGTGTTGAGGGGTGTGGCGGGTGAGGCCCAGAGCGGAGCCGCGAGTTCCGCCAAGAGAGAAAGAGAGACGACCCGTCATGAAGCATGTCGCAGCTATCCGTCTGGCCGCCATCGCCGGCACCGCGCTCGGCGCGAGCACCATGGCACAGACCACCGCCACGTGGCTCAATGCAACGAGCGGTAACTGGAGCGATCCGACGCGTTGGTCGACGAACCCTCAGGTGCCCAACAACGGCCCAGGAAATCGATTCAACGTCTTCCTCACCCCCACGGGTTCGGCCTACGACGTGTCGCTTGATATTCCGGTTTCGATCGACGATCTCACGCTCAACTCCGCCGCGGCGACGCTCCAGTTGACGGGTTCGAACTCGCTCACCGTCAATCAAGCCTTCACGTTCGCCGCGAGCCGCATCGAGGGCTCCTCGTACACCGGCACGATGCGCGTCAAGGGCCTGTCCACGTTCCAGGGCATCCAGTTTGATTCGATCGGTGACGCCTTCTTCGACGGCGGCATCGACTTCAATGGAATCGTCGCCGATGACATCAACGACACCTGTGTCGTCCACGGCGGCAATGGCCGATGGCTGGGCAGCCGCGACATCCGCCTCAACGGCACGACCGAGCTGATGATTCTGCGCGGGAGCACGTTTACGATCTCAAGCACGGGAACCCTGAGCTGGAATCAACTGGGCTCTATGGGTGCTCTCGACAACCGAGGCAGCATCATCAAGACTGCTGGCGGCACCACCAACTTCACGGATGTGCAGTTTCACAACACCGGAACGCTCGATGTCCGCGTGGGTGCCGTCGTTGCGAACAACTATTCCGTCACGGGCGGCGTGCTCGCCGAGGGCACGTGGAAAGTGAGCGGCAGTGCTTCGATCGATCTGCAGGGAGTCGCGGTCACAACCAACAACGCCGATGTGACCCTCGATGGTGCCAGTTCCACGTTCGCAGCAGTCAACGGTCTGGTGACCAACGGTGCCACCGGCAAGTTCTCCATCCTCGGTGGCCGCACCTTCACCACCGCCGGCAACTTCACGAACAACGGCCGTCTGACGGTCGGCCCTGGTTCGACCTTCGCTGTCGTCAGCGGCTCCACGCTGACCAACTACAACGCCGGGACCTCCACCCTCAGCGGCGGAA
>JBILUL010000204.1:0-7893 GCA_044371005.1 Phycisphaerales bacterium | reverse complement strand
GTCCGCCCGTGGACCCGGTCCGCGGCTCGTGAGAGGAATCGCCATGACCGCACTCGACGCTATTCCGCGGCCCCTTCGGATCACTGCATTTCTTGTCACTGTTGGCATTGTTTCAGGTACCACCGATTGGTACAACGCATCGCGCGCCAGCCAGGCTCTGAGTTGGCCATCGACTTCGGGGACCGTGCTCAGCAGCAGTGCCTCTCGGGGCTGGCTCAGCGGCAAGCGTTTCTTTGCGGATGTCACCTATTCGTACAGCGTTGGCGGGCAAGCCTACACGTCAAGCCGCGTGCAGTTTCAGGGAATCAGCGAGGGTCGAAACTACTCGCAAGTGCTCAAGCAGGTCGCCGCGCAATATCCGGTCGGAGGCGCGGTGAGTGTCTTCTACGATCCCGCCAGCCCCTCATCGGCGATCCTGCGACCACAGGCTCCCGACTGGAAAAGAGGCTGGTGGCTGTTGGGCGCACTCAGCGCGCTCGGCCTCATCCTGGGCAGCATCGAATGGCTCCGAAGCCGTCTTTGAGGGTGGGTGAAAAGTGCAACGGCCCGCCGCGAGTGCGACGGGCCATTGGTTCCTGATGTTCTTCAAGCACCGATGCGGACGGGCTCATCAGACCTGGAAGCTCGAACCGCAGCCGCAGGAGCTGGTCGCATTGGGGTTGTCGAAGACAAACCCGCGGCCCATGATCTCATCCTTGAAGTTGATCGTGACGCCGCTGAGGTACAGCAGGCTCTTGGGATCGCAGATGACGCGGATGCCGTGCTGCATCATGACTTCATCGGTGTCCTTCATCGTCTCGGTGAGATCGAGGAGGTACGAGAAGCCCGAGCACCCGCCGCCCTTGACGCCCACGCGCAGGCAGACCTTCGAGGCATCAAGTTCCTGATCGGCGATGATGCGCCGGATTTCCTTCGCGGCGGATTCCGAAACGATGACCGGGGTGTTCTCAGTGTGCTGATCGGGCGTGGTGGTTGACATCATGTGAGGCTGCTCCAAAGTGAGGCGTGAATCGTAGCGGCCGAGCCGGGCGAGTCGCTCCCATTCTCGGACCGGAAACTCAGTGGCTCGCGGAGTGCGACGCGTCGGCTGGCAGGCCGTTCTTGGTCTTGTAATCGGCGATCGCGGCACGGATGGCGTCTTCGGCGAGCACCGAGCAGTGAATCTTGACAGGAGGAAGCGCCAGTTCCTCGACGATCTGGGTGTTCTTGATGGCCAGCCCCTCGTCGAGCGACTTGCCCTTGAGCCACTCGGTGGCCAGAGAGCTGCTGGCGATGGCTGAGCCGCATCCGAAGCACTTGAACTTCGCGTCCTCGATCAATCCGGTATCGGAGTTGACCTTGATCTGAAGCTGCATGACGTCGCCGCATTCGGGCGCGCCGACCAGACCGACGCCCACGTCGGTGCGCTTCTTGATGTCCGCCTGAGTGCCGAAGCTGCCCACGTTGCGGGGGTTCTCGTAGTGCTCGATGATCTTGGGTCCGTATGCCATGACTGCGTACCTCTTTTCAATGCGCCCCAGTGATGCGGCGCGTGATTCGTTCGTGAAATGCGACTTAGTGGTGGCCCCATTCGACCTTGGAAAGGTCGATGCCTTCGTTGTGCATGTCGTACAGGGGAGAGAGTTCGCGGAGCTTGCGGACGGCCTTCACGATCGATGCCGCCGCGGCCTCGATATCCGCATCCTTCGTGAACCGGCCCAGCGAGAGCCGAAGCGATGAGTGCGCCAGTTCATCCCCCACTCCCAGGCCCTTGAGCACATAGCTGGGCTCAAGACTTGCCGAGGTGCAGGCAGAACCCGAGGAGACTGCCAGTTCCTTGCACGCCATCATCAGGCTCTCACCCTCGACGAAGCCGAAGGAGATATTGGTGATGTGCGGCAGACGCTTTTCGACGTGACCGTTGATGGCGCAGTGATCGAGCTGCGAGGTAACCAGCGACTCGAGCCGGCGACGAAGCGCGAGCAGGCGGGTGCCGTCGCGATCCATCTCAGCCAGGGCCAGTTCCGCAGCCTTGCCCAGCCCGACGATGCCGGGAACATTCAGCGTGCCGGAACGGAAGCCGCGTTCCTGTCCGCCGCCATCGACCAGCGACTGCAGACGGACACGGGGCTTGCGACGACGCACATACAGCGCGCCGACACCCTTGGGGCCGTACATCTTGTGACCCGAGAGCGAGAGCAGATCAACGCAGTCACGCTCGACATTGATGGGCATCTTGCCAGCCCATTGCGTGGCATCGGTGTGGAAGATCACATCGCGCTTGTGACAGAGGGCACCGATCTGCGGGATTTCATTGATCGTGCCAATCTCGTTGTTGGCCCACATGATCGAAACGAGGATGGTGTCAGGACGCATCGCGGCTTCCACCATCGCCGCGGTGAAGACACCGTCGGCCGGCGGATCCAGGAAGGTCACATCGAAGCCTTCCTTCTGAAGCCGCTTGCACGGATCCAGGACGGCCTTGTGTTCGATGGCGCTGGTGATGATGTGGCCGCGGCATGCACCGCTGCCCGCAGCGGCCTTCTCGTACATGTACGCCGCACCCTTGATTGCCAGATTGTTCGATTCCGTGGCGCCGGAGGTGAAGATGACTTCCTTCTCGTCAGCTCCCAGCAGTGCTGCAACCTGCTCGCGAGCGTGATCGACACCCTGCTCGGATTCCCATCCGTAGCGGTGGTTGCGGCTTCCCGGATTGCCAAAGCACTCGGTGAAGTACGGAAGCATCGCTTCCACCACGCGCGGATCGCATGGGGTGGTCGCGGCATTGTCCAGATAAATCACTCGATCGTGTCCAGTAGAACCCATGAAACGCTCCTCTTCATTCCCGTTGAACCTGTCTCCCCATGGATTCGCTCAATCAGGACGTTTGGATCTGAGTCTTAGAATCAGTCTAACAACTATAGGCCACCTTTGATGATCGATCGATCCTGAAACGACTTCCGCACCGGTCACCCGGAGCGTTGCATCGAGCAGGTTGTGACCCGCATGCACAGGCGGGCAGGGCGGATGGCTGAAGCACCGGGGTGCCGCTGGAGCAAGGAGGGAGGCTATCCCGGTCGATGAACTGTTTGCGATGTGTTCGCACGCCGGTGCGGGAACGGACTCAACCAAGCGACCTCAGTCCTCGGCGAGTTCCTGGGCTCGTGAACGTTCGAAGACCATCTGAAGACGATTGCCCTTCTGGTTGTACTCCGCGCTGGCCATGTACGCCCTGATGAGCAGCAAGCCACGTCCTGACCCTCGCTCCAGATTCTCTTCGAGCGTCGGGTCGGGAACAGCCTTGGGGTCAAAGCCGGGGCCCTGATCCTCCACTGCGAGCACGACGCGCTGGTCACTGATCTGATACCAGACGCTGACGGGCACTGTGGGAGCGAGTTTGGCGTGCCCGTGACGGAACGCGTTGCTCATGGCCTCGTGCAGTGAAAGTCGGATGGCAAAGACCGCCGCCTTGGGAAACTGGTGCTTCTCGATGACGGCGACGACCTGTGCCTGGGCACGATCAATCTCTGTGGCATCGTTGGCCACGATGATCGTGGCCTCGTCAGGACATGCGTGGGAATGCTGATGAACTGAGCTCATGAGCCAAGACCGGTCAACGCACCGAGTACCTGTCAACTGACGGGGAAGACGCCGCGTTCTCAGGCCGTGAAGCTCTTCATCGCTTCATCGGTCGTCTCGTGGATCTGGAACAGCTTGTTCAGCCGCGTGATGACGAAGACCTCGTAGATCTGGGGGTCGATGTTGGCCAGACGCAACTGGCCGGACTTGGTGCGGATCTTCGTGTTGACGGTGATCAGCGTGCCAAGTGCGGCGGACGAGAGATGTTCAACACGGGCGAAGCTGATCAGAAGGCGAGGGCTCGCCTCGGCATCGATGAGTGCCGCGATCTCCTGGCCGATGACCTGAATGTTGCCTTCGTCAAGAATGTTGCGATCGACGAACTCGATCTGCGAGACGCTGTCGACACGCTTGACTCGGATGCGGGAATCACCTGCGGCCATCGAAGGAATCTCCTGATCGTTGAGGCGCGTCGCCAGCGGGCGGGGCGCGACTGTTCCAACGCCCGATGATAGCCCGGCAGGCGGTGGAACGTGCTGCAATGAAAAGGCCCGCGAGGTTCGCGGGCCTTTGGGGGACGTTTTCACAGGGGCGACGGGCTCAGCACCCGGGCCCTCCTGAAGATCAGCCGCCGAACTTCACGGCCTCATCGAGACCCGGGAAGTGGCGATTCTCTTCCTCGGCCTGGATCAGGATGGTGGGCTTGATCAGGATCAGCAGGGTCTGCTCTTCGCGGACTTCGATGCGGTTGCTGAAGAACCGGTTGATGATCGGGATCTTGCTCAGAACCGGGACGCCCGATTCAACTTCCTGCTCGGTGACGAGGCGCTGACCGCCCAGGAGGATCGTGCCCTGGTCAGGGACCGTGACGGTCGTCTGGACGCGGGTGACGGTCGTGGTGGGACGCTGAATGAACGACTGAGTCGAAGCGGAGTTGATCAGACCGCCGCCAGCCAGCGCGGTGACCGCGGTGTTCTGGAAGCCTTCGATCTTCGCCACCGAGGCATCGACGTTCATCGTCACATAGCGACGGTCGGCGGAAATCGTGCCTTCGATGAGCAGACGCACACCTTCGTTGACCGTGGCGAGCGTGGGGTCGAAGCCGACGGCCGACTCGCTGACGACGGGGGTGAGATCGCTGACGAAGGCCACCTGCGTGGCGACGTAGATATTCGAAGTCTGACCGTTGGTGAACGTCAGACGGGGAGCCGTCAGAGTCACCGTGCGGCGATCGGCCTGCGTCGCCTTGATCAGGAAGTCGACCTGAATGTCATCGAGGAACTGACCGCCGACGCCCAGTGCCGGGGCGCGGCTGAGGATGCCCTGAGCGAAGTTGCCCGAGACGCCCGACTCGACCAGACCGAGGCTGTTCTGACCAGCACCGACGACCGACAGGGGGCTGGGCAGAGCCGTGGCGACGCCAACCTGCGGGTCGGCAGTGCCGTCGCCGTTGGCATCGGTGGGTGCACCGAAGACACGACGCTGCAGGCCACCCTGGGCGAAGTTGAAGAAGTCGGAGGGCTGCACCGAGCTGTTGGGCAGCGCGGCGCGAGCGGCGCGGACCTGGTTGTTCTGACCGTTGAAGTACACGTCCAGATCGAAGCCGATCTGCTCGAAGTAATCGGTACGGACCAGAAGGAACCGCGTCTCGACGTTGATCTGCATTGCGCGGATTTCACGCAGCTTGCTCAGCAGACCATGAATCGAACGGTGGTTGGCCGGCGTGTTCGTGATGATCAGGCTGCCCTGGAGCTGCTGGATGAATCCGACGTCGCCGCCGTTTTCCTGCCAGCCCTGCTCATCGACATTGGTCGTGATGATGTTGATGAGCTCGTTGGTGCGATCCTCGAGCGTGCGACGATTGGCAGGGCCCTGATCACCGTTGTCACGGAAGGGGCTCTGGCCACCGCCACCGCCGCCGCCCTGACCCGTGCTCTGCAGCACGCTCTGAAGGTCGAACTCGGGCGCGTTGGCGTAATCCGGAACTTCGATGAGCAGATCGCGGATGTCGTAGATCTGCAGGGTCTTCTTCTTGTTGATGTCCTCGCGGGTCGAGATCATCACAACACCGTCATTGATCGCGTACCACGCGCCATTGCCCGCGTCCTTGCTGGCCTTCTCGAGCACGCGCTCAAGGACCGTGCGGACGGGCACATTCGTCAGATTCAGTGAGATCTGCGCCTCACGGTCGATCCCGGCCTCGGAGAGCTTCTCCCAGTCGACATCGAAGTTCAGCTGCGTCACTGCGTTCAGGAAGCTGACGACGCTGGAGAAGGGGGTATCGACGAAGTTCACCGGGATGCGCTTCTTCTCGAGCAGTGCGAGCGCCGAGCGATTGTCCTCGGTCTCGGCCATGCCCATCGGCTCGCCGCGGCGGTGCGAAATGCCCGGCCAGTCGCTGGGGTAGTCCATGATGTTGACCGGCGGAACAATCGCCTCGGAGTTGTCAACACGCTGGATGGCGATGTTGCGGTTCTTGGCCTGCTCCAGCGAGAGCGACTCGCGATAGATCTTCGAATCGCTGATCACATCGCGAAGCACCAGACCCGTGGCATTGTTCGGATCAAGGAACAGAATCTGCTCGCAGACCTGCAGGGCTTCGTCGTACTTCATCTCCTTCTGGAGGGCACGAACGCGGTCAATCGCCTCGTTGATCTTGCGTGACTTGTCGGACGCGGCCTTGGCCTGAGCCTGCTGGCTGGCTGCCTGAATGGCGCCGGCCCGCGTGACTCCGTCAGCAACACGAATCTCTTCGGCCTTCTTGTCGATCGCGGTCTCGAGGTCATCGATCTGCTTGTTGTACGCCTCAAGGTCGGAAGCGCTGAAGACTTCCTTGACCGAGTTGACATTCACACGGGCCGCCGCGGCGAGGTTCTTGGCAGTCAGAGGGTCGCCCGACGCAAGAGCCTTGCCAGCCTGCTCAACGTTGTTGTTGAACTCGGCCAGTGCCTGGCTGCGCTTGAGGTCCATCTGACCGATCACGTTGTCGATCACGTGGCCTTCATCACCGACGTTCACACCCATGCGAACCTTCGACTCAGCGAGGCGGTTCTCGGCGTGCGTCTTCTGCTCGGCAGTCAGCTGATCGCCGAATCCACCCAGAACGCGCTGATACTTCTCCGCAGCGTCCTTCATGCGAGCCTGCTCGAAAGCCTGATCAGCTTCCGCCAGAAGGCTCTGGGCCTCCCACTTGCGGGCCTGCTCGATCGGATCGGCGGCCGGAGGCTGTGCCGCGGGAGCAGCTTCAGGAGTTGCGGCGGGCTGCGCGGCGACGGGGGCGGTGCTCTCGGGGGCCGCTTCCTCGCGAGGCTTGATCACGCCCGGCTGCATCATGCCCGGGGCGGCATCAAGATCAACGATCCGCGTCTGAAGCGTGTCAACCAGGTGCTGCTGATCCTCGGTGAGGGTGAGACCCGCGCGGGTGACCTGCTGAAGCGTCGACTTCGCCGCGGCGATATTGCCAGCCTCGAAATCAGCATTCACGCGATCAAGCATGCTGCCCAGGGAAGGCTGCATCGCAACCTTCATCGCATCCGCCTGCTCAAGGAGTTCACGGGCCGTCTTGGTCTGGCTGTTGGTGGCGTTGGGCGACTCAACCACTGCCTTGGCGTGGTGAGCCACGGTCACCAGATCGCCCTTGGACAGCGAATCCTGAGCCGTCTGCAGGCTCACTTCGACCGGGTTCATGCCCTTGATGCGGCGGCTGGCATTGGCCAGAGCCGTGTACATCTGCTTGCGCTGCCCATCGCTGAGCGACTGTGCATTCTCGGGACGGGAAAGGGTCTCAAGCAGCGACTTCGCCGCGACCACCTTGCCTGCTGCGAGCAGTTCAACAGCCTTGGCGAGCTGCTCGCCACCCTGAACCGAACCGTCAGCCTTGGCTCCAGACGTGGCAGGATCGGCAGCAACGACGATCTGAGCATTCGCACCAGCAGGAGCGACGAACAGACCGCCCGCCAGACCGGCGACAGTCAGAAGTGAACGAACCGAACGGCGGACCAAGGTCGTATTCCCGATCGACATGATCTTCTCCAAGAAGCTGCCCTTCATGTGCCAGGCGAAGTGAACTCGCCATGCAGAACGCCCATGAAGGTTGTGAGGAACGTGCGCGTACGAACCGAATGCCTGCAACCAAAACCTGATTCGGCCTCCCGCGAACCTTCAAGATTCGCCCGCGAGAGCAATGAAACACCATCAACCAGCACCGAAACCAATCACCAACTCTGCCGAATCACACTGCCAGACCACCACACTCTCTCCGCCATCGCTGCCGGCAGAATCGCGAAATCCAGTGCCCGAAGGCTCGAATCACTCGCAACTCACGCCCCGACAAGG
>JBILUL010000203.1:0-7895 GCA_044371005.1 Phycisphaerales bacterium | reverse complement strand
CGGCATGCCGTCGAAGTCAATTAGGAGGTGGCTTGGGGCGGTGGAACCAGCTTCGAGGCCTTCGCCGAGGTCAGCGAACGAAGTTCCATCCCAGCCAAAGACATTTCTGCCTCGGAGTTCGGGGCTCAATGGGTAGAGATCGCCTGCTGCGATGAGCGAGCCTTGCGGCAGAATATCAAGCGCGTACGTTGAACCGATGATCTGCTGCGCGGTGATGTCGATCCATTGCTCGTCAATCCATGCCGCGAGCGGTGTGGGGTTGAGTGTGTCGTTCAGCCGCATGGAGCCACCGATGACCAGGGTGCCGTCGGGCATCTGCGCTGCGGTGTTGACGTGGCCCTCCTCGAAGGCACCGATGCAGCTCCACGAGCTGCCATTCCACAGCGCGACGTGGCATGGCGTGGAGTCCAGCGTCAGATCTCCCGTCACGACGATGCGATCGTCGCTGAGCACCTCGAAGTGCGATGGCACGCCGGTCAGTTGGGTGCCGAGGTTGACCCAGTCTGATCCATCCCAGCGGATCACGCACCTCTCGACGCTCGTGGGCAGATAGACGATCCTCAGAGCCAGCAGGTCGCCGTTGGAGTTGCTGGCAAACTTCACGCAGTAACCGGGGAATGGCACATCCATCGGCTGCCAGCCCGCGTCAGTCCATTGTGCCAGAATCTCGGAGTACCCGCCGGGGGCGTCGATCAGAACGCCCTGGGAAATGGCTCCAAACCCATCCACGGAATAGACCCCGAAAGCCTTGTATCGAGCATCGCCCCCCATGGGGTTCCATTGGCGGTTCGCCCAGAGGGCGGCCCCCCGTACGACGGTGCCATCGACATCTCTGTACGCACCGCCAAGGAAGACAGAATCCTTCCCGAGCGAGGCGAGTGTGTACACGTCGATGGATTCAACATACCTGGCGATGATGCTCCATCGGTTTCCATCCCAGCGAGCGACGCTTCCGATCTGCTCACCTGTCTGGATCTCGTCCCCCGCGATGTAGACGGTCCCATCGGGTGCCGCCGTGAGCGCCCGCACATCGCGGCAGGCGTGATCGCCAAGGGCGGCCCACGACGCGCCGTCCCATGTCTCAATGATCGTGACGGGATTTGCTCTCGGCGGCGTGTACCGGACAGCGGCCACAAGCGACCCATCCGGCATGCTCGTGGCGCCCACAACCTGCCCCGGACTGCTCGCATCACCAGGTGCTTCAAGCGGAGCCCAGGAGGCTCCGTTCCAAAGCGCTATGTTCCGGGCTTCAACGTTCTCGAGGCGCGTGAATGTTCCGTAGGCGATCAGCCCGCCTCCGGGAGCGGCGACGATCCCGCTGAGGGTCCCGTCGTTGGCGCAGGGAATCGGCACGCTGCCACCTCGATCAAGACGCATGATGCTGACTGGGCCAGTACCGTCCGCAGGATTGAACTGTCCCAGTCCATGGAGCACCCCATCACTGGACTCGCTCAGAGACCAGATGCTCCCACGCAGTTGCGGGTCGAACGGTTCCCAGCGGTCGCCCACCTCGATGCCAAGCGGCGTCCGATCCGTGCTCCCATCGAGCTTGAAGCTGCCGACCGCAAGCAGTCGGTTGTGCGCCCGTGTGCTGAAGAATCGGCTGACATGCATCCCGAATGTCTCGGGAGTCGTGCGAACGCGCTTCCACGAGATTCCGTCCCATCGGGCAACCGAGTCGGCCCCGGTGCCACCGGCGAGGTAGAACGACCCGGTGACGTACAGCTGGGGTTCGAGCGGCCCCGGGCCGTCAGCATCGTGGTAGACGGCGCTTCCCACCCCCGCGGGAAACGGGCCGCCGACTCCTGCGGGCGATACATCGGGAACCCACCGCGGCTCGCATTGTGCATGGCTCAGTGATGTTGCCGCGAGTGCAAGCAGTGCGGCAGTCAGGTGTGCAGACATTGAACGGACCTTCATGTGCTTGATTCCTTCAAGAATGGAGTTCGAGCGACGGCGAAACAGGCGGACTCGATGAGGACGGACTCTGTGGAATGACGCCGGGCAGCGGCTGAGAAGGGCGAATGGGCGGAACCCGATCAGCAGGTACCCGCCGACCAGCGAACGAAGAAATCGGTGACATCCATCGCATCGACCGTGCGATCAAGATCGACGTCCGCCTCGATGGCACCTTCCTCCCACGCGGCGAAGAACGCGTCGACATCGCTTCCGTCGATGCCACCGTCGGAGTTGAAATCACCTGAACAGCGGACGGTGACGGTTGCCGCGCGTGAAACCACGGTGCCGCAGGGGTTGGTGAAGGAGATGGTGTAGCTGCCCGCATCGCCGGGAGTGGCGTTGGTGATGCGGAGCGTGTACAGCGAATCGTCGGTTCGTCCGGTGATGGTTCCCTGGGCGCCGCTGACAACGCCGCCCGACTCCGATGCGCCGCCGGCGCCGGGGTTGATCGCCACACCGTTGCGATACCACTGATAGGAAACCTCATCGAGGTTCATGAGAACGGCGGCGCTGAGTACGATCTGGTCGTCTGCGGCGATGGTGAGATCGGTGGGCGATTGGGCCATTCGCGGTGCGGGTGAACGGCTGTAGCAGAGGCTTGATCGAAATCCCATCGTGGTCGTCGCCGTCACCGAGTTTCCGAAGATGAGCAGGTCACCGTTGGAATGCACGCCCAGACCTGTGACAAAGGACTCACCCCCGCTGAACCATGGCAAAGGATCAAATCCGCCCACCGGCTCCCACGAGTGGCCATTCCACCGGTCGATGCCGTGGGGTCCGATGCCGGGTACGCCAGCGGTTCCGATCAGCAACGGGGTCCCATCGACGTCACGTTGAATGTCCGCCACCCAAGCAAGCCGTTCATCCAGACCGGCATTGAAGTCCTGCAGGGAATGGCCATCCCAGGAGAAGACACCATCGCCGCTCAGGCTGTCGTCCGCGCGGTACAACCAGCCAGCCACGGCCAGCAGGCCGTTGTCCATGAGTCTGAGCAACATGGCCTCACCCTGGAGTCTTGAGTTACCAATGCTGGTCCATCGATGGCCGTCCCACGCGGCCAGAGGTGTGAAGGGATCACCTTCGTTGATGCTCATGGTGCCGCCGATGACCAGCGTTCCATCACCCATCCGCGCCACGGCTCGCACTCGGCCACTGTTGATGGATCCAAGCGGCGACCACGAAATGCCATTCCAGTATGCCACCATGCAGGGATCGCCATCGACCTCGAGTTCGCCAGTCACGACGATCTCCTGATCAGGCAGTGCAAGGATGCTCTTCAGCTCGCCGCTGAGGCCCGATCCGATGCCGATCCAGTTGGAGCCGCTCCACCTTCGAACGATGGGCGCTCCGTCTGGAGTGTTCGGACGCCCGACCGCGGCGATCAGGTGTCCGCCCGAATCGGCGGTGAGTGAGTTGATGAAGCCTGGTGCTGGTGCTGGTGCTGGGATTCCCAGCCCCAGCCAGCCCTGATGGCTCCATACCGCCAGTTCATTGCTCCAATTCCCGAAGGCACGGAAGAGTTCCACCCTCGCAACGGCGCCCCAACCCTCGATCGTCCAGAGCTGTTGAACGGTGAAACGATCATCCCCGCCCATGCAGTTCCAGCGGTTGTGCTCCCAGAGTGCCGCTCCGCGGGCTGGGATCTCATCAAGGGCTCTGAATGAACCACCGGCAAACACGCAGGAGCGGTCGCGTGCCGCGAGTACTTCTGTGTCAAAGTTGTAGAGGTTTCTCGCGATGATGCGCCAGCGTTCGCCATCCCATCGTGCGATGGTTCCCGCGTCTTGGCCAACAATGAAGCCGCCCAGGGCGTACACGGAGCCATCGCCAGCCGCGGTGAGGGCATCCAGCTCCGGGCAGAAGATGTCGCCCATGCTGGTCCATGCATTGCCATCCCATCGAACCAGCGATTCAGGGTCAGTTTCGCTCAGGCAGCCAACGTTTCCACCGACGATCAGATCGCCGTTGGGCGCGTTCGTTGCTTGCCGAAAGTCAAGGCGGGTGGGGCATTGCTGGATTGCATCGAATGAGCTCCAGCGGGTTCCGTCCCATCGTGCCAGTCCGTTGGCGGGTACTCCTTCAATGGTGCTGAAGCGTCCCCCGGCCACGATGGAGCCACCGGGATCACCGGCGATGAAGTTGATGACGCCGTCGGTCGCACAGGGAACCGATGTGCTTCCGGAGCGATCAATCCGCATGATGCGCTGCGTACGGAAATCGGCAGGGCTACCGAAGTAGCCAAGGGCGTGAATCGTTCCGTCTCGCGCTTCACAGAGATGTTCAACGGTGCCGCTGAGATTCGGATCGATCAGATCCCAGTTGTCGTTTGCAAGGAATGCAACGGGCGACGGTGATGTGAACTCCTGCGCCACGAACTGTCCAGCACCAACCACCCGACCTGAACGTGTGGTCATGAGACGGCTGATCCTGCTGGTGTGGCGGAGAATCGAATCGGGCATCCGCTTCCAGGAAACTCCGTCCCAGATGGCCATCAACGAAGCGTTGGACCCGCCTGCCCGAGCAAATCTGCCACCAATCAGCAACTGAAGCCCCAGCGGGCCGTCACCATCGGGATCAAAATACGTTGCAGCGTGAACCGTGGCCGGAAAGTCACCACCGATGCCTCCGGGCGACACATCGGGAACCCACCGCGGCTCGCACTGACCGTGTGCAAGCCCCAGCGCACCAAGAACCGAATGAAGGACGATCATTCCCGCCGCGAAGGTCCGAGCGTTCATTGTGTGCACCACCTCGGTGGAACGCGCCCTGATTGGCGCACTCGACGACAAGGTAGTAGTCAGCGAGTTGAACGCATGTTGCACATCGGAGCGAAATTACCCTCCAATGTGCGGCTCTTCATGCACCAGACACGGAACATTTCCCCTTGTCCGGTCGCCCGCTCAGGGGATTCAGCCTCGAGGCAGTTGCCGACCAGGGCAATCGCACGATTGCTCGAACACTTTCCCGCACTCACCCAAGCCTTTCTGATCTGCCTCTTCACTCATCCTGTCCATCCTGTCTATCCATGTTCTCTCCTCTTCCAAGAGATTGAAACATGGATAGACAGGATGGACAGGATGCCGGATGCAAACCAGTGACAGCCCGGCAAGATGCCCGAGAGCGAAAGAAGGGGAGAATGGGAGTGGGGGAAGCTTGGAGAATGCGATTGCCTTGAAGCTGACTGCAACTCGCCAGGCTCAGAACGCCCGCTTCGTCGGATTCACCACCACGTTGTCGCGCCCGAGCACCAGCAGATCAGCGATCTCCACCGCCTCCTGGAAACTCTCCTTGGCCTGCGTGATGTCAACACCGTTGGGCAGTGTCTTGCCTTGCTCGAGATGCTCCTGCGTGGGCACCGCATCGCCGCAGATCAGCGTCGTGTGGCGCGACTGACCCAGCAGCAAGCCGCACAGCCCCGGGCTGATGCCAGGCAGCGGGAAGAGATCAACACCATCGGCCAGATGGTCGCTCGCCTCTTCGCAGCGCTGCAGAATACCAAGGTCGCGTTTGAGCACTTCGAGCAGGTCACCCTGGTCGCCAGTCTGTGCCAGGTGCTTGGCCTTCTGCGCCAGGTGCACACCCACCGCTTCGCGCTCCGCGCTGGAGATGAGCCACTTGGCCTTTTCCATCGACTCAATCGCGCGGCGACAATCCGGGTGAAACTGCGTCAGGAAGACATGCGTGATGTCCTCAAGGCGCATGTTCGCCCGCTCTGCAAGCCGCGCCGAGAGTGCCTGCGCTGGCAGGCCCGGATCCACCAGGATGCGCATCTCGCCCGAAGTGACGAGCGTGGTGGTGGCATGACCCGTGCGCGCCGGTGCACGCTCGCCCCAGAGAGGATTGATCGCAAGAGCGCCGATGGAGATGATCTTGAACTGCATGTGCAACGCAAGGGTAGTCGCCATCGTGCATGAGGAGCCCATCTTGGTCAGGGCAAACATGTTCTGCACGCCCTCTCTCGCAGGTCACACTCAATTGTCACTGCTTGGAGTCTTTCATCCTGTCCATCCTGTCCATCCATGTTCCTTTCTGCTGGAAGAAATGGAAACATGGATGGACAGGATGGACAGGATGGGGCACGAGCCTGAAGAGCGTGCGGGATGAGCGGGGCGGGCGGCTGGAGTTGGGGGTAGAGGAGAGGGCGGTTACTTGGCGTTCGCCGGCGCAAGCGTGCAGGAAACCTCGTGCACCAGTTCAATCCGCCGCGGCGGCTCATCGCCCGCTTCCACCCACAATGTCAGACGCATCGACATCGTGCATTCGCCCGCGGGCAGATCACGCCGGGGCAGCTGGAACGTGATCACATCCTGCGCCCGCGGCGAGAGCAGCGACTGCCGAAACTCGCCGGGAATCACCATCGGGTCGCCTCCGCCACACGCCACCTGCACGCGCTCAGCCCCGATCGTGAGCCAGAGTGTCTTGGAAGGCCCAAGCCCCGTGGGCACCACGCTCACACTCAGCAGCACCGCATCGACACCATCAGCGGTCGCCGCGGCATGCATCGTGAAACATCGATCAATGAAGCTGATGTACGCCGCGTCGTTGAGTTGCTGCGCTTCCCACAGTGCCTGGATGAGATCCGCCCGAAACTGCGTCCACTCCGCGGGCCGATCTTTCACGATGGCCATCGATTCATCAAACCACGCCTGGGCCTGGGC
This sequence comes from Phycisphaerales bacterium, assembly GCA_044371005.1. Classification (GTDB taxonomy): domain Bacteria; phylum Planctomycetota; class Phycisphaerae; order Phycisphaerales; family UBA1924; genus UBA2402. Next base: position 1,278 of record JBILUL010000203.1, on the reverse strand, counting down.
TGAAGTGATCGCTCCGGCGCGGGCGCGGCGCAGCAGTTCCCACCGGGCCGCGTCGGGCCAGTGCACGCGCTGCGCAGGATCGGCCCACGACAGAAGCACTCCCGCCGGTGCCGCTCGCATCGACTGAAAAATAAGCAGCGAGCCGAAGGTCAATGCCAGCCAGAGGGAAAGTGAAAGCGCCGAGAGTGCGAGAAGGAGGAATCGCCTTCCATGCCGCCGCGGCATGCGCGAACTGGGCCCAATCGCCGCGCCGCATTCCGGGCACGTGTTCACACGCTCAAGCCCGCGCAGGTCAAACCCGCAGCGCACGCACGAAGGAGCAGTACTTTGGCTGCGTTGCTGGAACAGCCACCAGAGTGCCAGTGCGATCGACGCGACCAGCAGCAACGAGCTCATGCGGGCTTGGTTCCCTGCTTGAGCTGCTTCCACTTGGTCACAGCTTCGGGTTCACGCGGGTAGAAGGCCGCGAGCGACAGCGGATCTACCGCAGCAAGCCCCGCAGCGACCTGAGCCACATGCAACGCATCAAAGACCGGCGGCATGATGCGAATCCCTCGCTCCTTGCACGCGTTCGCGAAACTCTCGGGCAGGAACGCATCGGCAATCAGCACTTCAATCGCGGCAGATTCAATCCACGCAGCAGTGCACAGGAGGCCAGGTTCCTGTTCCACCCCCGCGGCATCGAACCGCGTCAGGAATGCCGTCGTCCCCTTGCTGGCAAGCGCCACAGCGCACGGCACGCGCGGTGCAGTAGCCCGCACGATGGCATGAGCGGTGGGCACGGCTTTGCACGCAGCACCCGTGACTTCCGCGATGATCTTGGCGACCGTCACCCCAAGCCGAACGGCGGTGTAGCCGCCCGGGCCTACCGAGACGGCGACTGTGGAGAGCTGGCGCGGTGCGATGCCCGCCACCGACATCGCCGCGGCGATGGACGACATCAACTGATCCTGATGCACCGCCTGCGGATCGATATCAGCGCGTGCCAGCAGCGTCTGCCCGCGATCCGCCGCGACCACCACGCCGGGTTTGATGGGTGAAGCGGGCGTCCACGCCGAAGGGTTGCTCGTCTCGATGGCCAGGGTGATGTCGGAGGAAGCTGCCATGAACACGAAAGCCTAGGAGCCTTCGTGGCGTGCCCTTTCTCCCGCGGCGGACTTGCAGAAGGGAAACGCTTGATCTGTACCCGAACTCATGTGGCGCAAGCGGTGGTCGCAGGGCTTTCTTCGCCCGTTTCGGGCGCACGAACGTTGCCGGTGGCGCGGCGGGGCGGGTGGG
>JBILUL010000202.1:0-7908 GCA_044371005.1 Phycisphaerales bacterium | reverse complement strand
CTTGCCCCGCTCGCTCCGTTTGAACCCCCGAATCGCCGCCACGAACTTGCGCGACACCGCCATCAGCCTCAGTCCCCGCACATCGAGAATCACAGGCCCCGTCTGGCCTCCCCCAGGCTGCACCAGCCCACATGCCACAAACGGCAGCGACAACGCTTTCACCTGCAGGGGCATTCCTGGTGCAACGTACAGACTCGATTCCGTGAACCGCCCCATTGACTCCACATCACTCTCACCCGCCGCACCCCGCCGCGGCATCGCCGCCGAGTGAATCACGATGTACGACCCAACCCGAAGGTCATCAGGAGCAAGCAACGAACCGGGATGGCTGGCCTTTGTCATGCATGGAGGCAAAGCAAGAAGCGTGCCATAACCACGAACGCACAGCGGCCCAGGGTGCGCACCGCCACCTTCAACGCGTACAATCGCTGTTGTCCTGAAGACAAGAGGAGTTGTTGCATGACCTCAGCTCGGCCCAATCACTTGTTCTGCTGGATCGGCGATGCTGACCTCGCCGCGTGGGCCGGCGCCATCGGCGAATCCGCCGAGAAATTGTTGACCTCCCTGGGCCGGAAGATCAAGGCCGCCGAGGGCTCCGGCCCAATCAAGACCCTCGTCGATCAAGTTGCATTCGACACGGTCCATCTCCTCAGCGACAAGCCAGCCCAGATGAGCACCGAGTTTGCCCGTTGGATCGGGCCCAGCGCCCGCGTCCACCAGGTCAAACTCAGCAGCCCTGTCGACTACTCCGACATCTTCACCGCCGTCGACAGTGTCCTCAAACAGGTCGTCAGCTCTATCAAGGGCGACTACACCCTTTCCATCCACCTCAGTCCGGGCACACCCGCGATGACCGCAGTCTGGGTTCTGCTCGGCAAAAGCCGCTATCCCGCCACCTTCTATCAAACGTACCAGTCGAAGGTCATCCCCACCAACATCCCCTTCGACCTCCTCGTCGACTTCCTCCCCGCGGTCCTCCACGCCTCCGATCGCATTCTCCAGAGCAGTAACCTCGCCGACGCTGGCACCGGGTCCTTCGGCGCGGTCATCGGCAGCAGCCCCGCCATCCGGGAAGTCATCGCACGCGCCCGTCGCATCGCTCTGCGCGATGTCAGCGTCCTCCTGCTCGGCGAGAGCGGCGTAGGCAAAGACGTCTTCGCAAACGCCATCCATGGCGCGAGCCGCCGCAGCGGTCGGCCCTTCGTCGCCATCAACTGCGCTGCCGTCCCCAAGGAACTCCTCGAATCCGAACTCTTCGGCCACAAGAAAGGCAGCTTTACCGGGGCAACCAACGACCGCCAGGGCGCGTTCGAACTCGCCGACTCCGGAACACTCTTCCTCGATGAAGTCGGCGAGTGCGACCTCTCCATGCAAGCCAAGCTCCTCCGCGTTCTCCAGCCGAATCACGACGACCCTCCAGCAACCCGCCGCTTTCGTCGCATCGGCGACAGCACCGACCAGACCTCCGATGTCCGCATCATCGCCGCAACCAACCGTGACCTGCACGCCGAAGTCGCCGCAGGCCGGTTCCGTGAAGACCTCTATTACCGCCTCGCCGCGTTCACTGTCAAGATCCCCCCGCTGCGCAGCCGCCAGTCAGACATCCCCATTATCGCCGATCACCTGCTCGAGAAGATCAACACCGACTTCTCCCGAACCGAACCCGGATACCAATACAAAGCCCTTTCTGTTCGTACAAAACGGTTTCTTCGCGACCAACCCTGGCCGGGAAACGTTCGCCAGCTCCACAACGCTCTCCTGCAAGCCGCGGTGATGGTCGACGGTCCCACCATCGACCCCGGGGCGATCCAACAAGGCCTCGCAGAGACAGCCCACCCTTCCGCCACACACCCAATCGATCCCCCGCTGAGCGACGGCTTCTCCCTCGATAAACACCTCGAATCCATCCAGAAACGCTTCCTCGCCCGCGCCATGCGCGAAGCCGAAGGCAAGAAGACTGTCGCCGCCAAACTCCTGGGATACCCCAACTACCAGACTCTCGCCGCGCAACTCGAACGCCTCGACGTACAGTGGGAAGAGGCATGACACACGCTACCGCCCAATCTCCTAACGCAAGTCCTGTGCCAGTGGCATGTTGGTTGCATTGTGAGGGGCAGTGTCAGCCACACACCCAACTCCCAACGAGCCGCCCCGCTCTCCCGCTTCAGGCCTCTCCCCAGCCGCCGGAGGCATCAGCGTGAAGTCGATCAACTTCGAGTTCCTTCGTGCCAAGTGGCCCGCGTTTGCTGACCTCGGCGCGTTCGCTGAAACCTATGTCTTTTCCGATCCCGACAGCGCGCTGGTCAAGCTCCGCATCCTCATCGAACAGTTCGTGGAGCACATCTACAGCTTCCACCAGATCACTCGCCCCATTCAGCCCTCACTCAGCGACCTGATCAATGAACACTCGTTTCAGCAGGTCGTGCCCGATGTCGTTCGAAACAAGCTGCATCTGATCCGCCGGACAGGCAACGATGCCGCTCACACCGGCAACAGGACATCACCCCAGCAAACGCTCTCCATCCTTCGCGAAGCATTCGATGTCTCGCGCTGGTTCGTGATGACCATTGCGAACGCTTCGCTTGATCAACTCCCGACCTTTGTCGCACCCAAGCAGGGCGCAGGCGACGAATCCAAGGCCGAACTCAAGCGCGAGAAGAAAGCCGCCCTCGAAAAAGCCGCGGCACAGGAAGCACTCGTCACCCAGCTCCTGGCCGACCTCGAAGCCACACGTCTCCAAGAACAAACCGCCCGCGCCACCGGCGCCGCCCTCGCGGCAGAGCTCGAAGCCAGCCGCCAGCGTGCCCACACAGCCCCCGATGTGCTCGGCTTCGACGAGAAGGCCACACGAAAGCGACTCATCGACTCCATGCTCTTCGAAGCAGGCTGGGATGTCACCAACGCTGAACTCGTCCGGGTCGAAGAACCCGTCAAGCACCAACCCACCACCAGCGGCGACGGATTCGCAGACTACGTCCTCCTCGGAAACGATGGCATTCCGCTTGCAGTAGTCGAAGCCAAGAAGACCGCCGAGAGTCCCGAGAAGGGACGCCAGCAGGCAAAGTGCTATGCCGACGGTCTTGAGAAGATGTACGGACGCAGGCCCGTCATCTACTACACGAACGGATTCGAAGTGACGATGTGGAACGATGGAGATGGTGAGCCCCCCCGCAAGGTCTACGGCTACCACTCCAAGGACAGCCTGATCTACAAGACCACCCGGCGCGACCGTCGTCTGCCCGCCCGTGAAGTGATGCCTGATCCGCAGATCGCCGACCGCCCGTACCAGACCGAAGCCATCACTCGGGTCATTGAACGCTTTGCCGGCAAACACCGCCGGGCGCTCATCGTCCAGGCCACCGGCACCGGCAAGACACGCATCGCCATCTCCCTCTGTGAAGCACTCATCCGCGCAGGATGGGTCCGCCGCGTGCTCTTCCTCTGCGATCGCCGCGAACTCAGGAAGCAGGCCGACAACGCCTTCCAGCAGTTCCTCCCCGGCGAACCCCGCACCTTCGTCACCTCCGCCATGTCGATGGATCAGGAGCACCGCATCTACCTGGGCACCTACCCGGCCATGATGCAGTGCTTCAAGTCGTTCGATGTCGGCTTCTTCGACCTCATCATCGCCGACGAATCACACCGCAGTATCTACAACCGCTACCGCGATATCTTCCTCTACTTCGATGCCCTCCAGGTCGGCCTCACCGCCACCCCGGTGCAGTTCATCGCCCGCAACACCTTCGAACTCTTCGGCTGCGAAAACGAAAACCCCACGGCCCTCTACAGCTACGACTCAGCGATCTCCCACGATCCACCGTACCTGGTCCCCTTCAAGGTCACCACCCTGACCACCGGGTTCCTCACCAAGGGCATCAAGTACTCGCAGATGAGCCCGGAGCAGCGCGAGCAACTCGAACAGCAGGAGCGCGAGCCCGAAGCGATCGAGCACGAGCAGAATGAAGTCGACAAGAAGATCTTCAACAAGGACACCAGCCGCAAGATCATCCAGAACCTCATGGACCGCGGCATCCGCGACGCCACTGGCTCCCTCGTCGGCAAGTCCATCATCTTCGCCCGCAGCCACGATCACGCCATCCTCCTGCAGACCATCTTCGATGAGCTCTACCCGCAGTACGCCGGTCGCGTCTGCCGCGTGATCGATAACTATGAGCCGCGCGCCGAAACGCTCATCGATGAGCTCAAGGACCCCAAGTCCGACCTGCGGATCGCCATCTCCGTCGACATGCTCGATACCGGCATCGATGTTCCGGAAGTCGTCAACCTCGTCTTCGCCAAGCCCGTCTTCTCCATCGTGAAGTTCTGGCAGATGATCGGCCGCGGCACGCGCCTGTGCCAGAACCTCTTCGGCCCAGGCAAGCACAAGACCGAGTTCCAGATCTTCGACCACTGGGAGAACTTCAAGTTCTTCGAACAGTCCTACGAAGAAACCCAGCCCCCTTCGCAGATCTCCCTGCTGCAGCGCCTCTTCGACACCCGACTCGCGCTCGCCGATGAATGCCTGCGCAAGCCCGACATCGCGGCATTCGAAGCCATGGCCACACTCATCGCCGCGGATGTGGCCGATCTTCCGGAAAAGACCATCTCCGTCCGCGACAAGTGGAAGCAGGTGGCCATCTGCCGCAACATCGAGGTTATCAAGCGATTCGATGCCCCCACCCGCGCCACGCTCTCGCAGGACATCGCCCCGCTCATGCAGTGGCGCGATGTACGCGGCGATGCCGCCGCGTACCAGTTCGATCTCCTCATCGCCCTCACCCAGAAAGACCTCCTCCACGGACGTACCACGGGCCGCTTTGCCGACCGCAAGGATCAAATCCTCGCTGAAATCGCTGAACTCCAGTTCAACCTCAATCCCGTCAGAGACCGCGAAGACGCCATTCGCGGCATCAAGTCCGCCGGGTTCTGGGAATCGGTTTCCTTCGCCGCTCTCGAAGACATGCGCCTCGCCCTCCGCGGCATCATGAAGTACCGCCAGCCGCGGCAGATCGACCGCATCCCCAAGAAAATCATCGATGTCGCCGAAGACCCCGCGGCAGTCGTCAGCCGAACTCACAGCCCCAAACTCGAAGGTCTTGAGTTCATTGCCTACCGCCAGCGCGTCGAAGGTCTCCTGCTCGAACTCTTTGCCACCAACAAGACACTCCAACGGATCAAGGCCGGCGAGCCTGTCACCGGCCCCGACCTCGAAGCACTGGTCTCGCTCGTGCTGACGCAAGACCCCCACCTGAATCTCAGTGATCTTCTCGACTACTACCCGGAAACGGCCGGGCATCTGGATCTGGCCATCAGGAGCATCATCGGGCTCGATGCCAGGGCCGTTGAGGCCCGCTTCACCCAGTTCACCCATCGACACAAGCCCAACTCGATGCAGCAGCGGTTCCTCTCGCTCCTCCAGAACCACATCGCCAAGTACGGCGTGATCGAGGTGAGCCGGCTCTATGAAGACCCGTTCACCACGATCAACGCCCAGGGTCTCGATGGAGTCTTCGAAGATGAAACCCAGATCGACGACCTGATCGCCATCATCAAGTCCTTCAAGCCCGCGAACGCCACGGATGGCACTCCCCCCGCGGCGGGAACAGGAAACAATCCCCAATGATCACCGGCCCACTTCGCAGCAAGATCGACAAACTCTGGCTGGAGTTCTTCACTGGTGGCATCACCAACCCGCTCACAGTGATCGAGCAGGTCACCTTTCTGATGTTCATCCGGCTGCTGGACATCGCCGAGTCTCGCAACGAAAAAAAGGCCCAGCGCTCCGGCAAGCCCTTCGACCGCATCTTCACCGCCAAGCAGCAGCACCTGCGCTGGCACCAGTTGCGGAACCTGGGGGCAGATGAACTCCTCAAGACGGTGCGCGATGAGGTCTTCCCGCACCTCAAGGAGATGTCAGGCAAGGACTCGACGTTCGGCCAGTACATGCAGGACGCCATGCTCATGATCCAGAAGCCCTCGCTTCTGGTCAAGGCCCTGGAACTCATCGATGATCTACCGCTCGACAAGGGCGACACCAAGGGCGATCTCTACGAGTACGTTCTGAGCAAGCTCACCACCGCGGGCATCAATGGCCAGTTCCGCACGCCGCGGCACATCATCCGCCTGATGGTCGATCTCATGGAGCCCAAGCCCACCGACCGCATCGCCGACCCAGCCTGCGGCACTGCGGGCTTCCTGGTCTCCGTGATGGAGAACCTGCTGGAGCGGTATTCATCTCCCGAGGGAGTCACCAAGGAGAAGGACACAGACGGGAAGGAGTACCCGATCTACACCGGCGACCTCCTTGAACCCTATCGCAAGCACATCCAGTCTGACATGTTCCATGGCTTTGACTTCGATGTCACCATGCTCCGCATCGCGGCGATGAACCTCATGCTCCACGGCGTGGATAACCCCGCCATCGAGTACATGGACACGCTGAGCAACCGCTTCGTAGACGACAAATCGCTGAGCCGGTATGCCAAGGACCACTTCGACTTGGTGCTGGCCAACCCGCCCTTCAAGGGAACGCTCGACTTCGATGCTGTTGAGCCCGGCTTGCTCCGTACCGTGAAGACGCGGAAGACCGAGCTGCTCTTCATGGCCCTCATCCTCCGCATGCTCAAACTCGGCGGCCGCGCGGCGGTGATCGTGCCCGACGGCGTGCTCTTTGGCTCTTCCAACGCCCACACCGACCTGCGCAAGGCCCTCATCGACGACAACCAGCTCGAGGGCATCATCAAACTCCCCGCCGGCGTCTTCAAGCCCTACGCGGGTGTCTCGACCGCCATCGTTATCTTCACCAAGGGCGGCAAGACCAAGGATGTCTTCTTCTACGATGTGCAGGCCGACGGCTTCTCGCTCGACGACAAGCGCGACGCGATCGCCGAGAACGACCTGCCCGATGTCCGCGCCCGCTGGGCCAAGCGGAACCCGAAGAAGGATACCGACCTCAAGGCCAAGGCGTTCTTCGTGAGCGCGGCGGACATCCGGGCCGCGGAGTACGACCTCTCCATCAACCGCTACCGGGAGACGGTGTACGAGGAGGTGAAGTACGAACCCCCGCACGCGATCCTCAAGAAGCTCAAAGGACTCAACGAGGCCGAGGCCAAGGATCTGGCTGAGTTGGAGGGGATGCTGCGTTGATCACCACGAGTTCCGCCATCCCGATCGGCAGCGGCGTCCGAGAGATCGAGACATGGTCGCCGTTGTCTGCCGACCTTGCCTCCGAGTTCGAGTACATCGACATCGCGGCGATCGACCGCGAACAGAAGGTAATCACCGCGACGGCACGAACGCGCGCGAGCGACGCACCGAGCCGCGCTCGGCAGATTGTCCAGAAGGGCGACGTGCTGGTATCGACGGTTCGTCCCGCGCTGAACTCGGTCGCAGTGATTCCTCCGTCGCTGGACGGCGCAATCGCCTCAACCGGCTTCACGGTGCTTCGCAGCGACGAGCGCCGTCTACACGGCCCGTATCTGTTTCACTGGGTGCGGGGGAACGCGTTCATTGACGAAATGGTCCGCCTCGCGACGGGGGCCAGCTATCCGGCCGTCTCGGACCGGATTGTGAAGGGATCCACCATCCCGATCCCCTTCCCCGACGACCCGCGTCGGAGCCTCGCCGAGCAGAAGCGGATCGCGGCGATCCTGGACATGGCCGACGCCATCCGCCGCCACCGCCAAGAGGCCGCCCGCCTAGCCGACACGCTCATCCCAAGCGTGTTCTACGAGATGTTCGGCGATCCGGGTACAAATCCGAAACGATTGCCCACGATTGAACTCGGTAGCCTCACAACGCTCGTCACAAGTGGCCTGACCCCATCGGGCGGATCCGCCGTGTACGTCAACCACGGTCCGTACTTCATCCGAAGCCAAAACGTCAGGATGAATCGCCTCGACCTCAGTG
>JBILUL010000200.1:0-7986 GCA_044371005.1 Phycisphaerales bacterium | reverse complement strand
AATCCATGGCCGCGGCGTTCGCGCCCGCACTTCGCTTGGCGAAGTCTGCGTTGGCCGCGCTACCTGGCTGATGGAGCTGGTGCCGACGATCAAGGCCGAAGTCGAGCTGGTCGAGAGCCGCATCGAGGGCATGACCGGCGTGCACGTCATGAAGAATGGCGTGTACATGGGCGCGGTGGGTCTTGAGGACACAGTCCGTACCAATACCAAGGCAGTGGTGACGCGTCTGCGTGAACTGGGCATCCGGTTCATCGCCATCTTCACCGGCGATCGTCTGGGTGTGGCCAAGCGAGTTGGCGTTGCGGTGGGTGTGGATGCGATCGAAGCCGAGTGTCTGCCCGAAGAGAAGCACGAGCAGATCAAGCTGATGGTGAATCAGGGCTATCGCACGATGATGGTCGGCGACGGCATCAACGACGGTCCGTCGCTCGCGGCGGCCGATGTGGGCGTGGCGATGGGTCTTTCGGGCTCGGATATCGCCGCGAACTCGGCGGGTGTGGCCCTGATGACCGACGATCTTTCCCGCATTCCCTTCCTGATCGAGCTGGCGCGTCGTACGCGTGCGATCACGACGCAGAACATCGTGGTGAGCGTGCTGATTGCGCTGGTGGGCCTGGTGCTCGCGGCGACGGGCACTTTGACCAAGATCGGCGACCTGGCCCTTCCGCTGGCGGCGTTCTATCACTTTGCCGGCGACGTCTTCGTGATCGGCAACTCCTTCCGTCTCTTCCGCTTCGGTGAGGATTTCGCCGATGCCGAGAAGACCGAGGAGCAGGCAGTGACCCGCCGCGCGGCGAGCGTGCGCGGGCTGTCGACCGCGGCGAATGCGTGAGATTGGAGAAGTGCAGGGGTGGTGATTGGGCGCTCGGGATGAGTGTTGGGTTGTTTGGTGGCCCTTCGTGCAGATGAGTGCCACGCGGTGTTTGGTGACCGCGATGGCCGTTTGAAACGGGCCCCCTTCAGGGGCCGGGGGTCTCGGCGATCCTGACCGGCAGCTGCGCAGCGAAACGCTGCTTGCAGCCGGCTATTCAACTCGGTGCCTTCGGCACTGTTGCAGCCAGGCGTTGTGCACGACACGACACATCCCACCTCGTGTACTTTTGCATGCCTGCCCACCGGCATTCTCCGAATGTCCCTCATATCCTCCCGGATGCTCTCAACTCGATCCTGGTGGACTTCATCTCTGGTTGCTCTGGCTGGCCTTGCTTCGGTGCTGCATGCACAGCCGCTTTCGACTGATCCGCGCGTGGTGACGGGGACGTTGCCCAACGGGCTTTCGTACTACATCATGCCGCACGACAACCCGCCCAAGCGCGTGGGAGTGTGGATGCATGTGTCGAGCGGCTCGCTCAACGAGACGGAGAAGCAGCGGGGCATCGCTCACTATCTCGAGCACATGGCCTTCAACGGCAGCAAGAACTTCCCGCCGGGCACGGTGGTGAAGTACTTTGAGTCGCTGGGCCTCACGTTCGGTCGTCACCAGAACGCCTTCACGAGTTTCGATCAGACCTGCTATCAGCTCGCGCTGCCCGACAACAGCACGGAGAAGCTGCGTCAGGCACTGCTGTTCATGTCGGATGTGAATGGTCGTCTGCTGCTCGAACCCAAGGAGATCGAGTCGGAGCGGCAGATCATCCTCGAGGAGAAGACCAGCCGCAAGTCGGGCCGCCAGCGCATCATGGAGTACATGGCGACGCGCACCGCGCCCGGATCGATCTATGGTGATCGCATCCCGATCGGCACGGAGGAGACGATCAAGGGTGTGCAGCAGGTTGACTTCCAGACCTACTACTCGATGTACTACACGCCCAGCAATGCCGCGGTGATCGTGGTGGGCGAGGTGGATCCGGTAGCGGTCACCGCCGAGATCACGAGCGCGTTTTCCGATCTGCCGCAGAAGCCGCGGCCTGCGGATCAGGATGTGGGCATCAAGCCCTATGAGAAGAACTTCGCGGTGGTCGCCACCGATCCTGAGATGACTCGTGCCACGGTGGGAGTGATGAAGCTTTCGCCCGTGCGTCCGCCCGTGACCACGCAGGCGCAGCTGCGCGAGGAGCTCGTGCAGACGGTCGCGATCGGCGCGTTCAACCGTTCGGTGCAGGACAAGGTGACCGAGGGCAGCGTGTCGTTCCTGGGTGCCATCGCGTTCGCGAACCCGATGGGGGGTGCGATGTGGCTGGCGCAGGCGCAGGCCAGCGGCGAGCCGGCCAAGTGGAAGGAGATGATGACCGACCTGGGTGTGTGCATCCAGCGCGCACGCCTGCATGGGTTCAGCCAGAAGGCCATCGATGAGACCCGCAAGGATCTGCTCGCTTCGGCTGAGCAGCAGGCTCAGCAGGAGCCCACGCTGCCGGCGCGGGCACACCTGGCGCGGATCAACGGAGCAGTCGCGGCGGGCGAGCCAGTTCGTTCGGCGGCGCAGCGTCTTGAATCCGCGAAGGAGTTCCTGCCCACCATCACGGCCGAGGAATGCAGCGCGTGGTTCGCGAAGGAGTTCGAGCCGAGCAAGGTGATGTACTTTGCCCAGCTCCCCGCGACCGGTGATGCGCCCGATGAGGCCGCGTTGCTGGCCAAGGGTGAGTCGGCGTTTGCCGCGAAGCCTGAGAAGGAAGCGGATGTGAAGCGGGCCGAGAAGTTCATGGATTCGCTCCCGACTCCCGGGGCGATTTCGGAGCAGGAAGAGCACAAGGAAAGCGGCGTCTGGTCGGCCTGGCTCAGCAATGGCGTGCGCGTGCATCACAAGTTCAGCGATTACCGCAAGAGCGAAGCGACGATCTCGATCACGCTGATCGGCTCGCCGCTGATGGAGACCGCCGAGAATCGCGGCATCAACCTCGCGGCGACCACCGCCTGGACGCAGCAGGCCACCAGCAAGCTCTCGGCGAACGACATCCGTTCGCTCATGATGGGCAGGAAGGTGAATGTCGGCGGAGGTTCGGGCAGCGATTCGGTGCAGGTCTCGGTGTCGGGCACGCCTGAGGAGCTCGAGACGGGCATGCAGCTGGCGCACCTGATTCTGACGGATCCCAAGCTCGAGGAGACGGCCTTTGCCCGCTGGAAGACGGCGCAGCTTCAGAATCTGGAAGCGATGGAGAAGAACCCATCGCAGATGTTCAGCAAGCTGATGGCTCAGGCGGTGTATCCGGCTTCTGAGGTGCGGACGCAGCCTCTGACCAAGGAACAGATCGAGAAGTTGAGCCGCGAGAGTGCGCAGGCCTGGCTCACGCGTCTCATCGCTCAGTCGCCCATCGAAGTGGCGGTGGTGGGTGACATTCAGCGTGACAAGGCGATGGAACTGGTGACGCGGTATGTCGGCTCGCTGCCGACGCGGGCCCGCATCGATCCGGCGTATCTGGCCGACAAGCGGGCGATGAAGCGCGAGAAGGGCCCCAGGAGCGTGAGCGAGACGATTGCGACGCGCACGAACATGGCGAATGTCATGGTCGGGTTCTACGGGCCCGATGCGACGAATCTGGCCGATGCGCGTGCGATGGAGATGGCCGCGAAGGTGATCTCCAGCCGCATGGTGCAGGAGATCCGCGAGAAGGCGCAGCTGGTCTATTCGATCTCGGCATCGAGCACGCCCGGCACGGTCTACCCGGGCTTCGGGATTTTCCGTTCGGGCGCGCCGACGCAGCCGGAAAAGGCTGATGCGCTCGCCGCGAAGATCATCGAGATGTTCGATGCCTTCGTCAAGGAAGGTCCGACCGAGGATGAAATGAAGATCGCCAAGGGGCAGATTGCCAACACGCTCGATGAAGCGATGAAGGAGCCTGACTTCTGGATGGGTGCCATCGAGACGATGACCTTCGATGGTCGCAAGCTCGATGATGTGCTGGCGACGCCCAAGGTGATGCAGGAACTCACGGCCCAGCAGGTGAAGGAGACCTTCGCCCGGTATTACTCGAAGGAGAACACCGTGACGGTCGTGCTCAAGCCCACCAGCGAGAAGTGACGCCGCCGCGGCGATGGGCCGTGGAGCAATGTTCGAAACCTGAACCCACCCGGAGGCGCGGCCTTCGGGTGGGTTTTTCATTGGGGGAAGGGGAGGGGGAACGGGGAGGGAGCGGGGGGGGGGAATTTCAGAGTTCAAATTTCAGATGACAAGAGGGGCATGGCTGTATCTGCGATCAAAGTCCGAATATCACATTGTGTGTCAAAATATCACATTCTGTTCGAACTGGCGGTAATTGCTGCGTATAAATCTGTTAGGTATGTGATATCGTGCGGTCTGATGCGACCGATGACACCACAGACAAAGGACTTGAACACTCCGGGGGCTGGCAACCTGACGGGCCTGGCGTGGGTTCGAGTGTTCCGACCGGCGTTCGACGACGCGGTGGCCCTGTGTCCCCGGGCTCGGGATCGCGTGGAGCTTCGCAGCCATGCGCTCAAGCTGCGGTACTGGCCGCATCAGAATCTGGATGATGGGAGCGGCACACTGATGGACCTGGATTGGTCGTGGATTGAATCGCTCAAGGGGTTGAGCATCGGCGAGCTGAGGATTGCTGATGAGATCGGTGGCAACGACAACCTTCGCATCATCTTCTTCAGGGGAGAACCGGTGGGGACGATTCCGATGCCGGTCATGTGGGTGTTGGCTGTGATGCAGAAGAGATCCATGGACTTTTCGCGACACAACATCGAGATTTTCAGGGCACGTCGAGTCCTTGTCGTTGAGCGATTCTACAAGAATCGCGTCGGGTGAGTATGGAGCAGGAGAACGCACCATGGCAGCCATGACAAACATCCCAGAAGGCAACCTGCTGGCAAGCCAGCAGTTCGCCCAGATCATGCGGCACTACATCGAGGCCAGCGATGCAGTACGCGGCGTGATCAACTCGATGTGCACAGTAATCAACGACCCCGCGGCGACTCTCGATGAAAAGGACATGGCGGTTCGGACCTTGTCCGAAGCCTTGTTTCCATCGTCGCATGACGGTGAGCCGGGCATCGATATCGATGCACTTCGAGAGGTCCAGTCCTGCACCGCCGACCACAGCCCGTTCTCGCAAGCCGACCGCGAGGAAGCTCTTTTCTCGCAGCGGCTCGAATCGGTCATGAAGGCCCAGAGTGTCACGCAGACGGAACTGGCGACCCGCCTTGGTATTCAGCAATCGGCAATCGCCATGATGCTGCAGCGTGCGTGCCGGCCGCAGCGCCGGACCGTCAAGCGCATGGCCGAGGCACTGGGCGTGGCGCCGACCGATTTGTGGCCCGGTTTCCGCCAGTCGCCGGACCGGCAGCAGCCTTGAATCGCTTCAAGCGGAGTCTGGAAAGAACTGCCCGACGCGGCGGGCATGGTGGCCTGGATCTCGGCACGATCAGCTGTGGTGGGGGGAGGACGGGCATGCACGCTGCCTCTGTGCGGTCATACACTGGCCCATGAGAGCAATCGTCACGGGTCAGATCGGAATGGACAAGAAGCCCTTCATCAATGCCGCGTCGGCATTTTCGGGTGAACAGGGTGAGCCGCTGAACATCTTCCATGTCGGCGACCTCATGTACAAGGAAGGGCCGGATGTCCGTCCGGGGAAGATTCTGGACCTGCCCATCAGCCGGCTGAACTCGCTTCGCCGGGCGGCTTTCAAGGACATTCTGTCAGAGAGCCGCGACATGAAGAATGTCGCGGTGAACACGCACGCGACGTTCCGCTGGCGGCACGGGCTCTTCTCGGCCTTTGACTATGACCAGATCGAGCTCATGCGCCCTGATCTGTTCGTCTGCCTCGTGGACAACATCGAGGTGGTGCATCATCGTCTCCACAAGGAGCACGACATTGATGCGACGTTGAAGGACTGCATGGTGTGGCGCGAGGAGGAGATCCTGGCCACCGAGTTGATGAGCCGCGTGATTCCGGGGAGCAAGTTCTACATCCTCTCCCGCGGCCGTCATGCGATGACGACCAAGACGCTTTTCCGGCTCATCTGCCGCCCCGGAATGCGCAAGGTGTATCCGAGCTTCCCGATGAGCCACGTGATGGACATGCCCGAGGTGCTGGCGGAGATCGATGCCTTCCGCGCGGCGCTGGCCGAGCACTTCATCGCGTTTGATCCGGGTGATGTGGATGAGAAGCTGCTGCTTGACCGCGCGATTCTCGCGGCGAAGGAAGGCAAGGACTGGCTGGATGTGACGCCTCACACCTTCGGTGGCGGCAAGGCCAGCGATCCGATCCGTGTTCTGGTGCGTGAAGTGCTGGATATCGCGGGCGATATCGATGGTCAGATCTACATGCGGGATTTCAAGCTGGTGGATCAGTCGGACATGATCGTCTCGTACATCCCCGAGCTTCCCGGCGGCATTCCGGGTCTTTCGAGTGGTGTCGAGCGTGAACTGCACCACGCCTTCGAGCACACCAAGGAAGTGTTCGTGGTGTGGAAACCCAAGAAGGCTCCCAGCCCGTTCATCACCGAGACGGCGACCAGGATCTTCAAGAGCACGCAGGAAGCCATGTCGTATTTCGAGGAAAACGGCTACTTTGGCGAGCGCAACCTCTTCGGACAGTGAACCACGGGCCGCCCGATTGCAGAAGAGATCCCGCCACCCATGACGGTTGATTCCACCATGAGCGACGCTTCGAGCGCCCACAAACGTCTGCAGACCGACACCGACAATGGCATGCTGCTGATCATCAGCGGCCCTTCGGGCGTGGGCAAGACCACGATCACGCGGGGTGTCGAGCGGTCGATTGCTGACTCGGTCTTTTCCGTTTCGGCCACGACGCGGGCGCAGACGGACGCGGATGTCGATGGCGTGGACTATCACTTCGTGAGCGACGAGCAGTTCGAGCAGATGAAGGCGCAGGATGCCTTCCTCGAGCATGCGGGCGTGTACGGGAAGAAGTACGGCACGCCCCGTGGGTGGGTGGTGGAGCAGCTTCACCGGGGTCGGCTGGTGATTCTCGAGATCGATGTGCAGGGGGCGGTGCAGGTCAAGAGCCGCGTTCCGGATGCGTTTGCGATCTTCATCATGCCGCCCAGTGAGGATGCGCTGATCACCCGGCTGCGTTCGCGCAAGCGTGAGGATGAATCGCAGATCCTCAAGCGGTTTGCGCAGGCCAAGCAGGAGATCGACGCGGCGAAGGCCAGCGGTGTCTACGACCGCTTCATCGTGAATCAGGATGTGCAGGTGGCCATTCGGGATGCGGTGGCGGAGGTCGCCGCGGCGAGGCTTCGCCGGAATCGTCCTTCCGCCACTTGATCCTCCCGTTGGGGGTTGCTTGTGGATTTGTTGTGAAATGCAACCCTGATTGGGCTATGGAGACCGATCGGAATGCGAACATGTGGGTTGGAATTGTGCAAGGGGTTGCCGCGGCGGTCGGGTGATGCCGTATGCTTGTCCCCTTGCCACTACCGGGTGCAACCGGAGTGGGCGGTAGTCTCGTAGACCATCTGCGCACGTGTGGGGTGTGCAGCCTTGTTTTGGGAGTAGGAACACATATGGCCGGTCGTACCAGCACGAGTTTCGGTGTCGCCGCGACGATCACGATCCTGGGCATTCTGTCCCTGGGATTCTTCGTCACGACCGCTGTTTTCTTCAACAAGTTCTACGAGCGTCAGCGGACGGTGGAGACGCTGCAGTCTGACCAGTCGAAGGTCGTCAAGGCGGATGAACGCAACCGCGACGATGTGACCGGCCTTCTCAAGGAAGCCGAGAAGGAGCGCAAGAGCCTCGTCGGGTACCTGGTCGACAGCCAGTCGGCCGTGATGACCCGCGTGACTGGCTCGAAGCGCGACACCATCACCGAGCTGAACAAGAAGCTCGAGGGTGTGACGGGCGCTGATACCGCAGCGATGCTGGTCCTGATCAACGACCGCGACGCGAAGATTGCTTCGCTTGAATCGAACCTGCAGGCTGCGGAATCGGCTCGTCAGCAGGCGCAGGCCGACCGTCAGAATGAGGTCGATCGCGTGAAGGGCATCGAGCAGAACCACCAGGCAACGGTGGATGCACTGAACAAGGAAGTCGGCGCGTACAAGTCCGAGG
>JBILUL010000049.1:0-28691 GCA_044371005.1 Phycisphaerales bacterium | reverse complement strand
TGGCCCCGTTCTGGACATCTCACGGGCGTGCATCCTTTCTCAGTGCCGCAATACGGGTGACCCGTTGCTGCCAAGTCAATCCAGGCCCGTCAGCGGCAGGAGCTTGCCTTTGCGCTTCACGATGTTCTTGTAATCCCACTGAATCTTGATGGACTTCTCGAGCCAGCGTTTGAGGTCTTTGGCGGAGATCTCGTCCACATCTGTGTAGCGAGCATCAGCGGTCTTGAACTTGGTGGATGGTGGGGCAGGGGCCAGGCCGGGCTCGTCGAACGACTGGCCGCTCCAGAAGAGGAGGCGGATGCAGGGTGCGGGCGTCTTGTGCGTGCTGTAGCCGACAATCGGGTTGCCATCGAGGAACCAGACGGGGTGGCGGTGCCAGACCTTGCATTCGGCGCCGTCGCAGCGGGACAGGTGTCGGTCGATGGCTTTGGCGAGTGCCTCGCAGATGCGTTGGTCGGCGGGCGATTGCGCGGCGTTGTAGGCGAGGATGTCAGCGGTGATTGGCATGTGTGCACGAGGAAGGGTGGGGCTCTGAGGTTGCCGCGTGACGGCGGCTAGAGCGTAGGTGGGACTTCTTTTCCACTTCGGCCTCAGGCCTCGTCGAGCTCACCGTCGGCTTCTTGCAGAGCGTCGCTCTCGAGTCAAAGTGGGGGTGCAGCACCCCTTTCGCAGCTCGCCGTCAACTTCGGGATCGGCGGGCTTCGGCTGGCCACTGCCACCATCACCCAGCGCGGGCCAATGACTATGGTGCCATAGCCGATGCGAGATATCGGGTTCGCCCCCGCGGTCATCGAGGCAGATGCTCAGACGACCCCGAAACGCCCAGTCTGTTCCGCGGCGGTTGCTGTTCACAGCCGTCGGACGTTTGATCGATCACGCGCGAAGTGCAACGTGCTTTGCGAAGTTATTGAGGATTGATTGCCACCCGGCGCGTTGCTCTTCGATGGAGTGGATCGTTTCGGCACCGAAGGTTACACGCACATGGACGCCGGCTGGAGTCTGGTCGAATGTGACGCGGACCGTGCGATGATCGTCGAGGGAATACTCAATCACCTTATTGGTGACGATCTTCGTGTACGTCCCGGTGAAATCGAAGCCGACGCTGCCATCCTTGGCTTCCATGCGAGATGAGAACGATCCGCCCACTCGGAGATCCACGGCCGCGGCCGTGGTGTGCCAATCGTCGGATGCGGCATTCCATTTCTTGATGTCGTCTGGTGTTGTGTACGCACGCCAGACTTTGTCGATCGGCGCAGCGATGAGGGTGTCGACGGTGATTGCGTTGTCCATGGAATTCTCCTCCGGAATCCGGCGGCGCCTTCTCGATTGTGAAAGTGGTGATCGTTCGCGGGTGCCGCATCGTACCGCCCATGCAATCTCCGGTGCAGCCTGCGAATGAAATGTCTCACTCAGCCCCGAACGCTCGATCACGCTGGACTGAATGGCCAAGCACGCCGTCCCGCTGAATGATTGCAGCATCTGGGCTCAGCGATGAATCGGGGCTGCTTTGTTCAGCTGATCGAGCGCGGCCAGTGGCCGCAAAGTTCAGCGTGTCAGAGCCCCTTTCGCAACGCCCGCATTGGAGAAGCCTTGTGTGAAACGCCCCACGCGAACATCGCGAGTGGCGACACCTTCGATAACAAATCGCGTCAGCTGAGTCGAGAGCATGGCACGCGCGAGGTCCTCATTTTGACCTCTACCCATCCGTTTAGCCCAAGCACCGGCCACCCTAAGGGCACCCGACGCCGCCGCTCCCCAAATGCCCGCAGCGTGCCACGAATCCTGCCACCGAGCCGATAGACGCGAACAATCCGTTCGATCACATGAAAGCGACCTTTGCCTCCTACATCTCCGAGGAACGACTCACCGTCGACGTCCTGACAGCGACGAAGTTCGTCTGCATCCCGATCTACTGCCCCGACAATCGCTGGTGGTTCACTCATCAGAGCCTTCGATCGATCCACGCGGCGAACCCGATCATCGCGCCCCTCGAGGGGATCATGCACCGCCTCAGCGGAGTCGGCACCTGGTTTCGTGAACTCGAGTTCGATGGCGTGAATTCCGTCACAACAACCACTTCCCGCGGCGACTTTGAAGCCGAATTCCAACGAACTCCCGCGGGCTCCTGGATCTGGGTCGATGCTGAGAACAGAGCGATGTGCTACAGCAACGATGCCTGCGATGCGCACGTGTTGTGCTTGAGCCCCGAAACACTCGCTCAACTCAATCTTGAAGCGCTCGCCATCTCCTCACTCAAGGCAACGGTCGCGGCCATCTCGCAGCTGCCAGACGCGTTTGAACGGCGGTGGCATGCCATCTTCTTCCTGCATCACATCCGATATGGCGTGCAGCTGGCCGGAATGAACGCTGCCGGGTTTCTTGGCAACCTTGCGGTGTGAAGCTCGGGGCCAATCGTCGCTTCGGCGAGATCGCACCAGGCAAAACGCACCTCGAGCCCCAGCCTTGCTCGCGGCGCACCGCCGCGCCCGCTTCTAGAGTATTGGGTTCAGTTATAGGACGTATCGTCAGCACTCCCCGCCCATCTCTCCACTTCCAACACAACACCAGCCGAAGCTATCCTCACCTCATGCCCACGCAACTGCTCGATACACGCGTGAACCCACGCTTTACAGGCATCTGCACCTTCTGCCGCTACCCCCGCGTGTGCGATGTGGCTCCGGCCAACCGCCCGATTGACTGGGTCCTCTACGGGGCTCCCTTTGACGGTGGCACCACCTACCGCCCCGGCGCCCGCTTCGGCCCCCGAGCCATCCGCGAGGCCTCCCAGTACGTCAAGCCATACCACCTCGAGCACGGCTTCAACCTCGCCGAGCGCTACAGCCTCGCCGATGGGGGCGATGCACCCACCAAGCCGTTCGATGTGAAGGACAACACGCTCGCCATGGCCGAGTTTGCCAAGGGGCTGGGCGACCCAAGTTCGAAGCTCCTGGCCATCGGCGGCGACCATTCCATTGCCTACGCCAACATCAAGGCTACCTGGGAGCGCCAAGGGAGCCCCAAGGGCGGGCTCTCGCTCATCCACTTGGACAGCCATCTCGACACCGTCGATGTCATCTGGGGCGAACCGTGGAGCCATGGCTCGGTCTTCCGCCGCGCGATTGAGGATGGGCTCATCGATCCCAAGCACATGATCTCCATCGGAGTCAAGGGCCCGCTCAATACCGGTGCCGACCTCGAGTACGCCAAGGACAAGGGCGTCACGGTCATCACCTACGAGCAGATGTTCCGCGAAGGCCAGAAGACCCTGACCCACTATCTCAAACACGCCATCGACGAGAAGCACCCGACCTACCTCACGTTCGACATCGATGTCGTTGACCCCGCCTACGCACCCGGCACTGGCACCCCGAGCGTCGGCGGCTTCACCTCCGCCGAGATTCTCGCACTGCTCCGGCGGATGCGGGGGATCAATCTCGTCGGGGCCGATGTCGTCGAAGTGCTCCCCGACCGGGACCCGGCAGGCATCACGGCCCTCTTGGCGGCCCATGTCGCCTTCGAGATTCTCTGCCTCTAACCAGACACAGCTTCGGGGTGGTGTCCGGGTTCGTTCCGTCCCGAACCCAGGTCACGCGCGCTCCCAAACCTTCCCCCCTTCGGCCCCCTTCCCCCTTCCTGAACTCCCGGCCTGGCTCACATTTTCTGGCGTCTTTCATCCTGTACATCCATGTTCCCTTCCGCTCTCCGGAAATTGAACATGGATAGACAGGATTGACAGGATCGGGCAAGAGGCAGAGCAAGGGCGTTGAGTGGGGGCGAGTTGAGCTGTGCCTCGGCCTGATTTCTTGTGGCAGCAAGGGAGGGAGGGGGCGGGACTCGCTGGATCACGGGTTCATGTGTCAGCGGGCCAGAGCAGACGCCGCGTGATCAGGCTGGGCCGACCGGGTTGACGGGGATTCGAGCAATGGTGCGATGGCCCTGGCCCCAAGCCCGGGTCCTCCCGAGCCTGAGTTTGGGGTGCTCCCCTGGCCCTGAAAGGCCCCACGGGCGGTGCCGCGATACCTATACTGACCCCGTCATGAAGCCAGCTTTCAGCACGGTTGCCTGCCCGGATTGGATCTTCTCCCGCCTCGCTCAGCGAGCTGAGCAGTGGGGGTATGTCGGAGCCGAACTGCGCACGTTCGGGTACGGTTCGCGTGAACTGGCCTGCGAGCCCGCACTCACCTCCCCCGCCAAACTCCGCGGCATGCTCGAACGCGCTGGCGTGAGCATCTGCTCCCTCGCCACCGGCATCCGCTACGACGACCCGATCACGCCGCCCATCGTGGGCCTCTACATGGATCACGAACAGATGATCCGCGAGACCAAGGCATGCGTCGATCTTGCCGTGCAGCTTGAGGCACCCTTTGTCCGGGTCTTCGGCTTCGAGATCGTCGGGAGCGAGCCGCGGAAGAACGCGCTGGCCCGCATCACCGATCGTCTCATCAAGTGCGCTGATTACTGCCGCAACAGCGGCGTGCGCCTCGTGCTGGAAAACGGTGGTTCATTCTGCACCGCTGTCGATCTTTCCGAGATTCTTGATCGCGTGGATTCCCCGTTGCTCGCCGCGTCGTATTCGTTGCCGGTGGCGCAAGCCGCGGGCGAGTCGGTCGAGAACGGCGTGAACGTGCTGGGTGAGCGTCTGGCAATCGTGAAGGTCAAGGACATCAAGAACGGCAAGCCGGTGGCGCTGGGTGAAGGCGAACTCAACGCGAAGGCGGCCATCGAAGCCGCCGCGAAGGGCGGCTTTGCCGGCTGGCTCGTCTACGAATACGACCGCGCCTGGCTGGGTGCCGATGGCGCCGATGTGGATGGCGTGCTGGCACGCTCGGCCAAGACGATGTTCGAGTGGCTCGGCCGCCGCGCATCGGTCTCGCGTCGTCCCGCCAAGGTCTGAGTTGCCGTGCAGTGTGCCGTACTTGCTCGCAGGTTGAAGCCTGAAGCCGCGGCGTGGGTGAGTGCGCGATGAGTGCCTTCAAGCCATATCCGCTGCCGCACCCAACCGGCGTAGAACTCTCCCGATATCTGGCCAGACTCTGTCAGGAGTGCGGGTTTGCCGCCACTGGCTTTGCGCCTAACCAGCCTTCGCGCTGGGGTGAGTATTTCCGCACGTGGATCGCCGCGGGCAAGCATGGCGAGATGGACTATCTCGAACGAGATCTGGAACTGCGCGATGAGCCCGGCAAGGTCTACCACCGGACGCGCTCGTTCATGGTCGTGGCCGACCTCTACTCGCCACGGGGCAGTGTCGTTCCCAATCGCCTTGGCGAAACACCCCGGCCACACGCACGCGTGGCTCGCTATGCACAGGGCCGCAACTACCACGAGGAGATGAAGAAGCGTCTGCACGCGCTCTCCGACCGGCTGCGTGCGGAGTTTCCCGGCTGCGGCTTTCGCACGTGCGTCGATACGGTGCCGATCTTCGAACGCGAACTGGCAGTGCTCGCAGGACTCGGCTGGCAGGCCCGCAACACGATGCTGATCCATCCCAAACTGGGCAGCTACATGCTGCTGGGCGTGGTGGCCACTTCGTTCGAGCTGCCGCCTCTGCCTGAGCAGGAGATCGTGACCGATCACTGCGGCACCTGCACGCGCTGCATCGATGCCTGTCCGACGCAGGCCATCACGCCGTACAAGGTCGATGCCTCGCGCTGCATTTCGTATCTCACGATCGAGCATCGTGACCTCATCGATCCGGCCTTTCACGAGGCGATGGGCGATTGGATGTATGGGTGTGACATCTGCCAGGAAGTCTGTCCGCACAACTCGGCTCGCACGTTGCCGTCGCCGCCGATTCAGCTTGGATACACGCCGCGAACGCAGTGGTTTGATGTGCTCGAAGTGCTGGCTTGGACGGCGATGGATCGGCAGGTGGCGCTGAAGGCGTCGTCGATGAAGCGGGCGAATCTGGAGATGTTCCGGCGCAACGCGGCGATCGCCGCGGGCAATGCGCTTCGACAGCGGCCTGACCCTGGGATCCGCGCTGCACTCGAAGCCCAGCGCACCGATCCAAGCCCGCTGGTTGCCGGCACGATCAATCAGGTGCTGGGGAGCACGTGAGCTTCGACTTCGGGCGAGGCCGAGGGGCGGATGAACCAGCGTGCTGCGAGCACGATGAGCACGCCCAGCATCGTCCACTCGTAGCGGCGTTCCATGAACCCGATCCAGTAGAAGGGTGATGCCGCGAGCATCGCGATGACATAGATGAGCAGTGTTCGGCGATCCGGGGCTGGCGCTCCGTATCGCAGCGGGAGCATGCACAGCCACACATACGCGGGGAAGACCAGTCCGTAGAAGGACATGAAGGCCCGGTAGGTGAACTCGAAGGCCGTCAAGCCCATGAAGCTGCCCGCGCTCTTGGTGAACCAGTAGAGCAGTCCCATCGCCACCGCACCAACCACCATCCACCACGAGTGCACGCGATGTGCAGGGCGGAGCGATTGCGTCGTTTCCTCTCGGTGCAGGAGCACTTTGAGCGAAAGCTGCATCGTCACATGGATGAGCAGCGGCAGCGGAAGCAGCCACGGGCCCAGAATGCTCGAGGCCCCCGCGGTGCCAGTGCCCGCCACCAGCAGCATGGCATAGCCAAGCGTGAGGCAGATCATCGAGGCGAACATCATGCAGAAGCCGACGGTAAAGCCGGTGCGGGATGCCGAGGGAGTCAGCAGGTTCTGCCGGGCCCGGTGGAACGTCAGGTCAAGATATGGGCAGAGGGCAAAGCCAAGCACGCAGACGCTGGCAAGGCCCGCAAGTTGGGCGGTCGGTGGTGTGTGACCCAGCGGGAGTTGAAGCGTCTTGCCCTGCTCGAGCAGGAACCAGATGGCCATGGCGATTGAAGTCAGCAGCGTCACAGCCGCGGCGGTGCGGTGGGCAGCCAGGCGGCCCGCCACGAATGGCCCTGCGAGCGTTGGGATGAGGAAGGCCGCGAGGGCCAGGCCGATGCGAAGGGGTGAGAACTCGGCGCCCAGTGCGAGGGCGGCGAGGAAGTAGCATTGGAAGAGGTAGGTGACGATGGAGAACCCGCGGCACGCCGCGGCGTGTTCCTGCACCATCCGGAAGCTCACCTGTGGCGTCGGCAGCACCGAACCCATCGCCGCGGCACCGATGCAGTTGGGCAGCGCGAAGATGACAAATGACCAGGGGCCAAGATCGCGCAGCAGGATGACCGGGAGCCACATGCCGATGCACCAGGTCCAGGAAGCGCCCAGATAGGCCGCCCAACTCATGGTTCGTGCGAAGCTGGGAGAGGCGTCGTGTGCCATGCCGCGGTGGTGGGGAGGGAACGCTGAAGCGGGGCTCGGAGGCGGTGAAGGACCTGGGGCATCACTGTACGGCGGCGGGCTTTGAGGTTGCCTCGCGGCTGGCCTCGAGCGCGGCCTGCGGATCGGCGAAATCGCGGAGCGCGAACCAGAGGCGGGAGTTGCCGATGCTCAGAAGCGCATGATCGGGCACAGGGAGCTCGGCCGTCAGTTTGGCATCATTCAGGTACGACCCGTTGGTGCTGTTGAGGTCCTTGATGCGGTACCCCTGGATGGATGCATCGAACCGCACCTGAAGGTGCTTGCTGGAGATGCGTTCATCGGGGATCACCAGTTGGGCCATCTTCTCACTTCGGCCCACGATGCAGCTGCCCTGCCCGACAGTGGCCATCCGCCCCAGTCCGGGGCCCGCGATCACAATCAGGGTTGCCATGGCAGGAGGGTATGGCCGCGGCGGCCGGTTGCCGGCCTCCGGGCGGAATCACGCGGCTTTCGCACGCTCTGGCAGGGCCCTGAAGGCTGTCAGAGGGGGCAAGCCGACCTACCCTCCCCTCCGCATGCTCGAAGCCCTTGAAACCCTCGAAACGACCGCCCTTGCCGAACTCGCGGCAGTCTCCGACGCCGATGCCCTGGAAGCCTGGCGACTTGCCTATTTGGGCAACAGTGGCAAGCTCAAGGCCATGCTGGCCGGGTTCAAGGATGTGCCCAAGGAACAGAAGCCCGCGGTTGGTGCCAAGCTTAACACGGTCCGGGCGGCCATTGACGCTGCGTACGCGGCACGCAAGGCCCAGATCGGCACCGTGGTCGTCGTCAGCGAGCAGATCGACGTCACCGAGCCGGGGCTGATCGCCAGCCAGGGTCTGGGCCGGCGTCACGTCATCACCCGCGTGCGCGATGAACTGGTCGATGTCTTTGCCCGGATGGGGTTTGAAGTCGCCGAGGGCCCCGAACTTGAGGACGACTCGCACAACTTCATCAAGCTGAACATTCCGCCCGAGCACCCGGCGCGTGACCCAATCGACAACTTTTATGTGGATGATCCGGCGACGACGGCCGTGCCCAGGATGATGCGTTCGCAGACCAGCACCGTGCAGGTGCGCATGCTGGAGCAGGCGGTCGCCAAGGGCGGGGGTAAGTTGACGGGGCCGATCAAGGTCGTGGCACCTGGCCGAGTCTACCGGCCCGATACGGTCGATGCGACGCACTCATTCATGTTCCATCAGATCGAAGGGCTGTACGTCGATCGCCATGTGACGATGGTGGACCTCAAGTCGACGCTGCTCAACTTCGCGCGGGCCTACTTCGGGCCCGATGCGCAGGTGCGTCTTCGTCCGAGCTTCTTCCCCTTCACCGAGCCCAGCGCCGAGTTCGACATGAAGATCCGTTTGCGGCCCGATCAGCCGGTGCGCTGGATGGAACTGGGTGGCTGCGGCATGGTCGATCCGGCAGTCTTCGAGGCCAGCGGCGTTGATCCCGAGGAGTGGACGGGCTTTGCCTTCGGCTTCGGCATCGAGCGTCTTGCGATGGGCAAATACGGCATCCCCGATATCCGCCTGCTCTTCGAGAACGACCTGCGCTTCCTCGCGCAACTCTAAATGCCACAGTGGCGATGCACTCCGTGCATCGGTCCAGAGGCACTCCGTGCCTCGTGCCGCGGCACTCTGTGCCGCTCTTGGGGCGATCTTGGGCTGCGCAGGGCGTGAAGCGATAACGGAGGCACAGAGTGCCTCCGGACCGCGGCACGGAGTGCCGCGAGGACCGATGCACAGGAGTGCATCGCCACATTCAGGCTTCGTCAAGCAGATCAACGCTCTCGAACTTCTTGCCTTCGAGCATTTCAAGGCTCGCTCCACCGCCGGTGGAGACGTGCGTCATCTGGTTCGCCACGCCGAACTGCTCGACGGCCGCAGCAGAATCGCCGCCGCCGACAATGCTCACCGCGCCGCCCGTGGTTGCCGCGGCGATAGCCTTGGCCACCTGCGTCGTGCCCGTCGCAAACGCCTTCCACTCGAAGACGCCCATCGGGCCGTTCCAGACGATCGTCTTGGCCTTGCGGAGCGTCAGCGCGAACTTGGTCTGCGTGTTGGGGCCGATGTCCAGGCCCATGAACCCATCCTTGATGTCACCATCGAAGACTTCGATGTCGGCGGGGGATTCGCTGAACGAATCGCCGCAGACGTGATCCGTGGGGAGCAAGAGATCGCACTTGAGCTTCGCGGCAAGCTCGAGCATGCGCTTTGCATCACCCAGACGATCCTCTTCCACGCGGCTGTTGCCCACCTTGCGGCCCAGTGCCTTGAGGAAGGTGTAGGCCATCGCGCCGCCAACCAGCACGGCATCGGCCTTGGGAAGCAGGTTCTCGATGCAGGCCATCTTGTCGCTGACCTTCGCACCGCCCAGGACGACGACGAAGGGCTTGGCGGGCTTGGCGAGTGCTTCGGCCAGGAACTTGATTTCCTTCTCAACGAGCAGCCCGCTCACGCGGGGCTTGCCGGCCATCGCCTTGGGAACCGCCACCATCGACGCGTCGGGGCGATGGCTGGTACCGAAGGCATCGTTCACATAGATATCGCCGTACGCCGCGAGCTTGGCTGCGAACGCGGCATCGCCCTTCTTCTCAGCCTTGTGGAAGCGGAGATTCTCGAGCAGCAGCACATCCCCGTTCTTCATCGCCGCGACTGCGGCACCTGCATCGGTGCAGTCGTTGCTGGGGAATGCCACCGGCTGGCCCAGGAGCTTGCTGAGATGCTCGGCGCACGGCTTGAGGGAGTCTTCGGCCTGGAAACCGGTGCCCTCGGGGCGGCCAAGGTGCGACATCAGGATCGCCTTTCCGCCGCGGCTGATGACGGACTTGATCGTCGGAATCGCCGAGGCGATGCGACGGTCATCGCCGATCACTCCGCCGTCGATGGGGACGTTGAAGTCAACACGGATGAGAACGCGCTTGCCGGAAACGTCGATGTTGGCGATGGTCTTCTTGGGCATGGAAGGGAGTCCTTGCAGTTGGCCGCGGCGGATCTGGCCGGGGCATGAAGCGATATCAGGTTCAATCACGCGTGCGGCATGGCCGCGAGGGCCCTGCTGCACGCTGCAATACTGTAGTAAACGAAAGACAGCGGCCGCATGGCCGCTGTCGAAAGGTGATCAAGTTTTTGATGGTTTCGGGGCCAGATGCTCCGGAGATGATCAGGCCAGCATGCTGCCCAGCGAGCCGCGGATGCGAGCGGCACCATCGCGTTCGATCTGGTCACGCATCTGACGCAGGCGCGTCGCGACGGACCCATCCACGAGCTGGTCGCCCACCTGGAGCTTGACGCCGCCGATCATCGAATCATCGGTCTTGGCATGCAGAACGACATCACACTTGAGCGCATCGCTCAGGCGCTGACGCATCGCCTGCTGGGCATCGGGCGAAAGGGCCTGAGCCGTGAAGACGTCGATCTCGACGCGGCCGAACTTCTCCTGCACCGCGCCGTCGATCGCG
Organism: Phycisphaerales bacterium; assembly: GCA_044371005.1. Taxonomy (GTDB): domain Bacteria; phylum Planctomycetota; class Phycisphaerae; order Phycisphaerales; family UBA1924; genus UBA2402. The sequence continues at coordinate 17,951 of JBILUL010000049.1, read as the reverse complement.
GCAACGATCGGGGCCAGGTGCGAAAGGCGGCCCTTGTCGTTGAGGACCTGCAGGAACTTGTAGGTCGTATCGGCGAGGCGGCCCTTGAACATCTTCTCAAGGCTGTCGGCGCGACGCTGCGTGGGGACGACGCGAGAGGAAAGGAACTCGCTGAAGGCCGGCGACTGACGGGCCACATCGAGCACGGCCTGCAGTTCGGTCTGCGCGGTCTCGATCGCGGCGACGCCGCCCTTGGCTTCCACAAGGTCCACCAGGCTCTTGGCGTAGATGCGGGCGACGTTGTCGGGTGCAGATTCAATGAGGGGCATGAGAGGCTTTCAAAAGGAAGGCGGTTGAACTCGCGTTGGATCGCCGGGCGGCATCAGAACCGCCCGCTGCACTCAGTTGCGGCCGCTCTGGAGCTGCTGGATCGACTCCTCGAGCAGACGCTGCGAATCCTCGGCCGTCACCGAGCGACGGAGGATCTTGCCCGCCATGATCGCAGCCAGCTGGCTCGACTGGCTGTAGAGTTCGGAGACAGCCGCACGCTTGGCGCTCTCGATGTCCTTCAGGGCACGCTCACGCATCGCGGTCAGTTCAACATCAGCCTTGGCCTTGAGGTCCGCGGCGAGCTGCGCCTGCTGAGCGCGAGTCGTCTCGAGCATCTTGGTCGCCTCAGCACGTGCATCAGCCAGACTCTTCTGGTACTGCTCGAGCGCATCCTTGGCCTGCTGACGAGCCATTTCGGCCGACTCGATCTCCTCGCGGATCTTGTTCTCGCGGTCCTTGAGACCCTTGAGGATCTTGGGCCACACGGCCGTGGCGAGCACGCCGAAGACCAGACCGAAGACCACCAGCGTGGCCACCGAGGAGACGACACCCTGCGAGACCGAGGCGATCAGGCCCTGCGTCTCGTGAGCGTGGGCATGATCACCATCGTGAGAGTGATCGTGGCCGTCATCGTGCGAGTGGCCGGCGGGAAGTGCGGGCTTGGCGCCTTCGACGACCTTGGCGGGCGTCGCGTCATGGTTCTGCGCCGTTGCAACGCTGACGGCGGTGAACAGGCTGAACGCGACGACGGCGGGAATGAGCTTCTTCGTGAGGTTGGACACTGGAGTCGTCCCTTTCTGGCGAAAACACGGTGAACTCGGCCGCGGTCGGCCGATGGCTGACATTGACTTCGAATCCTGCACGCCCTCGCGGCTCAACACCGCTGTGGCAGGCAGGACCCTTTCGAACACGCAAGGCAATCGGAGCCGACCAGGTTTCCCGGGTCGGCCCGAAGTTCGTTCACCCCGGTGACCGGGGCTCGCTTCGATTACTTGGCGAGGACGGCGAGCAGGCCGACGACGACCGCGAACAGGGTCGCACCTTCGACGAGCGCGGCGGTGAGGATCATGTTGGTGCCGATGGGGCCAGCAGCCTCGGGCTGACGGGCGATGCTCTCAACGGCGCCCTTGCCGATCATGCCGATGCCGATCGCGCCGCCGACGATGGCGAGGCCAGCACCGATGGCGGCCAGACCCTTGCCGATCATCTCGGGGGCGGGGGCGGCGGCGGTCTGAGCGCTGGCGAACTCGGCCATGAGGGCGAGGGCAGCGGTCGAGCACAGAGCGTTACGGAGCAGGTTCTTCATTTTCGTCTTTCCTTCTGATCTGCGCCCCTGGCTCAACGTGAACACGTGGCAGGGGCAAATCCAATGGGTGATGCACGAGAGAAACACACCTTCCGGTTTCACCCGGTCGGCGAAGGACCCGTTATTCACGCGTGAGCGTGCTCGTGGTCATGAGCACCATCATGCTCGTGTTCATCATGATGGTGGCTGAGTTGGCTGATGAAGACCGTCGTCAGGAACATGAAGACGAAGGCCTGGAGGAATGCAACGAACAGTTCGAGGAAGTAGATGGCAAAGGTGGCGATGCACGAGACGATCGTCACGCCCAGACCCAGCACGTAGTTCTGGACCGTCACAAGACCCGCACCCGCGAAGGTGAAGAGCACGGCCATCAGGATGTGACCCGCGCTCATGTTGGCGAACAAACGAATGGCCAGTGCGACCGGCTTGATCACCGTGCCCATGATCTCGATGGGGACCATCAGCGGCCAGAGGTACCAGGGAGTGCCCGCCGTGAGGTGGTGCAGGTAACCGCCGATGCCCAGTTCACGGATGCCCGCGATGTTGATGACCAGTGCGGCGATGATCGCCAGTGCAGCGGTGACGAAGATGTTCTGCGTGGCGGTACCGCCGATGGGGGCCATGTGTGCCGCGTGCCAGTCGTGGGGGCCAACCAGGGCGACCAGATCGAGAATCGGCACCAGACCCAGGATGTTGTTGAAGAGGATGAAGAAGAAGATCGACCAGAGGAAGGGCATGAACGCATCGGTCCTGCCGTGCAGCAGCGGCTTGGCCGTGTTGTCACGCAGGTACGCGCAGATCACCTCGATCATGTGCGCCAGCGGATTGCTGGTCACATACCGGCCCGCACCCTGACTCTCCGGGCCCGTCTTGATGTGGCCGGCAGCCCAGATCAGGACGAGCATGGTCAGCAGACCAGCCAGCAGCAGCGTGCCGGTGTGCGACGACCAGAGCCACAGCTTCGAGCCATCGGCCTGTTCAATGCCGAAGAAGAAGTGGTTCACCACGTGCTGGAGCGGGTTGGACGCATCAGCAGCGAGAGTGAGAGTGGAAGCTACCAGATTCGTGAGCATTCGGATGCTTCTCCAACTGCAAGGGACCACTGCAACCGGCAAGGACTTGGAAATCAGGACGCTGCGACTGGCTTGAGAGCACTCCCAGCCATCCGCCGCGTCAGGTTCATCGCCCAGACCGTTTCAAGAATCAGACACAGAAGGCCGGCCACCAGGAAGGCCGCCCAGAAGACTTTGAGTTCAGGCTTGAAGACCAGCGAAATCGCCAGACCATCAAACAACGCAATCCCCGCCCGCACCAGCGACGAGGCCATCATCCCAACTGCGACGCGGCGGACCAGCATGCCCGAGGCAAGTGCCAGCACCACCACACCGATCAGTCCACCCATCATCCAGCACCCCGCCGCGGCGGAAACCGTCTGCCGCATCGTCCACGCCGATCCTTCGGTCGTCCACGATGCGATCGTCGCGATCCCGATGCCACCCAGCGCGCCGATGACGGGCGCGACAAACATCGCGGCCAGCATCGGGCCCATGGAAAAGCGTTCGGTTGACTCTGCGGTGTGCGTCATACGGCCCCCGAACACGCGTCCGGTTTTGGGGGACGCAAGCGTAGGGTGCAAGAGCCCGGATTGCCATGCCCGCCGGTCATGGGATGCCGACATTCGTGCGGTTCCTGATCGCCCCCGACCAGGCGAAGGCCGCCCCTCCCCTCCATCGGCCTCGATGTCGCCCAATTCGGCGTGCGTTCGGTACGATTGGGGCCGCTGCGGACCCTCACGCACCATCAAAGACGCTGCTGTCCGGGTCGACCGGCACGTATGCAAGGCCCATGTGTTCGGCACCTGAGCGGGTCAAGGCTCTGCCGCGGCGGGTCCGGGCGAGGAATCCGATCTGCAGGAGAAAAGGCTCGACGACATCCTCAAGTGTTCCCGAATCCTCATTCATCGTCGCGGCAATGGCTTCCAGCCCGACCGGGCCGCAGCGGTACGTGGTCCCGATGGTCTTGAGATAGGATCGGTCCAGATCGTCAAGGCCCAGGGCATCGACTCCCTCGAGCTTGAGCGCCCCCGTCACCATGGCGACCGTCACCGACCCGTTCCCCTTGACCTGGGCGTAGTCGCGCACCCGCCGAAGCAGTCGGTTGGCAATGCGGGGGGTCCCGCGCGAGCGGTCCGCGATCAGATCCAGAGAACCAGCATCGACCTTGGGAATCGAGAGCAGCGAGGCGCTGCGCTCAAGAATCGCCAGCAGTTCGGGTTTCGTGTAGTATCGCAGATGATGGACGATGCCAAACCGCGAACGCAGCGGCGAAGAGAGCAGGCCCGCTCGGGTCGTCGCGCCGATCAGCGTGAAGGGTTTGCACCGCACCTGCACCGTCCGCGCGGCCATGCCACTGTCGAGCGTGACATCAATCTTGAAGTCCTCCATCGCCGGATAGATGAACTCCTCCACGGCGATCGGCAACCGGTGAATCTCATCGATGAAGAGAATGTCGGACTGCTGCAGGCGGGTGAGGGCTGAGACCAGGTCGGTCCCGCGGCTCAGGGCCGGCCCGGAAGTCGCGATCAGCTTCGTCCCCATCTCCTGCGCCAGCACATTGGCCAGCGTCGTCTTTCCCAGGCCCGGGGGGCCATGGAGCAGGACGTGCTCGAGCGGTTCCTTGCGGCTGCGTGCCGCGGCGATGGCAATGCGAAGCCGCTCGATCAGCTCCTGCTGACCGACGTACTGCGTGATCTCCGTGGGACGAAGTGCCCAGTTGATCTGCTCTTCCTGGGGAGTGGTCGTCGCCGAGATGATGCGGTCCGTTGCGATGGCTGAGGATAGCAAACCCGAACGAACTCGGGGCGGGTCCTCGCCTGGCCCGCAGGGCAAACGCAAGATTGCTCGAACCCTCTTCAACGCTCCTCAGCAGGTCCACTGGGATCGCTCTGGGCTTGAGCCCGAACATGGGGAGCACGAAAGGTCGGGGAGCGGGTGAAAGGAACACGGAACCCACGACAAATGTCATCTGGCCGGCTGCACCGATCAGGTCCTGAGTCTGGGCTCTCTCACGGATGGTGCTCTGCCTCTTCACTCTTCCTGCCCATCCTGTCCATCCATGTTCCCATTCCTTGCCGGAGAAGAGAACATGGTTAGACAGGATGAAAAACACAGAACACTGCCAGCCCGACATGACGTGCGAGAGGGCGACTTGGAGAATGCGTTTGCCCCGGCCTGGCCCATGGTGAGATGGGTGCTGGAGCGCTTGCACCCATCTCGCCGCCGGGTTCCTTTGCGAGGCAAGGGTCGGGGCTGCGATTGCGTCGGGGCGAGGCCCGGTCAGGCACTTCGTTCCGAGGCGGCCTTGTGCAGATCGCCGACCAGTTCCGAGAGGTAGTACCTCCCGCGCCGCTTGGCGTACCCGTACCAGGGATTCATCAGCACCGACCGGAGCAGAAAGACTCCGTCTCTGGCATACTCGGCCTCGCCGACTCCAAGCCGCTTGAGGAAAGCGCCCACCGTGGAAGTAGAGTACTGCTTGATGGAAAGCGAAGTGCGGCTCACGAAGAAGGACTGTTCATAGACACGCTGGCCGGCGTTGAGGCTGAAGCGTTCGAAGATGGACTTGTTGAGCGCGTTGATCTCGGCGAGTGTGGCACCTTCACGCGCAGGTCGGAAGGCGTAGCAGACGATGTTCGAGCCCGGCGGGCAGAGACAGACGGCCCTTGCGCCGGTGCAGGCGGGGTCGAGGCTGGGGTAGTTCTCGAGCAGCGCGTGCAGTTCCGCCGCGTTGCGGATGTTCTCGCGCATGAGCCGGCCGTGGCCGGTGGAATCCAGCGGGATGAGCGTGTGGCTCAGCCAGACCGCCGCGGCACTGGCTCCGGGCTTGCTCCCCTCCAGTACGTACAGACCGATAGTGTCCGAAGTCCGCTCGAGCTCAGGATCGCTGGGCGCCTCCTCGAGGTACGGCGCGGCCTGACGCATGTGCGGCTTGATGAGATTGGTGCGGAAGCAGATGGCACCGGCGGGATAGGGGATGTAGCCGAGTTTGTGCGGGTCGATCGTCACCGAGTCGCAGTGGGGCATTTTCTCAAGTGCCGCACACTCGCCATGCTCGGGCAGCGTCAGCGGTACATCGCGAACCACCTCCGCGACCTTCACCTGCGCAGCGGGCGCTCCAAGGCCCGTGCGTGTGGGAATGGTCACCGTGCGCAGATAGCCGCCGTACGCGCCATCGCCGTGCAGCCAGAATGAAGCCTTGCCGGATTGCTCGCGAGCCTGCCGAAGTGCGACGATGCGATCCACTGGATCGACCGAACCCTCCTCCGTGGAACCGATGACGGCAACCACCGCAAGCACGTGTCGTCCCTGACGGTCGACGTCGTCGAGGATCGATTCGAGGCGATCGGTCCGCATTCGGAAATTCTCGTCGACGGGCACCGAGATCAGTGCCTGGCGGCCAAGCCCCAGAATGTCGAGGGCCTTCTCGAAGCAGTAGTGGTGCGATTCGGGGACGATCAGCACCGGCGATGAGCCCAAGGTGGCGCAGATGCTGGCGATGCCGCGTTCGGCGATGTTGTGGGGAGAGTTGGCGATGGCCTCGCGTGCCGCCGCGGCGAGTTGCTCGCGCTGCGTCGAAGCGTGGATCATCTTCCACAACGTTGAATACGACTCGAGCGCCGCGCCGGGCGGCAGCCCGAGCAGCGAAGCAGTGTCCTGCGCTTCCAGAGGGAGCGGAACACCCACGGCCCGGCTCACATCGCGCATGACAAAGGGCAGGTACTTGACGGTCCTGGCGGCCCAGAGCGCTTCGATGTTGGCGGTCGTACCCCCTGAGCACAGGTGTGCCCACGAGCCTTCGCCGTAGCCGATCATGCGAGAGAGCAGACGGCCCGATTCAAGTTCGAGCCGCACGGTCACCGGCGCCACATCGGCGGTGACGTTGTTGGGGTTGTAGAGCATCGCGGCAAAGTACCCGGCGACGCCGGGAAGCGTCTGTTCCGCCAGCATGTGTGCCGCGTACCTGGGGCTCTGGAACGGCACATCCGCCTTCAGCCTCGCGAGCAGTTCGAGGAGCTTGTCCTCGAAGGCGTCCATGAACGGTTCATTGTGGCGGCGCAGCGTCGAATCGACGACGACCGCATCCTCGGGGAAGTAGTTGCGCCGCCAGGCGCAGTAATCCTCGGCGATGCGCCCCAGCCACGCATTGAACCAGGGCGCGTTCTCGGCCTTGGGGCCGGAAAACCACGCACTCATCATTCCCAGATCATCGTCCGCCATGAACCAACCCTTTCGCCTGCCACGGGGCAGAAACCTGTCACGAACCGATCCACCGAAGCCAACCGGCAGGAAGGACAGGGAGCCGGGCGAAGCACGCTTCGTCCGGCTCTCTGCCCGGTGCCGGTCATTCACTGGTCATTCCCGGAGTGCCGTTCAGCGGCTGCCCGCTGTCTGAGCGGATTTGCTCGCACGCAGCACCTGCTCGCCTTCGACGGGGACGAAGCGGGCCTGGAAGAAGCGCAGATACTTGGGCTCGTACGTGAACTTGAGGCCGACGACGCGTTCGGGCTCCTCGAAGAGGGAGATGATCGATTCGGCCGTGACATCCATGTGCGCCTGCGTATAGACGCGGCGAGGAATCGTGAGACGCACCAGCTCCAGCTTGGGGAAGATGTTCTGATGCGTGTCGACATCGCGACCCGCAGAGACCGCGCCGCGCTCCATCGCGCGAACGCCCGATTCCACATACATCGCCGCGGCGAGCGACTGCGCCGGGAACTGCTCACGCGGCAGATGCGGCAGGAACCGCAGCGCATCAATGAACACACCATGGCCACCCACAGGCAGAACGATGGGAACACCGGCCTTTTCCAGCAGCCCGCCCAGATACTCGACCTGGCCGATGCGGGCGCGGATGTGGTCATACTGCACCGACTCGCCGATGCCGATCGCCATCACTTCCATGTCGCGACCCGCAAGCCCGCCGTAGGTGTGCAGACCTTCGAAGAGCACGACCATGTTGCGTGCCTCCTCGGCGAGCGCATCATCATTGAGGCAGAGGAAGCCGCCGATGTTGACCAGGCAATCCTTCTTTGCCGAGTTGGTGCACCCATCGGTGTGCGAGCAGATCTCCCTCAGAATCTCCTCGATGCTCTTGAGGCCGTACCCGGGCTCGCGCTGCTTGATGAAGTACGCATTCTCGACCGCACGCGTCGCATCGAGCATCACGGGAATGCCATGCTTCTTGCACAGCGTCTTCACTGCGGCGATGTTCGCCATGCTCACCGGCTGTCCGCCCGCCATGTTCACACAGCACTGCAGGCAGACGTAGGGAATCTTCTTTGCGCCGTACTTCTCGATCACCGCTTCAAGTTTGCGAAGATCGACATTGCCCTTGAATGGCTCCTTGCTGGACACATCGTGCGCGGCATCACCGATGATGTCGACGAACCGGCCGCCGGCCAGTTCCTGGTGCGCACGCGTGGTCGTGAAGTACATGTTGCCGGGCACCACATCGCCCGGCTTGATCATCAGGCGGCTGAGAATGTGCTCGGCCCCGCGCCCCTGGTGCGTCGGGATCAGGTGCTTGTACCCGTAGTAGCGGTGCACCGCATCTTCCAGGTGGTAGTAGTTCGCGCTGCCCGCATAGGCCTCATCGCCCAGCATCAGGCCCGCCCACTGGCGGTCGCTCATCGCGCTCGTGCCTGAGTCGGTGAGCAGATCGATGTACACATCTTCGCTGCGGAGAAGAAAGGTGTTGAATCCCGCCGCGGCGATGGCGGATTCCCGTTCATCGGGAGTCGTCATCCGCAATGGTTCAACCATCTTGATTTTGAAGGGTTCTGCCCAGGAGCGCTTGGCCATGTGTACGTCTCCGCGAGGTGGCGCGAGCACTTGCGGATCGTGCATGGGGCACGCGCCGGAAGGCGGCCTGAGCCTTGCTGAAAGGACCTACACGTCCGCCGGAACATCCGGGCAACAGACAGGCCGAATCGCGTCTTGCATGATATACTTCCATGTCCGGATATTCGCCGCGGGCGTTCAAAAGTCCGCGTAAAACAGCGAATTGCAGGTGAGCGAGAATCGGTCCTGATCCGCGGGCGACTCGACGTCAAACCGCAGATCTCGCCGCGATGGGCTGCGCGGCGTGCATCCGTCGACACCGGTTCCCAGTGCGCACTCCTCACGATTCATTGATGTCGCGTCCCTGCATCGCGATGCGATGCGAGGAGAGGCCTCAGCCAGAATCGGGGCGACTGGCAGTGCGGCTCGAGTGCTTCACGACACGAGATCGACGAGCCCCCGCATCCTCTCACACCTGTGCACCGCGCCGATTGCACTCGGACTCGCTGCGTGCGACGACACACCGCGCCACTCGCTGCCACCCGGAACACCCAGCAGGTCATCGCCACCGGATCTTCCAACCTCTCCCCTCCCGATGTTGCCCCGTACTCTCAGCTCAGGATGTGCCGCGGCGGGCACTTCGCCGAGCTCGCACTCTTCTGAACTTGAACACTGACACAACCTGCTTCCACCCCGCGCCTGTGACGAAGGTGCGAGGGAAACCCCCGCAGAGGAGCGGCCCCGCGCATGTCCGGTAGCCTGTGTGGCTCATCAGGAGTATTTCGCATTTGAAAGCAGCGATCCGGAATTAGGGGAAATTACTCCGCGGATGTGCGTCATTTGCACTTGCGTGAACGCGGCGGTTCGTCTACCATGGTTCTGCGAACAGATCGTGTTCGCCCAACCTGTGGCATCCCCCTCCGGCCCCCGTCCCAGTCTCTGTGGATGGGGGCTCATTTTTTGCTCCGCGCATTTCGCCCGATGTGATCGTTCTTCGTGTGGCCGAGCACTGTTCAGGTGCAAGGTGCAACGCACACTCCGGCGTCGATCGAGGCGACGGTGACCATCAGGTTTCAATCTGACATTCGGGACCAGCAATGGCCCGATGGTGCCGCACGCCGATGGCAGTTCGTTCCTGACGCGAGACTGGTGCTTGCGCCAGTGGGCCGAATGCTGACCGATCGCGTCATCGCCAACGCGGCGATCAGGGCGTGTCGATCGGTGTCCGTCTTCGCATCAGTGTGATGCCGCCGGCCCCAGCTCAACCGCCCGCACGCGGCCGTTCCGCGGCGATGCGCTGCGAAAGCCACTTGTCCGAGAGCTTCACGACTTCCTCGTGCAGTTCGAGCGCCGATACGTGCGCCGTGTCGGACTTGATGTTGTTGATCATGACGCTGAATGCCACCTGGCGGCGAGTGTCGTCGTTGGTGACATATCCGGAGAGCGTCCGCACCCCGTTGATGTACCCGCTCTTGGCCTGAAGATGATTGCGCAGCTTGGCATCACGGAATCGCTTGCGCAGAGTTCCCGTGCCCACTTCCGCCAGCGAGTCTGCAAAGGGACCGGCGATCTTCTTGTCCGCTGAAATCGCGGCGAGCCACTTGGTGAAGGTCGAAGGGCAGACCCCATTGTCGCGGCTCATGCCCGAGCCATCGGCAATCAGCGTACTCGACGCCGCGGCGGGTCCGAGCTTCTCGGTGAGCATCATCCGAAGCACCACCGGTCCATTGGTCCAGCTCCCCGGCTCCTTGGTGACCGCGTGCCCCATCCGCTTCAACAGCGACTCGGCATAGAGATTCGCCGAATCGGTGTTGCACCGCTCCAGGATCTCCATGATCGGCGTGCTGACCACTCCAACCACTTTGCCGGTGCTGATGGCCTGATCCAGCTCGGCGTCGCCGGCGAAGTTCGCCAGACGCACCTCGCGGATCGAGGTCTTGATGTTCGCGTTTGCGAGCGAAGTGGCAAAGAGCTTGCCCACGAACGTCGCCGGGTCGTGATACGTCACTTCGATCGGAGAGAGCGACTTGTGACGCACCTCGCCCCGAAGCGTGAACTTGTTGTCACCGTCATCACGGGTCAGCCACGCCGAGTTCTTGCCCTCGGCCGTGGTGCGGGCCCGCACTTCCACCGTGATCCACGGCGCGGCGGGCTGCAGCGAATACGCGGCAGGAGTGTTCGCACCTCCGGGGCCCGGCGCGGGGAAGACATGCAGCACATTGGCATGGAAGTTCAGCCCGCTCACTTCAGCGCAGTAGCCGTTGGAGAGCTGATCAACCGGCCAGGTCGGGTGCACCAGCGTGCGGTCAAAGACACGGTCGTCGACGATGATCGTCTCAATCTGCGTGATCCCTGTCTTCGAGACGGCACCCACCAGCGTGGAGACCATCTCCGAGACCGTCAGCTTGGGATCCATCTTCTCGAGAATCTCAGGGTCGGCCAGCGACGGATCGCCGTCGCCCTTGATGATCAGCGTATTGCCCGAGAGAATGAGCTGGGTCTTGAAGACAAAGTCCGGCCCGAGCACCATCAGCGCCGCGCCGCTCGTCAGAAGCTTCATGTTGCTGGCAGGGATGAACGCCTCATCCGCGCGGACATTGGCGAGCTGACTCCCGTTGCTCACATCCACGATGCTCACGCCCACCTTGGCTTCGCCCCACTTGTGCGAGGAGATCAGTCGACGAACATCGTCCGACAGATCCCCAGCCTGCGCAAAGGACAACGAAGTAGCCGCGGCGAGAATCAGAGTGGCAATGGTCGAGCGGTGGGGCATGTCTGGCATCCGTGCCGCGTGCTCGCTCAGATTCCTGACTTCAGGCCTCGGAGCGGTCCGCGTCTTGCAAAGGAAAAAATGGCGTGATCTGCTGGGTGTGCCTGAGGGCGATTCCGTGCCCTCATCGGCGCTGAACTATATCGGATGCACAGCGCAAAATGCACAACATTCTGTCTTGCTCCATGCAAGTTTGCCGAGCCCGACGTGTCCGGGAACGCAACGCAGCGTTCCGAGCAGTCCATTCGTTCCGCAGGGGCCCGATGAATGCCCGGACTTCCGCCCTGGCGCGGGCTTTGGACGGAGCATTCGGTTCGGCCGGAGCCGCCTGCCGCCAATTTTCACGCTCCGTCCCTATCGCACCGACCACTCATCCTCGACGAAATGTTTCAAGCGACGCATTCACCGAGACGGAAGGGGTGTGTACGGGATTGGAATCTGAAACTCGTTTGCCAGCATCCATCTCACCGACACCATGAACAGGAGCGAAGCGATGCCCAACCCACCGGTGCCGTCCTGCCTGACGCCGCAGAACGACGGCCGGGTAGAGAGAATCTGGAGAATCTGTGCGGTCTGGTTCCCCCCAAGCTTGTTTGTGCGAGCGGGAACTGCTGGCCTGCCCATCGCGACCATCAGGCTGGTACTGCCTTATAAGACGTGTGTTCGGTGCCCCGAGCGAGCCGACTTCATCATGAACGCGTGCCACTGTTGAATGGCTGCTGCAGAGGATCACCTGTGTTGTTTTCCGCGGCAGGGAGCCGTTCCCGAGCGAGTACACCCGTTGCATTCTCACGCGCCGGGGATCGAAGGGAGCATCCAGCGAGCTTCCTTGACGGCCTTGCGGATCTGCGCCAGTTTGGTCAGTGCTGCCTTCGGCGTGCCGTTGGCACCAAGCAGACCGCCACCAGGCATTTCAGGCGCTGCGCCGAGGTTGGCGGTGTCGGAGAGATCGTGCCAGCAGATGCTCTGCACGTAGGGCTTGCTCAGGCAGACTGCCGCCGCGGCTGCGAGCCAGGCCGACTGCTGTGATTCGCTCCAGGGTTCGCGCCAGAATCCGGGTTCATACGGATCTGTGGGTTCCGCACCAGCCCTGGGCCTGAAGGGCTTGGGGGTGACGGGTCCGCTGGGGCAGCCAAGGGCGGAGACGACGACGGGCTTTTCGAGTGCCGCGTATCGATCGAGCATCGCTGAGAGCGCGAGCAGATCGCGGGTGGCGAGGCCCGGTTCGGCGTGGCCCATCTGGGCACGCAGGCAGATGGCATCGATCTGCGAGGGTGGGTGTGCCGCGCCAGCCTGCACGATCGCTTCCGCGTAGACATACGGCGGGATGGATCGGCGGTTGAGCGCGTGATACTCGCCCCAGGGCTGCGCGATCTCAAGCTGCACCTTGGCAGTGGGGTGGAGCTTGCGCACCAGCTGAATGCACATGCGGGTCAGATCGACGATCTGGTCGAAGCTGATCTTGAAGTTCGTGTTGACGTGCAGACCGCTGGCGACGGTCCAACGAGTGATGGTCCGCCGGTAGCGGGTGACCACCGCCGTGACGTGTTCATAGACCAGATCACGCAACGTTTCGTAGTCGTTTTCCCAGATGAACAGGAAATCCGGGGCACACTGCGGGCGGAAATCCACCAGCGGGCCACCGACCACGGGGAGTTTGGCCGTCCGAATCGCCCACTCGATCCATCGATCCGTTGTGGCGAAGTTGTACTTGCCTTCCGTGGGCTCCATGTCGATCCAGCGCATCGGCATTGTCACGAAATCGCACGAGGCCAGGATGGCGCGCTGCTGAATTTCCGTGAACGCACCGGGCGAAATCGCACAACCGATCTGCGGCATCTCGCTCAGGACGCAGTGGCCGGCACCGGGAATGACCACCGGATGTCCGGCCGGAGGCAGTTCCGGCGTGAGGCGTGCAAGGTGCGAGAGCGCTTCCTTGTATCCACCGCCGCTGACCCGAAGCTTGAACTGCCGCTCGGCGTTCAGCAGTGTGAGCTGCTCACCAACAGCGATGCCAGTTGCCAAAGCCGCCGCGGCGAGTCGATCGGCCGCGGGGCTGAATCCGCCCCGTCCCGCATCGAGGGCTCCGTCACCGGCACTCCGCTGGGCGATGAGTGCCTTGGTGAAGGTTTCGCGTGCCGCGTCGAACTGCTGGAGGAGGAAGTGGTCCGTCGGGAGGTCAAAGAGCCCCCAGTCTTCCATCTTGTTCAGCACGAACATGATCTGGCGGCGGGCCAGCTCGATGGTCAGGAGATATGGCTTGGTGCTGTCCGGGAGGAGGCAGGTCTGTACGGTCAGCAGCCCCAAGACAGCGCCACCCGTTGCCGGGCCGGTCAGAGTGGGGGCGCCTGCGGGAGCATCCTGAACGGCAACGGCCATCTGAACCGCCAGACCAACCGCCGTATGGACCGCCTTCGAGGCATCAACACTGCCGATTTTGAGCGCGATGTCACCTTGGACCGGAGTTTCATCCGGACCAATCAAATACGCATGCCGCGGCGGGAAGTGCCGCGCATCGATTCCTTCTGCATCAAAGACGACGAAACTGAGCATGCCTCAAACCAATCGATTCCACGTCGCCGAAACGTACAGCCAGATTGCGAGTGTATCACCTGAAGGGTCCATCGGGCGGTCGGGAGGAGCCACCCGGGCAAACATCCCTACTTCAGGCACTCGCCCCCGGCAGTTTCCTGACACACCTCCCGCGCCGTTCCGCGCACCAACGTCCCGAAAGCGATACCCTCGGACTTATGGCCAACGCAGCACTCTTTGAGTCGAACCTCGCCCTCCCCGGCCTCCGCCGCGGCAAGGTTCGGGACGTCTACGAACTGCCCGGCGCAGAGCCCCGTCTCCTGCTCGTGGCCAGCGACCGCATTTCCGCCTTCGATGTCGTGATGCCCCAGCCCATCGCAGGCAAAGGATGCCTGCTCACCGAGCTTTCAACCTTCTGGCTCCGATTCATCGAACGCCGTGCCATCTGCCGCACGCACATGATCTCCACCAACGTCGAGACGCTCCCGGAATCGGCGTTCATCCCCGGCGGCACCACCCGCGCCCAGCTCGCTGGCCGATCCACCATCGCCCGCAAAGCCCGCGTTGTCCCGATTGAATGCGTGGTCCGTGGCTACCTCGAAGGCTCCGGCTGGAAGGAGTACCAGACCAACTCCTGCGTCTGCGGTATCCCGCTCCCGCCCGGTCTCAAGCAGTGCTCCAGGCTCCCCGAGCCCATCTTCACGCCCGCCACCAAGGAAGAAGCTGGCAAGCACGACGAGAACATCAACTTTGATCGCGCCTGTGAGCTGGTCGGACGGCCGGTGATGGAGCGGCTTCGCAGCCTCTCGCTGCAGATCTACGCTGAAGCCGCCGAACACGCCGCGGCACGCGGAATCATCATCGCCGATACCAAGTTCGAGTTCGGCATGCTCCCCGGCTCCGATGAGATCATCCTCGTCGATGAGGCACTGACCCCCGACAGTTCACGCTTCTGGCCTGCCGCGACTTACCAGCCCGGTGGACCACAAAAAAGCTTCGACAAGCAGTTTCTGCGTGAGTATCTCGAAAGTCTGGTCGCGAGCGGAGCCTGGAACAAGACGGCGCCCGGTCCCGACCTTCCCGCCGATGTTGTCGCCGGGACGCTCGCCAAGTACCGCGAGGCCGTTGATCGTCTCACCAACTGAGCCGTCATCCCCGGCCCGCTTACACGCGGCATTCCCGAGCCCAGCTCGACCATTCCCGCGAGTCCCGATGCCGCGTGTCGAGCTGCAACGCGCGCCTTGACGGGGGCGGCCAGAATGGCTCGGGCCATAGAATGGCCATTGTGCCCGAGGCGAGGACGATCGTGCGGGCATGTTTGTTGGGTTTCTGGTTGGAGTCGGTGAAATGATGTGGAGGGACGCCGCGAGATCGCGGGCTCCACGCTGGGCAAACTCGGTACTTAGTGCTTACTATCATTGAGCGTGAAGACTGTCGGTGACACAAAGCGGAGCGGCGATTCGCAGAGTCCTGCCGCAACTGGTACGCTGCCTCGAGATGGGCAGAGTGTTCGCATGGAATTGCGGGGGCTGGCTGACCTGCCGGTGGCTGCGGATGTCGCGGCGATCGGCGAGGGCGTTCCCGTGGTGTTCCTGCATGGCCTGGTGGGTCTCAACGACCACTGGGATGGGGTTGTGGCGCGGGCCAAGAGCTCCGTCAAGTGCATCATGCTCCAGTTGCCACTGCTTGACCTTGAAGATGATGATTGCTCGATCGACGGGGCCACGGAACTGACCGCGCGTTTCATCGAACGGGTGATCGGGGAACGTGCTGTGCTGGTGGGCAACTCCTTCGGTGGCCACATGGCCCTCAAGATTGCCATCAACCGCCCGGACCTGGTGAAGGGTCTTGTGCTGGCTGGCAGCAGCGGGCTGATTGAAAAGAGCATGGTGAGCGATATTCAGATCAGGCCAAGCCGCGGGTGGCTGGAGCGCAAGATCGGTGAGCTCTTCCACGACCGCAGCAAGATGAATCAGGCGGATGTTGACCGGGCGTATGAAACGCTCTCCAACCGCCGTCAGGCCCGAGCCATGGTCAAGCTGTCGCGTTCAGCGCGGCGCAATCACCTTGGTGACGAACTGCACCGCATTCAGTGCCACACGCTGGTGCTCTGGGGCCGGCAGGACATCGTGACGCCCCCCGAGGCGTGCGAGCAGTTTGCCAAGGGAATCCGCAGCAACAAGGTGGTCTGGCTGGACGATTGTGGGCATGCCCCCATGATCGAGCGGCCCGCCGAGTTCACCGCCGCGTTGACTGAGTATGTCGCGGGCCTTCCCTGAGGCTCAGCCCTGGCAACAATCCAGAACGCCGCGGCGTGACTTGAACCAGGCCCTGCCCACTGCGGGGCCATGAAGGAGCGTTGTCTCATGGGATCGTGGACTTCATTGGTCGGAGTGGGCATGCGAGTCTGGTTGTCGCGTCGCATTGCGATGCTCGGCAACACACGCCACTGGACGACCAACTCCGCCGGCATCCAGCGTTCCCAGCTCCGCCAGTTGCTGCGTGCAGCCTCGAAGACCGAGGCAGGCCGCAAGTACGGCTTTGCGAAGCTGGCCGAACTCGACAACACCCAGATGCTCGATGGATACCGCAAGTCGGTGCCTGTCGCAGACTGGTATGTCTATAAGAACGAGATCGCTCGGATGCGAGAGCTGGGCGAAGCCGATGTGCTCTGGCCGGGCGTGGTGCGAGATTTTGCTCAGACCAGCGGCACCACCGCGGGCGACAAGTTCATTCCCGTCAGCCAGATGATGATGCGGAGCAACTTCCTTGCATCGCTCGACATCTTTGGCCACCTCTCGCGGTTCGGCGTTTCACTTCCTTCGATGCTGTCGGGCAAGTGCCTCTTCCTGGGCGGCTCGACGGATCTTTCGGTGAACGACAAGGGCATTCGCACCGGCGACCTCTCGGGCATCGTGACGCCGCTGATTCGCTGGCCAATCAGCGAGATCTATCTGCCCGGCCCGAAGGTCGCGCTCCTGAGCCACTGGCCCACGAAGATCGAAGCGATGGCCAAGCGCTGTCTTGATGAAGATGTGCGCATGGTCAGCGGCATGCCCAGCTGGGGCCTGGTGCTCTTTGAGCGCGTGATGCAGATGGCGCGCGAACAGGGCCGGACCGTCAACACGATCCGCGATGTATGGCCCAACTTCGAAGTGCTGGTGCACGGGGGCGTGAAGTACACACCCTTTGATCAGCGCATGCGGCAGGTCTATTCGGGCAGTCCCGAGGGCGCGGATGTCAAGACGCGCTTTGAACTCTACCCCGCCTCGGAAGGGTTCATCGCAATGCAGGACACGCCGGGCGATCCGGGCCTGCGCCTGAATGTCGATCACCACAACTTCTTCGAGTTCGTGCCGCTTGAATCCATCAACGACAGCAACCCGCCCGCCTTCACCTGCGAGCAGGTGGAAAAGGGGCAACGGTACGTTGTGGTGATGAGCACCTGCGCTGGATTGTGGCGCTACGTGCTGGGTGATGTGGTGGAGTTCGACTCCATTCCCTCGAGGCTTGAGAGTGAGGGTGGCGCGGCGGGCACGGGGCCGGCGCGGCTTCGCATCGTGGGTCGCCATCGGCACTTCATCAATGCCTTTGGTGAGAATCTCATCGTGGAGCACATTGAAACCGCTGTCGCGGCTGCCGCGGCGCAGACTGGGCTAGTTGTCGGTGAGTTCACCGCCGCCCCCGTCTACCCGCAGGGCGACCGCCGCGCCGGTCTTGAACTGGCCGTTGAACTTGCCGGTGCAGCCCCTTCGCAGGATGTGGTGGCCCGTTTCCGCGATGCCTTCGATGCGTCGCTCAAGGCACAGAATGTCGACTACACCACCAAGCGCACCGATGGCCTTGGCATGGTGGCCCCGACCATCACGCCCATGCCCGTGGGCTCATTCCACCGCTGGCTCGATTCCAAGGGCAAACTCGGCGGTCAGCACAAGTGCCCGCGCTGTGCGAACCACCGCGATGTGATTGAACCGCTCGTCGCCATCTCGCGGCAGGGTTGAAGTGTGGCACCTGGCTTCCGCCAGGTGAGTGAACCAGTGGTGTGTTCCGACAGCGAGAGTTCGGGGGTGGAGATTCAACCTCGCACGCCGATATGGTGCCGTAGGCACCATGTTGAATAGCCGGCTGCGAGCGAGCGCTTCGCTCGCGAAGCTGCCGGTAAGCGTTGAGCGAACGTCCGGGCCCTGAAAGGGCC
>JBILUL010000199.1:0-8073 GCA_044371005.1 Phycisphaerales bacterium | reverse complement strand
CTACGAGATCGGCCGCGTGAGCAGCCGCGATCGCATCGAGGGACTGCTGAGCAAGAGCCCCAAGTGGCGAGCGGTGCGCGATGCACTCGTGGGTTCACGCAAGGAAGACGATCTGCTCAAGTCCATTGGCACGGTGACGCTGCTGCGGTTGCCGCCCAACTCGCCCTTTGCGCTCATGAATCTGCTGCTTTCGGCCATCGGTGTGCCGCGGCTTGCGTTTGTCATCGGCACGTGCATCGGGATGACCCCGCGCACCGCCGCGGCGGTGGCCATCGGTGCGGGCATCCAGCAGGCGCTCACCAAGGAAGCCATCGATCAGGCCATGCCAAAGTGGATGTGGTACGCAGGCGCTGCCGTATCGATCGTGATCGTCATGATCATCGGCTCCATCGCCAACAAGGCCATCGAGCGCGTTGCTGCCAGCGGCAACGCCGACAAGCCCGCGGCGTGATCCGCTGAACATTCAGATGAGCCGGCCACATTCGCTGCATCCGGTGGCTCCCGGCGTTCCGGAGAGGTCGTAGCCGCAGCCCGGGCAGATCCGCATGACCTTGAGGCGTGCCAATCGCCAGCGGCGGCCTTCAACCGCGGCGATCCACGCGCTGCGGAGCCCTGCCGCGGCAAGCAGCAGTACAAGCACATCGTGCACGATGAACCCCACCAGGGTTGTGGTGACTGACTGCGCGCTGACCTGTGTGCCCGAACCCGCACAGAGCCGCTGCGCAAACGATGCGTCCATGCCCTGATCTGCCAGCGACTGAACAACCTTGGGTCGCGCCCGCTCCCAATCCTGATCGATGACCTGGGTGCTCACGAACTCCTTCATCGGCGCGAAGCGAAACGCGAAGGTGGTGGTGTACCGCCAGAATGAGAGAACGCCCCAGACGGCGTTGGTGTGCGCAAGCGTTGGCTCGTAGGCTCGCACAGACGGGTCCATCACCAACGCAATGATGCCATCTCCACTCATGGCAAGACTCTGCTGGCGGACTTCACCGGTCTTGACATCGACGACGAAGATCACATCCGCCAGTGACGTCGGCCACCCGCGGCGAATGTCGCCTCCTGCCAGAAGCCGGTCGATCCACGCGGGCGGCTGGACGATGCGCCACTTGGAAAGGGTGAGCAATGAGAGCGCGACCACCGCCAATGCAACGGCCGCGAAGATGCCGTGATTGATGAATCGGGGAAGGGGCACGCTAAAGGAAGAATAGTGATGGTCTGTGGTCCGTGCAGGCAGGACAAACGCATGCTCCAAGCCCCCCCCTCTCTCTCCTCGCACGCCCGGCCGGCCTGTCACCGTTCTTCATGTCTTGCATCCTGCCCATCCTGTCCATCCATGTTCCCTTTCCCCGTTCGAAGATTGGAACATGGATAGACAGGATCGACAGGCTGATGGAAGTGGCAACGGGACGGGGAGCCGCGGCAAAACGCACACGGCCCGCGGCGTTGTGTGCCGCGGGCCGTGTGATTGGTCACGAATCTGTCAGTGAGTCCCCGCGACTCAGTGCTTGGAGATTGAGGCGCCGGTGATCCGCATGCCATAGAAGGAGCGGTAGACGAAGAAGACGGAGACGAGGAAGAAGGCGATGGTGAGGCCCATGGTCAGCGGCGTGTGCTTGCCGTTGTCCTTCATCGAGATCGCCAGTTCGACGGCCAGGAGGCCAAAGAGCGTGCAGAACTTGATGACGGGGTTCATGGCCACCGAGGAGGTGTCCTTGAAGGGGTCGCCGACGGTATCGCCCACGACGGTCGCGGCGTGCAGGTCGCTGCCCTTGCCGCGGCCTGAGTTCTTGAACTCCGGATGGGTCTCGACGATCTTCTTGGCATTGTCCCATGCACCACCGGCGTTGGCCATGAAGATGGCCTGGTAGAGACCGAAGAGTGCGGTGGAGACGAGGAAGCCGATGAAGAAGAAGGACTCGTAGAAGGCGAAGGCCAGGGTGGAGAAGAAGACACCCAGGAAGATGTTGAACATGCCCGCCTGTGCGTAGCGGGTGCAGATGTCGACGACGCGCTTGCTGTCTTCGACGCTGGCTCTGGCCGCGCCATCAAGGCGGATGTTGGCCTTGATGAACTCAACGGCGCGGTAGGCACCGGTCGAGACGGCCTGGGTCGATGCACCGGTGAACCAGTAGATGATGGCGCCGCCGGAGATGAGGCCCAGGAGGAAGGGCGGGTGCATGAGGCTGAGCTTCTCGAGGTTCATGGTCACACCGTTGGTGAGACCGACGATCAGCGCGAAGATCATGGTCGTGGCGCCCACGACTGCGGTACCGATGAGCACGGGCTTGGCTGTGGCCTTGAACGTGTTGCCGGCGCCGTCGTTCTCTTCAAGGAACTCCTTGCCCTTCTCGAAGTCGGGCGAGAAGCCAAAGTCCTTCTGGATCTCGTTCTTGATGTTGGGGACCGATTCGATCATCGAGAGTTCGAAGACCGACTGAGCGTTGTCGGTCACCGGGCCGTAGCTGTCGACGGCGATGGTGACCGGGCCCATGCCCAGGAAGCCGAAGGCGACCAGACCGAAGGCAAAGACGGCCGGGGCGGCCATCATGCTGCCCAGGGAGTGACCGGCTGCGTCGGGCATCTCGGCGATGTACGCCGCGATGCCCATGAGGCCCATGATTGCCATGCCCAGCCAGTAGGCCGAGAAGTTGCCGGCCACGAGGCCCGACAGGATGTTGAGCGATGCGCCGCCCTGCTCGGAGCTGGTGACGACTTCACGCACGTGACGCGATTCGGTGCTGGTGAAGGCCTTCACCAGTTCGGGGATGATCGCACCGGCGAGCGTGCCGCAGGTGATGATCGAGCTGAGCTTCCACCACATGGTGGTGTCGCCGTTGATGTTGGGGATCAGCACGTAGCTGACGACGTAGGTGAGGACGATCGAGATGGCCGAGGTGATGAAGACCAGGCTGGTCAGCGGAGCCTCGAAGTTCATCTTGAGGGCATTGCTGTACTTGGCCTTGGCCATGGCGTGGTTGGCGAAGTACGCACCAGCCGAAGCAACCACCATGATGATGCGCATCACGAAGATCCAGACCAGCAGCTGGGCCTGAAGCGTCGATGCCGCGGCCTGAGCCGCCTCGGGAGTCACACCTTCGCCCATGAAGTACTTGGGCAGAATGGCGAGCATGATGAACGAGATGAGGGCCACGCCCGTCACGCCGTAGGTCTCGAAGCCGTCCGCCGAGGGGCCGACCGAGTCACCGGCGTTGTCGCCGACGCAGTCAGCGATGACGCCGGGGTTGCGGGCATCGTCTTCCTTGATCTTGAAGACGATCTTCATGAGGTCCGAACCGATGTCGGCGATCTTGGTGAAGATGCCGCCAGCGATGCGGAGGGCCGCCGCGCCCAGCGACTCACCGATGGCGAAGCCGATGAAGCACTTGCCAGCGATCTCGCTGGGCAGGAAGAGCAGAATGATGAGCATGATCAGCAGTTCGACGCTGATCAGTGCCATGCCGATCGACATGCCCGCCTTGAGGGGAATGTCGTGGCAGAGCCAGGGCTTGCCGCGGAGACTGCCGAAGGCAGCGCGGCTGTTGGCGAAGGTGTTCACGCGGATGCCGAACCACGCCACGCCGTACGACCCGCCGATGCCGATGAGGCTGAACAGCAGGATGATCGCCATGTCAGGCACAGAGACCTTGACCAGCAGCAGGAAGTAGGCCGTCATCGCCGCGGCGACGAATGCCCACAGCACGAGCAGGAACATGCCCTGGCGGAACAGATACGCCTTGCAGGTGGCATAGATCAGCTCGGAAATCTCGAGCATCGACTTGTGCACCGGCATGTTCTTGAGCTGGGAGTAGATCAGAAGACCAAACCCAAGACCCGCCAAACACACGAACAGGCCGCCCATCAGCAGCGTGTGACCGCTCATCCCACCCATGAACGACGCCTTCACAGCCGTGTTCGTGAGGTCAGGAAGAACGATGTTGACTTCACCACCAGGCTTGTGGCCGCCCTCTGCCGCCATCGCGACATTCCCGCCAAATGATGAAAGCACGAACATCAATGCCGCCGCAAGCAGTCCCGTACGGGCTGCAAGGCGGGACAGATGCCCGAACGCCTGACTCGAAAGCGTCTGGATCAAGTGATTGCCTCCCAATGTGGACCCGCATGAATACGCAAGGCCCGCCGATGAACTCAACTTCGTCATCCACGCCGCGGCAGGGAGCCGACACCACCCGGCTCTTCCGGCTAGGCTGCCATCCAACTCGCTCCCGCCCGCTCACGCACCACACACAGTGCCTGCGCAGACGACCCTGACAATGAAACGGTTACAGCGGAATGAAAACCGCCGCGGACGATTCTTTGTAGAAGGATCGACACGCGGCGAAGACTTTCAGTACAAGTTATTCAGTGACCTTCGGACCACCCTTGGCCGGGAGCGTCGGGAACTCACCACTGCGACGTGCCAGGCTCCGACGCGCATCGCGACGGCGACGCTCGCTGGGCTTCTCATAGAACTCCTTGCGGCGGATGTCCTTGGTGAGACCTTCCTTCTCGCAGAGCTTCTTGAAACGACGCATCAGGCCTTCAACCGACTCGCCACCACGTGATTTCACTCGGATCGCCATGTGTACCTCTATTTAACCGCCCATTGAACACCATCGAACTCTCGTCCACTCCAGAGTTCCGCACAGAACAACCAAACCGGCGTCCACGTCGAGCGGTGATCGTGAAAGGTGCGCCAGATGAATCGATACTGCCACCGCCGCCCATACAGGCGCGAGGGGGATAAGTAAAGCAGATGCACGCCACCCAGTCAACCCATCCCCCTCCCCCATCACCCCTTCCTCGCTATCCTATCAAAATCCTATCGCATCCTTACCTCGATATGTTCGTGTTTCGATAGGATCCCCACATCCTAGATGCCACCTTCTCCACACAGGTCATCCACACGACAAAGTGCTTCGCACATCGCCTCCAACCCGTGTACCATGTAGCTCCTTGTCGATGCGGCGATCCACATCCCCAACTTCCTCAACCCCCCACACGGCGACCGGCTTCTCACTTCTTGAAGTCTTGGTCTGCATTACCGTCATCGCCGTTCTGGTCTCGATGCTCCTGCCCACCCTGGGCTACGCACGCGATGCAGGCTACCGCGCCGTCTGCTCCAACAACCTGCGACAGATGAACGTCGGGTGGCAAGGCTACCTCCAGGACCACAAGGAAACCTTCCCGGTCGCTCAGGCCCTGCCTGAATGGACCTACGGCGGAGTTTCCTTCGTGGGCCTCGACAAGACCCCGCGGCTTGACGACAGCCGCCCCATCAACCGCTACCTCAGCTCCGCCCAATCCGCCGGCGACATCGCCAGCGACGCCTCCAAGCTCTTCCACTGCCCCAGCGATGCCGGCGTGTGGGAACGCCAGGATCAGACCAAGGGCCCGGGCTTCTCCATTCTCGGTCAGGCTGGCGGTGAAACCTGCTACGGCTTCTTCGGCAACAGCTACAGCGCCAACCCCCGCCTCATGAACGCTTCCATCGCCGGTGTCGATGGCGCGACCCGTGCCCTGCGGCTCGCAGACATCCAGTCCGACACCAGCCGCCTGCTCGTCGCGGGGGACGCCGCGTGGAAGTACGCCACTTCAACCGATTCCACCCGCCGACTCGAAGCCAGTTGGCACCGGACCCGCGATTGCGGGAACTTCCTCGCCGCGGATGGCTCCATCCGCTTCGTGAACTTTGCCCGCAGCGGCAGCTCGATCGAGTTCACGCTCTCGCCCCTGCCCTGAGGCTCCCCCACTCCCACGAGTGAGCTATGTCAGCCTGTTCAAGGGACCCCATGAAGGTGCCGCGGCTTCGTCGCGCTGAAGCATCATCCCTACCCCCACGTGCTCCAGCCCAGAGGTTTTGACGGGGCCGGGAAAATCCTCTCCAAAGTAGCGGTCCCCCCCATCCGATATCAGCGGCGGCAGCACCCGACGTTGTGTAGAGGTACCCACATGGCACAAACGCGTCCATACTTGTCCGGCATCGAACGAACCTTCGGTGAGGATGAGATCATCGTGACCAAGACCGACATCAAGGGTCGCATCACCTACGCCAACGACGTCTTCCTGCGTGTTGCCGGATACACCGAGGAAGAAGCACTGGGCAAGGCGCACAATCTGGTGCGTCATCCCGCGATGCCCAGGTGCGTCTTCAAGTTTCTGTGGGACACGATCGCTGCTGGCGATGAAGTCTTCGCGTATGTGCTCAACCGGGCCAAGAACGGCGACCACTACTGGGTCTTTGCCCACGTGACGCCCACCTTCGACCGACACGGGCGCATCATCAGTTACCACTCCAACCGGCGCAGTCCTTCGCGCGATGCCGTGAACAAGGTGCGACCCATCTACGACCTGCTGCTGGCCGAGGAGAACAAGCACACCAATCCGCAGGATCAGTGGCGGGCGTCGCTCCCGGTCTTCGTGAACTTCCTCGCCGCGAACAAGATCTCGTACGAAGAGTTCGTCTTCACCCTCG
This sequence comes from Phycisphaerales bacterium, assembly GCA_044371005.1. GTDB lineage: Bacteria > Planctomycetota > Phycisphaerae > Phycisphaerales > UBA1924 > UBA2402. Next base: position 1,598 of record JBILUL010000199.1, on the reverse strand, counting down.
CCTGAGCACGCACCTTCGAACGAATCGAAAGCCGCCCCATGAATCCTCGCACCACCCACACCCCAAGTGCCCCTGCCACGACCGATCGCACGCCGCTGATCGCGCCCAGGCCTTCGACGTGGAGCAACAGCCCGGTCTCGGAGCCGGCGCAGTCGGAATTGGTGCCTGATGCCTCCATCGACAACGCGGCATGGATGCAGGAAGCCGTGCGTGTCTGCAAGGCTGCCGCGGCGGGTGACATGGAAGCCCGCGTGCTGCACATCCACGGCACGCCCCCGGTTGAGGACCTCCTCCACAGCATCAATCACCTGCTGGACATGACCGATGCCTTCATGCGCGAAGCCACGGCCTCGCTCACGTATGCGGGCAAGGGCAAGTTCTTCCGCCGCGTGCTTCCCAACGGCATGCTCGGCTCCTTCGGTCGAGCCGCGTCGTGCATCAACGATGCCACCAAGGGCATGGACATCAAGACGCGCGAACTGGCCAGCGCGGAACAGAAGCGACTCGCACTCGAAGCCGACTTCCAGGCCACGCGCAAGGTCGTTGAACAGCTCGCGCATGCGACGCACCAGATCGCCAACATGTCAGGGACGATCGATCGCATTGCTGATCAGACCAATCTCCTGGCACTCAATGCCACCATCGAAGCCGCGCGTGTCGGTGCCGCGGGCCGCGGCTTCGCCGTCGTCGCCGGCGAAGTGAAGCGTCTGGCTGAACAGACCGCCACCGCCACCGAACAGATCGAGCAGCACCTCACCGCCATGCGCGATGCGACCGCGCAGACCGTGAAGGCCATCGACTCCATCTGGGAAACCATCCGCCAGAGCAGCGGGCAGACGAAGGCCAAGTAGCGGCGGCGGCTCTGAGCCTGCCTTAACTGGCACGTAGCAGCGGCTGCCTTGAGCCGGGCCCATCTGGCACGTAGCAGCGGCTGCTCTGAGCCGGTCCTGCGTGCTTCACACCAAGCGTGTCGATCCAGCGCACGCCGAACCTTGAACCACCACGCAGCGGGTAGGAAGCACGCAGCAGCACGCAAAGCCGGGCTCATCTGGCACGTAGCAGCGGCTGCTCTGAGCCGCTGCTGCGTGCTTCACACCAAGCGCCTGAAGTTGGACACTCCCCAGAAGCCCCGACCACCACGCCACGGGTAGGAAGCACGCAGCACCCCGCAAAGCCGGGCTGCTACGTGCCATTTGGGAGTGGCCGCTTCATATGGCACGTCGCAGCGGCTGCTCTGAGCCGCTGCTGCGTGCTTCACACCAAGCGTGTCGATCCAGCGCACGCCGAACCTTGAACCACCACGCAACGGGTAGGAAGCACGCAGCAGCCCGCAAAGCCGGGCTCATCTGGCACGTAGGAACGGCTGCTTTGAGCCGGTCCTGCGTGCTTCACACCAAGCGTGTCGATCCAGCACGCGCCAATCCTTGAACCACCACGCAGCGGGTAGGAAGCACGCAGCAGCACGCAAAGCCGGGCTCATCTGGCACGTAGGAACGGCTGCTTTGAGCCGGTCCTGCGTGCTTCACACCCAAATCGTCGATCCAGCGCACGCCAAACCTTGAACTACCACGCAGCGGGTAGGAAGCACGCAGCAGCAC
>JBILUL010000198.1:0-8094 GCA_044371005.1 Phycisphaerales bacterium | reverse complement strand
GATGTCGGCCCATCACATCCTGGGACTGAAGGCGGCCCCAAGGGTTCGGCTGTTCGCCGATTAAAGTGGTACGCGAGCTGGGTTCAGACCGGCGTGAGCCAGGTCGGTCCCTATCTGTTGTGGGCGTTGCAAGCTTGAGTGGAGTCAACCTTAGTACGAGAGGATTGGGTTGGACGAACCCCTGGTGATCCAGTTGGACTGCTAAGTCCACAGCTGGGTAGCTACGTTCGGCAGGGATAACCGCTGAAAGCATCTAAGCGGGAAGCCCCCCACAAGACGAGGCTTGCTAGTAGAAATACGAAAGACCCCTGGTAGACCACCAGGTTGATAGGCCGCAGGTGTACGGGCAGTAATGCCTTGAGCTGAGCGGTACTAACGGTCGAAGCTCGACCACCAACCATATATCGTTCCCGGTTCAGCCGGTGACGAGGTTGGTCAAGTGCATGATTACCGAAGCGCTGCAAAGCGAACTAGTTTGCTGCTTCATATGACTTCTTACGTACCGGTTTGCGACAGCAATGTCGCGGCCGGCGTGCTGACCGAAAGGTCAACATGCTGGATTGTCGGTGTACATGAGCGTAGGGAAACACCTGTTCCCATCCCGAACACAGCAGTTAAGCCTACGCTGCCGATGATACTTCTCTGAGGGAAAGTAGGTCATCGCCGACTCTTGAACCCCGTCAGGTAAACCTGGCGGGGTTCTTTGTTTTACCACACCGCGGCTACATCTTCCGCTTCGACACTCACGCTGCCGCGACGTCGAATCCCAACTGCCGCTTCCTCCCTAGCATTCGGCCATGTCCATCCGGCTGCCCCTGGTCTTGCTCGCAGCGATCGCCACGGGCGCGGTCGCCCAATGCCCCGGGCTCTGGGACACCTCCCATGCAGTCGCTGGCGTCAACGGCGATGTCCTCGCCTCAGTACGCTGGGACCCGGATGCTGACGGCCCTCTCCCGTCCCTCCTGATCGTTGCGGGCGACTTCAACGCCGCCGGCACCAGCACAGTCGCCAACATCGCCGCGTGGGATCCCGACTCCGGTCAGTGGAGCCCAGTTGGCGAGGAACTCTCAGCAGGACCAGTTCGAGCTCTCGCGGTGACGAGTAACGGCGAACTGATCGCCGCGGCTGATCTTGCACAGAACCCCTCCGGCGCCGCTCGCGTGGTCAAGTGGGACGGCATGGCGTGGATCCCTCTGGGGGTCCCCTTCGATGCTCCGGTGCGATCACTGCTTGCACTCAGTGACGGTGGCATCATCGCCGCGGGTGACTTTGGCTCAACCCACCAGGCCGCAGCAGCCTGCATCGCGAGCTGGGACGGGTCAGCATGGCACACGCTTGGCCAGGGAGTCCAATCCCTGTCCTCCGACAGCCCTGCCAGCATTCGGACGCTCCTCCGAATCGATGACTCTCGATTCGTGGCAGGTGGAACATTCTCTCGAGCCGGTGGCATTCCCTGCAATCAAGTCGCCCTGTGGGATGGCCAATCCTGGTCGCCGCTTGGTACCGGCATCCCCGGTGGCCCCAACGCGTCGGTGCGGGCTTCAGCACTCCTGCCCTCTGGCGAGTGCGTGATCGGCGGTTGGTTCACGCAGGCCGGCGGTGTCCCTGCGAGGAACGCCGCTGCGTATTCATTCGAGACCAGAACGTGGAGATCGCTGGGTCTCCAGACGCCCGAGATTGTCGATGCGCTCCTGACGCTCGACGACGGACGGCTTGTCGCCGGTTGTCGCTTCTGGGATCCCTATCGAATCCGTGCCGCCGCAATCTGGGATGGCACCTCCTGGACACCACTCGACTACGGACTGGATTGCACCGTCACCACCCTCTGCAAGATCGATGGCAACCGATTGCTCGTCGGCGGATACGCACGCGATGGGCAGGGCGTCGCGCAGGGCACCACGACGGTTGCGGTCTGGGAAACCACGGAAGAAGGGCTTGGGCGATGGCGGGCCGCCGGGGAGGGCCTCAGTGCAGCTGCGACCACGATGCTCGCATTGCCCTCGGGCGATCTGGTCTGCGGGGGGGAGTTTCTGGTCAACGCCGTCGAAGGACCAACCTACGGCCTCGCAAGGTTTGAAGCGTCATCTCAATCCTGGCACTCCATGGGCGATCGCCCGGATTTCCCCGTGCATGCCATCACGCGGCTGCCTGACGGCTCCCTGATCGTCGGGGGCGAGTTCAGACACATCGGAGGGATCGCTGCACCAGCAGTCGCACAATGGGACACACGCGGCTGGACTCCGCTGGGAAGCGGTCTTGACGGCGTTGTCCTCACGCTCGCATCACGCGCGCTTGCTGGCGGTCAATTCGAGGTGATTGCCGGTGGACAGTTCCGTGTGCCCGCCAACATCGCTCGCTACACAAGCACCAGTGGAGGTTGGGCTCCGATGGGGCCTGGCTTTGATTCAAAAGTCAACGCCGTGAGTATGGATCCAACGGGCGTGATCTACGCTGCGGGTGATTTTCTCACATCAGGTACACGCCTCATGCGCGGCTTTGCAATCTGGGGCATCGGGGCAACTACGTGGGCCAGCGTCGATTCAGGCCTCAATGGACGAGTGAATGCCATCGTGGCCTTGCCCGGTGGCGGCTTTGTTGTCGGGGGTGAGTTCACTCACGTCGGGGTCGGTGGAGTGTCGAGAAATCTGTCGCAGCTTGTGGGCGGACGATGGATGCCCCTGGGCACGGGAACAAACGGTCCGGTTCGTGCGCTCGCGCCCGGATTCGGGAACGAGACCGATGTGCTTGTCGGAGGGAGTTTCACGCAGCTGAATGGTGCAACTGCACCTGGCATCGGACGCATTGCCGCCGGGCTTGCAATCCCCTTGGGAGACGGTGTTGATGGCGAAGTGCGATCGATCGCGGTCGCCCCTGATTCAACGGTGTTCCTCGGCGGCGAGTTCGCGAGATCCGACGGCCGCGCGAGCGGCTACATCGGGGCGTGGCGTCCTTCGGGCCCATTGCCTCGCTTTGTCGTGCAGCCGCAGGGTGCTTCACTCTGCCCGGGCTCCACCGCACTGCTTCAGATCGAGGTGGAGGCAAGTGCGCGGGCCACATTCCAGTGGACCCGAAACGGACTCCCGCTGCTGGCCGCGGACGAGGGAGAAGCAGTCATCTCCGGCGCGACGACCCGAACCCTGCAGTTCACTGGTGCGACGGCCAGGGAATGCAACGGGATCTATGCGTGCATCGTGACCGATCTGTGCGGGCAGGCGCGCAGCCAGGAGGCGACTGTGTTGGTGGGGGAGGTTCCCGCCTGCATCGCGGATTTCAACTCCGATGGTGGCGTGGACGGTGCCGACATCGAGTCGTTCTTCACCGCATTTGCAGCCGGAGGTTGTGCCGCGGACGTCAGCGGGGATGGCGGCGTTGATGGTGCCGACATCGAGTCATTCATTGGCGCATGGGAGCGGGGCGACTGCATTCCCTGACCTTCGGTCGGGCAATCGCTCCGGGCGGATCGGGTGCCATGCCAATGGTCGCATGCCAACCTCGAACATCATCGCCAGGCTCTCGTTGATCCACGTCCCGGGGAGCCCTGTCAGATGCCGCGTGCATCAACCGAATACCCTTGCTGATCAACGCGGCGCTTCGTTGGCCAGGTGCCTTGTCTCCCGGTCTGCCGCGTCTGGTCTGGTCCTGTTTCTGCATTTCCTGGAGTGTCATTCATGCGTCAGCGCTCTCTGTCGGCAATCCTCGTGCTCGTGGCCGGAATGGCCGTCCCATCGTCAGCATTCGGCCAGCAGCAGCCTCCTGCCAAGGTGCAGGTGAAGACCGCGGCGGACCTGCCGGTTCACACCTACACCATCAGCGGCAAGGCATCTGATTTCCTCGTGTCCGACAAGCCGTTCAAGGAGTTTCTCCAGAAGGTCAAGGCCGACATCGAGTCCGACCTTGCCAAGTTTGACATTCAGGACAAGCCGACGCTCCAGCAGTACTACGGAGTGCTTCAGAGCATCGCGCTGCTCGAAGGCCGTTTCGACGATGCCCTGCCTTTCACCGACAAGATCCGGGCCATCGAACTCAAGGAATCGAAGAAACTGATGACCGGGCAGAGCGTCGCGGCGTTCGTGGCTGCGAAGAAGGCTGGCCTGAGCGGCGATGCATTCCAGAAGGCATTCGCAGCCGAACTCAAGAAGAATCTCGCCCCGCTGCCCTGGGACAAGGTGAGGGAAGACATCACGTCAGCCAAGGGCCGCGCCGAGATGATCTCGCGTGAGCTGATTCTCGGTCAGATCAAGGGCGGCCTTGATCCTGTCGTGGAGACGGCCAAGGGTGAACTCAGCAGCGATCTGGCTCGCGGACTGGTCGCGGCGAGGATGACGATGGACCTCATGCTGCCGCTGCAGCCTGCCGCTGCATCGGTGTATGGCGACCTCATCGCCGCGAATGCGACGGCGATGGCAGACAACTGGACGTCAACGCTCGTCACGCTCAGCGAGCAGACCAAGGCCTCCCCGGTGGTCGTCTGCATCTGGGACTCGGGTCTGGACGTTGCCCCATTCTCAGGTCAGCTCTACGTGAATGCGAAAGAGAAGGCCAATGGCAAGGACGACGATGGCAATGGATTCGTCGACGACATCAACGGCATTGCCTTCGACCTGGAAGCCAATCCCGTACCGGAGCTCCTGCATGCGGTGACGGAGCTGCGCAGCCCACTCGGACTCGTCGAGTCGCACACCAAGGGCATGATGGATCTGCAGGCCAACATCGAGAGCTCAGAGGCGACCGCCCTCAAGAAGTACATGGGATCTCTCAAGTCCGATCAGGTGCTTCCGTTCATCGAGGATCTGGGGCTCTATGGAGGCTACAGCCACGGCACGCACGTGGCCGGAATCGCCGCGGCGGGCAATCCGTTTGTTCGACTCCTCGCCTGCCGGCTCACGTTTGACTTCCGGGAGATTCCGCTTCATGCGCCGAGCGAAGCACTCAGCCGCAAGACGGCAGCAAGCTACAACGCTGCTGTGGCGTACATGAAGGCGGCCGGCGTTCGGGTGGTCAACATGAGCTGGGGCGGCAGCTTCAAGGACATCGAGGCGGCGTTGGAGAAGAAGGGCATCGGCTCGACGCCGCAGGAGCGGGCCGAGATGGCGGCGCGGCTCTTTGCCATCGAGCGAGATGGTCTTGAGTCGGCAATCAAGTCGGCACCGGAGATCCTCTTCATCGCCGCGGCGGGCAACAGCGACAACGACAACGGATTCGTGCAGTTCATCCCCAGCGGCCTGAACCTTCCCAATCTCCTCACCGTCGGTGCGGTCGACATGTCGGGCAAACCGACAGGGTTCACGACCTTCGGCAAGAATGTGAAGCTGTACGCCAACGGGTACGAGGTGGACAGCTACGTTCCAGGTGGCAAGCGGATGAAGTACTCAGGAACATCGATGGCGGCTCCCAATGTCGCCAACCTTGCCGCCAAGCTGATCGCCCTGTCTCCGACGCTCACGCCGGCCCAGACAGTCGATCTGCTGACCCGTGGCGCGTCACCGATGGTTGGGTATCCGAACCTTTCGGTGATCAATGGTAGGTCTTCGGTAGGGTTGCTGGATTCAAATAAACAGAAGTGAATCTGGATCTGGGACTTGTCCGAAAGCACACCAGAGCTTAAACTTCCCCACTTCGAGTGCTACACAAGTCGTTTCGCGACGCCCCTGCTCGGGGTCAAGAGCCCAAACCGTGGCATCCCCCTCCGGCCCCGTGTCCCAGACTCTGTGGATGCGGGGCTCTTTTCTTTTTCACCATCAGGGAATCGTGCCAGGCTTCTTCCGGGCTTACACCTGGATGTTGGCGGGGATGGTGGCGGCGGTGGGGACTCCGACTTTCAGTATTTATTGAAAGCTGCGGAGCCGCGGCTACGATGCGGCATGTCGAGTATGTATCAGCCGCCCGTGGAGTATCCCCAACACAGTGCTCTTGACGGTGGCCTGTTGGCTGACGTCGCTGCTGGGCAGGCGCGTCTGACACGCGATCAGGCGTTGGAACTCATGCGATCGGCGTCCATGCCTGTGCTGGGGCGGTGGGCCGATGCCCGGTGCCGCGCGCTGCACGGCGATGCGATTCGCACCTACATCATCGACCGGAACATCAACTACACCAATGTCTGCAATGCCAAGTGCACGTTCTGTGCGTTCAGGCGTGATGCGGGCGATCACGATGCCTACACGCTTGAGTACTCGGAGATTCTGGAGAAGATCGGCGAGCTCGCGGCGATCGGCGGCACACAGATCCTGATGCAGGGCGGCATGAATCCGGCACTGCCGCTGGATTGGTATCTCGGGCTGCTCCGCGCGATCAAGGAGCGATACCCCAGGATCCACGTGCATGCATTCTCTCCGCCGGAGTTTGTCGAGTTCGTGCACTTCTTCAATCCGCCGGGCGAGAACTTCGAGGCCAAAGTCCGCTGGGTGATGGTCAAGCTCCGAGAGGCAGGGATGGACAGTCTGCCCGGCGGCGGCGGCGAGATTTTCGCCGATCCGGTGCGGCGCAAGATCGGGCTTGGCAAGTGCGATGCTGAGAGCTGGCTGACGGTCATGTATGTGGCGCACTCGCTTGGAATGTTCACCAGCGCGACGATGATGTTCGGGCACATCGAGGGGTACGCGGATCGCGTGCATCACATGATGCTGGTGCGGCAGTGGCAGGATCGGGCGCTTCGTGACGCTTCGTCGGTGGGGGCGGCGCCTGGCATTCCCGCATCGGGGCGGAACTGGGGATTTGGTCACTACAAGGCGTTCATTTCGTGGCCTTTCCAGCGGGAGAACACGCCGCTGGGTCGGGTCAAGGATTGGGGAACGCTTCCAGGCGAACTGGAAGCCCCCTTCCCGGGTGATGTGGTGGCGGAGGCGTTTGCGTGGGGTGCGAATCCGGAGGTTGACTACAGAACCCTTGGGCCCGCCGCGGCGGAGTTTGGACGCCGCGTACGGATGTCTGGTGCAACCGACTACTTGCGGACGCAGGCGACGAGCCGGCTGGTGCTGGACAATATCTACTCGATCGGCAGTTCCTGGGTCACGATGGGGCCGCACATTGGTCAGCTCGGTCTGTGCTTTGGCGCCAATGACATGGGAAGCGTGATGATGGAGGAGAACGTCGTCAGCAGTGCTGGCACTACGTACTGCCTTGATGAGGCGGTGCTCTGCAAACTGATTCGGGAATCAGGGTTCACCCCAGCGCAGCGTGACAATACCTACGACCTGCTTCGGATCCATGCGGATGAGCTGTCGCCGGACCGCCAGGTGACCGATTGGTCAGCACACCGCGCGAAGAAAACGCATCAGCAGGCACCGCGGCAAGGCAAGGCATCGCTCACGGTGAGCGCGAAAACAACGCTCGCATGATGGATCATTCAGCCCCGATGAGACACGTGTTTTCGAAGAATTCGCTTCTGCAGAGAATCGGCACCGAGTTATCGGGTGCAATGGGCTTGTCCTGCGGTGGTGGAGGTTCACTTTTCGTCAACCTCTCGTCATTTTCGCTGCATTTATTCCTTGCATCGCCGTTTCTATCGGTTATGCTGTCTGAAGCGGCGACTCCGCCGCAGGCTCTCCGTGTAACCTGTCAGGAAACATCCGAGCAGTGGTACAAGTCTTGATTGGTTGTTTCGCTGGGTGGGACGGAATCAAGGGGCCCGGAGTGCGGCCCATCAGCAGATGTCGGTGATGGATGGTTGGCTGTCAGCGAACGAGTGGGGCTGGGATTCGTCTGAGTACCCCGAACTGGCGGTGATGGGGGAAGCGGGTGGGAAGCGATCGAGGTGGGTTGGTAGCCGAGCGTTTCAAGTGGAAGTGTTGAGGAGTTCGTGTGATTTCGGAATGTGTAGCGTTTGTTTGATCTGGTCAGGATGGCTTGGTCCGAGAACAGAGTTGGTTGTCAGGTTGTTTGTACAACTGGCGTTACCCCGGATGGTCTTCCGATACTGATAGTCCTGTTGCGTGTGACACCCAAACTGCATTGAGCAGTGCCTGGGTTATTGTGTGATTGGTGTTTCTCCCATGGGTCATGTCGGCCCGAAAGTTTCGAGAGGAGTTTTATCTCATGAAGAAGACGTTGATGATTGCTACGTTGGCTGGCCTGGCCTGCACCGCCGTGGCCCAGAAT
>JBILUL010000062.1:0-23992 GCA_044371005.1 Phycisphaerales bacterium | reverse complement strand
CCTGCGACCGGCGACGAAGGTGGTGAGATCCGCGCAGAGTTCGGAGATTTCAAGGCCGGTGATGTACGAGGTGAGCTGTTCGGCGTGTGAGCCGATGTCACCAATCGCGCCGCCAAGGCCGCTGCGCGCGGGGTCGGTGCGCCAGTCGGCCTGCTTCTGGCCGGTTTCTTCGAGCTTGCCTGCGAGCCAGCCCTGGTTGTATTCGACGACGATCTTGCGGATCTCGCCCAGCACACCGGTGCTCACCAGGTGGCGAGCGTGCTTGACCATCGGGTAGCCGCTGTAGTTGTACGTGACGGCAAAGACGGTGCCCGCCGCGGCGACGGCGTCGCGCAGCTGCGCGGCCTGCTGGCTCGTGTGAACGAGCGGCTTGTCGCAGACGACGTGGAACCCGGCCTTGGTGAAGGCCAGTGCCGGCGCGAAGTGAACGTGATTGGGCGTGACGATCGAGACGAAGTCGATGCGTTCACCCTTGGGGAGCTTCGATTCGCCTTCGAGCATCGCCTCCCAGGTCGGGTAGTTGCGGCTGTCTGCAAGGCCGAGCTGGCGGCCTGATTCGAGGGCGCGCTGGGGCGTGGATGAGAGGCATCCGGCGGTGAAGACGGCACCATGGTCAAGGCACGCGGCAGTGCGATGCACGGCGCCGATGAATGCGCCCTGGCCGCCACCGATCATTCCGAACTTGAGGCAAGTCATGGAAGAAAGCGTAGGAACCCGCCGCGGCGGGGTGTCGGCGCGCGGTGCATGACTTCCCGATCATTCATGCCAAGCCCGTCGAGCCGCGGCAGGGAACGAAAAACCCCGCGTGCGGACGCGGGGTGGTGAGGGCTTCGGGCGAAGGACTGCAGCCAGACTCAGGGAATCGGCTTGTTGACTTCGTAGGCGGCGCGAGCTTCGGGAGTGGCGCGGGCGCCGGAGAAGACGCTGCCGCCGGGGTACCAGTACTCGACCTTGGTGTAGGCATCGACCTGCTTGATGGTGCGGACGCTGCCATCGAAGAAGCAGGCGTTCATGTTGCTGGCGTGACGCATCGAGAGCTTCACATTCACGCGGCCGGGGCTGCGCGAGTTGCTGCGGGCGTAGGCGGTCGAGTCGTCGAAGATCGGACCTGGATCGGTGAATGATCCGTAGTACGCCGGATCCGGATCCGGGTCGAAGTCAAGGAGGCGGTTGGAGGCATCCTCGCTCCAGTAACGCGTGCCGTCGCCAGCGAGGACTTTGTTCGAGGCCTGGATGCCGAGCTTGTCGATGCGCGGCACGTAGGCTGCGGGCATGACCGCGGGCGTGGGGAAGCTGGTGACGAATGTCCGCGGCGCGGCCGAACTTCCCTTGGGGGCGTACTTCTTGATGGAATCAGGCGCAGCGCTGCTGGGGTAGGCGAATGCTGCGGGCTGAAGGTAGCTGACGCCCTTGAAGATGAGATCGCGCTGGGCGGTCATGAACTGCGACATGTCGTTGGGTGAGACACCCGGCCACACGATGTCGTTGATCTTGCGCTGCGAGGGGCAGCCGAACTTGTTGAAGATCTCAAGCGTGCGGCGGGCACGGTTGGGCGAAAGGCCGGCCGATTCGCCCATCGTCGGGCTGATCCAGTCGAATGAACTGGTGGGCGTCGAAGGAGTCTTGTCGAACTCGACCGCCGCGCCGTTGGTGAACATGCAATCGGCACCCGACGTCATGTACGCGGCGAAATAGTCCTGATTGGAGACGGCGTACCCCAGCTGGGCCTGGCCCAGCGAGCGGAGCATGCTGCTGCACACGAGTGAACGGGCCGACTCACGCGCGAGGCCCAGGGCTGGGAGCAGCACACTGATGAGCAGCGCGATGATGGCGATCACCACGAGAAGTTCGATCAGCGTGAAGGCGCTTCGAACGCGACCGAATGTACTGTCTTTCCGCATGTGATACTTCCTTAGTGCACCCGATGGAAATCGCCCCAGAAGAAAGGGGCAGGCTCCCCCCAGCATCCCACACCGCCACCAACCTCAACGATCGATGTCCACCGCTTCAAAGCCCCACCTGAACTGCTGAGCCGAGGGTATCAGGGCTCCTTGAACAGGTCGACCACAACCGGCTCAGGCGACTTGGCGTTGATCTTGCCACCCTGAGCCTCCTTGAAGATCGAATCGGCCCCTTTGCCGCTGTTGGCCCGGGCATACCCGACAAACAACTCCGACACGAACCACTCACCGTTCTCCTGGTAGGCCGGGACAAGGGTGTTGGTCTTTGTGTTGGGATTCACCGCGGGAAGTTCAATGGCCCGCTTGGAGGGCTTTGGGCTCTTGAACAGTTCGCCCGTCTTCACATCCACGACCGTGATCGAATCTGAAGAAGAGAGATCGTCGCCACCGAAAATCTGGTACCAAAGGCTGGCAGAGGCAGCCAGTACGGCTACGACGATCAGAACGATTTGCCAAGTCTTCGCGCCGTTCATGCGTTCGCTCTCAGTGCCCCGCTCGAATCTGATTCATCCGTTCTCGCCCAGTAGACGCTGGGCGACGCTGGCGAGAATGAGCCGTACCAGCCTGCCAGCCACATCCGGCCCACTTCTGGTCCGATGCCGCCACAGTCTAGGCCCCACCCTGCGAGCGTCCAGACCGAAGCCGATCCGGCGAATAGTACGAGACCCTAACGGACACTGCAAGCGGAGTGTGAAGACCGCACAAAAGGTTGCAATTGTCAGGTTCTCAACAGCCAGCCTCCGGCAGATCGCCGTCAGATTGAGCGGCCGCGCCGGGCACGCTGAACCACCACCGCCGCCGCGGCGAATCCGGAGCGGGCGGCCCCCTCCATCGTCGCCGGCCAATCCGTGTTCGTGTAGTCGCCGGCAAGCACAACTTTCCCTGGTTCCTGCCGCAATCCGCTCCGCCAGCGTTCCATGGCAGGAGTCGCGGCGAAGGTGGCCCTTCGTTCCTTGACGACACGCCCGCGAATCCTCGAAACGCCCCGTGAAGATTGCGCAAAGCAACGTCGCAGATCCTGCTCCACCAGATCGAGGATGGCGGATGGATCAAGATCGACGATGGCGTCGGCCCCGGAAATGACAGCGTGCAGCCGGGTCGCTCGCGTGTCCTTCGCGAAGACCCATTGTGTCGCACAATCGACCAGCACGGCGTGCTGCATCGGCAGCAGCGGCGCATCAAACTCAAGGTGCACACCGATGATCGGCGAATGCGAGAGGACATCTGATGCGCCCGCGAGCCGTTCATCAGGTGCCCCGGCCTCATCCTTCACCATCGTCATCGCGCGTTCGAGCGGCAAGGCCGCGACGACCGCATCGGCATCGAGCACCTGGCCGGAGGCGAGCTGAACGCGACTGGGCTTGATGGACGAAACGGCACTGGCGAAGCGCACCTCACCACCCGCGGCAGCGAGGATCGGCTCCACCTGCGCGTACAGATCCACCATGGCCACGCGCGGAATGCCGATCCTGCACGCCTGCGCTGAATGAAGCAGGCCATCCTGAAAGACCTGCATGGCAGATGCGGCACAGACGCGGCTTGACGAGAGATTGCAGGCACTCACCACCACCGGCTCCCAGAATCTGCTGATGGCACACGCGGGCTGCTGGGTGGCGACAAGGAACTCGAGGAAGGTTTTGTCTTTCCACGCGCTGCGGTCGATGACGAGCAGTTCGCGGATCGCCGCGGCGATGGCGAGCTTGGCTTCGACGGTCAGGAACCGGGCCCCCAGGAATGATGCCGCGTGATGGAGCGGGGCTGGCAGCCAGCCTGGACGGATGATGCTGGTGGAAGCTGAGCCATCAGCATGGGGCTGAACCCAGTACTGGCGGTCGTGCCAATCAAACCGATCAAGCACGCCGAGCATTGAGCAGAGTTCGAGATAGCTGGTGCAGCACCCCAGTGCGACGTGCTGGCAGTTGTCAAGCACTTCATCTGATGCCGCGTCGATGAAGGAGGTGGCCCGCCCGCCCAAGCGACGGCGTTGTTCGAGGAGCGTGACGGCGATCCCGGCGCGGGCAAGGGTGACCGCGGCGGCGATGCCGGCGATTCCTCCCCCCACCACGATGACTCGCTCGCATTGGTGCGTCAACAGCCGTACCTTTCAGCCACCGAACCGCGGCGGCGGGCGCAGCGTAGGAACTCACTCGCCGGTACGGATCCGTTGCAGATGGGCACATTCTCTGCTGCGGGAAACCCCTTGCACGGGGATCGGTGCGAAGACAGGCCGGGATTGGGCCGATATCTCAACGATTCAGGAAACCATTACCATGTTCGGCACCACACTCGACTTCCTGCTCGTCCTCCTTGGCTTCGGCCTGATCGTGTTCATCCATGAACTGGGCCATTTCGTCGCCGCGAGGTGGGCGGGCATCCGCGTCATGGCCTTTGCGGTCGGCTTCGGGCCGGCCATCCTCTCATTCCGCAAGGGACTGGGAGTTCAGGCGGGTTCCAGCGAACGCGAGTATCTCCGCCGACAGAAGGAACGTTCAGCGTCGGACCTGAGTCCGACGGAGTACCGCCTCAATGCGCTTCCGTTCGGCGGGTATGTGAAGATGCTGGGGCAAGAGGACGGAAATCCGTATGCGGTCAGTGAGGCGTCGGATAGTTTTCAGTCGTGCAAGCCCTGGAAGCGGCTGGTGGTGATCTCGGCGGGTGTGGTGATGAACATCATTACCGCCGCGGCATTGTTTGTCTGTGTCTTCATGGTGGGCATGAAGGTGGAGCCTGCGAAGGTGGGTGCGGTGGCACCGGGCTCTCCCGCGGCATTGGCGACGGCGCTCAACGCCGACTCTGCGGGAGTCACTCGCGCGGGGCTGGCTCCGGGCGATTCGATCATTGCCATCAATGGGAGCAAGCCCAACTCGTTCAGCGATCTGATGCTGGCGACGGCGATGGCGGAGCGTGATTCGGCGATTGAACTTCTGGTGGCCCGCCGCGGCAATGCCACGCCGCTGAACTTCATCATCAAGCCCACCGTCGGTGCCGAGAGCGGCATGCTGGAACTGGGCATCGAACCTGCGCGCAGCGCTTCGGTGCTGACGGCCAGGAACGAACAGGAAGCCAGCGAGATGGTCGCCGCGTTCGAGTCGCTGGGGCTCAAGGGCCTGACTCCGGGGATGACCATCGAGTCGATCAATGGAAGGCCGGTCACCGATGGGTCGGAGTTGTTCACTGCATTGGCGACATCGGGCGGCGAGGCCGTGACGGCGGTGTTCAAGGATGGTTCGCAGTCGGTGACACACACGTTCGTGCCTCGCCCGGAGATGCAGCTTGACTATCTCCAGCGTGCGACTCGGGCCGTGGTGCCGATCGATCACCTCCTGGGCCTGATGCCCGTGATGACGGTGGGACAGACGACCGAGCGGTCGGAAGCGGCGGGGCTTCGCAGTGGCGACATCTTCGCCCGGCTTGGCAACGCACAGTTTCCCTCCATTGCCGAGGGCATGGCTGAGATCCAGGCCCGCAAGGGAGCATCGATCGCGGTGACCGTTCTTCGCAAGGATGAGGCGGGCGCCTTCAAGGAAATCGTGCTCTCCGATGTCAGCGTGAATGCCAAGGGCCAGATCGGCTTTGGTGTCGGCGACACGGCTCGCGATCTGGCTCTGGTATCGTTGCCCTTGCCTTCGCTGAATCACCCGGGCACTCAGACTCGTTTCGCTCCTGCGGCGTCGGGAGTCTTCACGATTCCCGGGGCCCGCATCGTCAGCATCGATGGCCGCCCCGTGGCGAACTTCGCGGATATCCGACACGCGCTGCGTGAAGCGACCTCGCCGCGGGCCGGCGGTACGTACGCCGCGGGAACAAAGCCGACGATGGTCGAGGTGCGGTTCCGCCGGCCGGTGGATGGCGTGCTGAGTGAGGAGGCCGCGATCGAGAGCCTCTCCTGGCGGCTGAATGAGGAGGATGTTCGGGCGATCAACAGTCTTGGCTGGAAGAGCCCGATCAGTCCTGGTCTGTTCCAGACCGAGGAGATCCTGCTCAAGGCAACTTCACCGGCGGAAGCGCTGGGCATGGGTTTCGCCGAAACCAAGCGGGTGATGCTCACCACCTACATGACCTTCGCGAGACTCTTCCAGGGCACCGTGAAGGTGGAGCATCTCAAGGGGCCGGTGGGCATCGCGCATCTTGGAACGCTGGTGGCAGGCCGCGGCTTCATCTGGCTGCTCTTCTTCCTCGCGCTGATCAGCGTGAATCTGGCCGTGGTGAACTTCCTGCCGCTGCCGATCGTGGATGGCGGGCAGTTCCTGTTCATTCTGTGGGAGCAGCTTCGGGGCAAGCCGGTGCCACTGGCGTTCCAGTCGGCAGCGACGCTGGCCGGGCTGGCGCTCATCGGGTGCGTCTTCCTGATCGTGACGTACAACGACATCAGAAACCTGCTGGGGTTCTGAGATTCGATGATCTCGCCCGGTGCCGCGATCATCGCGGCGGGGTACCACCATCACATCGGAGAGGCTGGAGCCGGTTCAGGCGTGCTGCCAGGCCTTGGATGCGGCCTCGACCGCGTTCTTGAACATGCGCAGCCCCGGCGTGTCGCCCTTGCGGACCGAAGCGGGCAGGCGCGTCCAGAACGGATGGCGATTCCAGGAAAGGTAGCGTTCGGGGTGTGGCATGAGGCCGAAGATGCGGCCTGATGCATCGCAGATGCCGGCGATGGCACGCTGGGAACCGTTGTAGTTGTCTGTGTAGCGTGCGGCGACCTGACCGCCGCGTTCGAGTGATTCGAGCGTCGCATCGTCGATGGCAACGAACCGGCCTTCGCCGTGTGCGACGGGCAACTGGTGAATCATGGCCTGCATGGAGTCGTCGAGTCCCTCGACGAGCAGATCTCGGGTCCAGATGCAGTGTGAATTGGTTTCGTAGGACATGCCGACCCATCGATCGTGGAAGCGAGCATCCTGGTTGTCGGTGAGAGCCACTGACTGGGCCGGAGGTGCATCGGGCCAGGAGATTCCGGCTCCGGGGCCTGGGAGGAGGCCCGTCTGCACGAGTACCTGGAAGCCATTGCAGGCTCCGATCATGGGGCAGCCGCGGACTGCGGCGTCGCGCAGGTACGGGTACAGGCGTTCCTTGATCCGCATGGCAAAGAGGCGTCCGGAGGCGATGTCATCGCCGTAGCTGAAGCCGCCCGGGAAGCCAATGAGATCAAAGCCATTGATCTGAGCTGGCGCTGCGCAGAGTGCTTCGAGGTGCACCAGTTCAACGGTGGCACCGGCGCTTGTGAAGGCGCGGCACATTTCAAGATCGCAGTTGGTACCGGGAGCGCGGATGACCAGAGCCTTGGGCATGGCCGGAGTGTAGTGCGGCTCCCAGCCAATGACCGGACGAAACGCCCCACCGATCACCCGAGTTGGCCGGTGAGCGGCTCGACCAGATCGCGTGTCGAGGCGATTCCCAGCGGAAGCCCCGCATCGTCCTCGATGACGGCCATTCGGGAGCGGGCGCCGGCCAGCATCCGCAGTGCTTCGGGCACCGGTGTCGACTTGCGCAGGCGCACGACGGGCGTCATGACCTTGGCAACAGTTCCTGTGGGCTGGAGGTGCAGATCGACCTGCCTGACCACCCCGACGACCTTGCCGTACCGGTCAACAACCGGAAGCCGCGTGAACGCGACCTGTGCCAGGAGGCGGATGGCCCGCGCATGGTCGGCATCTGCCGGCAGTGCCTTGACCTGCGCCCAGGGCGTCATCTCATCCCCCACTGTCACGCCCGCAAAGGCGAGGGCGCGATCCAGCAGCGTGACCTGTGAATCACTGAGCACACCGTGGGTGGCACCTTCCTTGAGCAGCGTGCTGATCTGCTGGCGGGCATCGCTCGCCGCGGCGGGCGGCAGGCCAGCAAGCCGCTCGGCCGCACCCACGACAAGTCGCACCAGCGACAGCACACCCGTCACCGTGAGCGAGAGCCTCAGGGCGAGGAGGAACCGCGAGCACTGGTACGTGAGCTGCTCGGCGCGGATGCGGAAGAGTTCCTTGGGAACAGCCTCACCGAGCACGAAGAGCACGGGCGCGATGACCAGCGTGTTGAGAACGGCCTGGGCCACCTCGGGCAGACCGAAAGGGTGCAGGAAGGCGTGCATCGACTCGGCACTGAGGAAATGCACGACGTTGTTGCCGATGAGCAGCGTGGCCAGGAGCCGCTCGGGCAGCTCAAGTTCGGTGCGGATGATGCGGGCGGCATGATCGATCGGGGTCGAGCGGCCCGCGCGCAGATCCAGGCGGACTCGATTCACCGAATAGCAGCCAGTCTCGATGCCGCTGCAGAGCGCTGATGCGAGGATCGTGCCCGTCCACGCAACGCCCGCAAGCCATTGTGACGTGTCGATCATCCGACACCTCCGGCATCCTTGAGCGTGACCAGCACGCGATCGACCACGCGTCCATCGAGTGATTCGACCCGAAGATGCAGGCCGCCCAGCTGCACTTCATCGCCTACACGCGGCAGACGCCCGAGCTTGGCGATGATGATCCCCGCCACCGTGCTGACCCGCGGATCCGAGGCGATGCTCCTGTCGCCGAAGAACTCCGCCCAGTCACGCACGCCCAGCCGCCCTGGCACTTCCCATGATCCAGTCGCCACCATGCGCACCTGCGGACTGCCCTGTGCATCGGCTGAAGCACCGACTCCCACCCCGACCAGTTCCGCGATCACGGCATCGAGCTCGACCACGCCGGTCACCTCTCCGGTTTCGTTCACGCACACAGCGCTCTCGCTTCGCATCGAGCGCAGATGATCGAGCAGCTGATCGAGCTTGGCCCGGTCGGGAACAAAACAGACGGGTTCGGCCAGCGAATCGACGGGCATCGCGTGACCGCGTCCGTCTCGCGAGAGGGCGGTGATGACGCGCTGGACATCGACAAAGCCGCGGATGGAATCGCCGCTGAGTTCGCCGCGGCAGAGCAGGAACCGTGTCTGTCCGGTCTGGCGGACCAGTTCGAAGACATCGGCGGCGACAGCACCGCTCATCAGATACTGCACATCAACACGAGGGACCATGACTTCGCGGACGCGGACGCTGCTGAGCCGCACCACTTCGCCCATCAGTCGCTGTTCCTGCGATTCGAGCACACCAGTGCGGGCTCCCTTGTCCAGCAATGCAGCGAGTTCCTGGGCAGAAAGCGTGGAGCCTTCGTCTTCGTGCTGCCGCGGCACCAGAACCCGCACGATGGGTGCGACGACGAATCCTTCCGCGAAGGAGTGGATGGGCCGCACCAGCAGGAAGCACCAGACCAGTGGTCGTGCCAGAAGGCGGCAGAAGGGAACGCGGTGTGCCGCGGCGATGGATTTGGGGAGCACCTCACCCACCGCGATCATGACCAGCAGTGCACCGATGCCGAAGGCGACCTGTCCCAGTGTGTCGAAGAACGCCTTGCCGACCGCCGCGGCGAGCACGTAGTAGGCGGAGTTGACGGTCACGTTGCCGATGAGCACGGCGATCAGGAGTGACCTGGGCGAATCCAGGAGCCGCGTGACGGCGCTGTAGGCACCGGGGGCAGTCCTTCGCAAGCGGAGGCGATCGGCCTGCGTGAGACTGAAGAGTGCTGTTTCGGATGACGAGAAGACTGCCGAGCCAGCAAGGCACAGGGGCATGAGGGCTGCGAGAATGATCTCGATTCCTGGCATGATCCGGCGAACGCACCTTCTGCTCAGTCGACCTCGGACCCGTGAGAGAACGCCGGATCGAGTTGCTCGATCATGCGTTCGATGTAGCGCCAGGCATTGAGTTCGCGGCGAATCGTGGCGAGGACGGCTGGGTTTCCCGGAGCCTTCGCGAAGAGTTCGATAAGTGCCCGGCAGAAATCGGCTCGCCGCGTGAGGGCCCAGGTTCTCCAGCGAGCGCGGGCATCGTGCGGGTCCGCCCGCAGTTCATCTTCCATGGCCTGGCGTGTTTCGAGCATCTCGAGCAGAAAGCCATCGGGAAGGGATTTGTCGGCTGAGGGAGCGGGACCACCAAGGAGGTCCAGAAGGATGCCGGCCCGGCGCTCGGGGTCGAGGAGTTGGTCGCGTGCCGCGTTGAGGGCGGCGATGGCTGAATCGTCGTCCTGGCTCGTGTCCGGTGCATGGTCGGGATGGAGGCGTGCGGCCTGCCTGAGGAATGCCCGTTCAACGGCGGCCTGATCGAGGTCGAAGGCGGGTTGAAGGCCAAGAATGAAAAACGGACCACGATTGGTGGCGGACGGAGCGCTCATCGGCCGAACTGTACCAGTGATGAGCGTCCGGGCACGATCCGGGCGAATCTTCTGTTCGTATCCTGTGGAACGGGCGGCGTCGCCCGGATCCGGTCGGTCTTGCCGCGGGGCATGTGAGGAGTATCAGGACTGTGAGTGCGCACATCGGAATTGCCGCGGTGAGTCCGACGGGGGCAGCTCTCTTTCTCAAGACGCTGAGCCTGAGGCTGAGTGAAGACACGTCGTTGCCCGCGGACGTGCGTTTCTCGGTCCACCATGAACCGCTTGAGCAGTACCTTGATGCCATTTCAAGGAACGACTGGATGAAGGTGGCGTTGCTGCTCAAGCGCAGCAATGAGCTGCTGGCCCGATGTGGGGCCAAGTTCTGCATCACGCCCGACGCGGCGGTCCAGCAGGTGATTCAGGTCGCCGCGGCGGGATCACCGATCCCTTGGGTCTCCATGGCCGACTGCGTTGCCGATGAGGTCGCGGCCGATGGTCACAAAGTGGTTGGAATCATCGGGACTGAACTGGTGATGAACTCATCGACGTTTCAGATTCCATTGGGAGTCCGTGGCATTCAGGTCGAAACGCCGCCTGAAGCAGATCGCCGCGAGATTGACCGGATCATCTTCAAGGAACTGCTCCGGGGTGTCACGTCGACTGAATCCCAGAAGTTCGCAGCCAGGGTCATCGGTGAACTCAGTACGGCCAAGCACTGTCAGGCAGTGATTCTGGCAAGCAGCGAGGCCCCCCTCTTGATCGGAGCAGGTGCCTCGCCCCTCCCCGTTTACCACGCCAGCGAGATTCTGGCCCGCCATGCGGTTCGGCATCTTCACGACCCGGAGTGAGCCGACCATTCGATGCGGTGTTGAGGGGATTGGGTCTGTGCGTGTGAGCCAATGCGGCCCGGCCAAATACACGACACACAGATCCTTTATAAGCAAGATGCAGGGTCTTGAAGGCTCGGATGGCCCAGGGGTGGCATCGCGCGAGATTGGGACAGGTAGATTTTTGCCCCCTTGCAGCCCGGATCCGGATTTGCCCGGACAAATGCGCCAAGAGGTTCCAACAGCGGGAACCAACGGGAAAGCAGGCACGAACCCGCATGAACCCAGGGGCCAGGATCGCCCCGGGGTTGAGCATGGCCGTCAGCAGATCGTGCCCGAAACCCGGAATGCAGTAGACGGGCGTCGCTTCTGTTCGGTATGCTCAACGTCGGTTGTGTAAGTCCGTCCGTCACGAGCGGGCGTGTCGTGTGAATCTGAAAACGGCCAGTGCCGGTACTCACGCTGGGACCATGTCGAATCGTTCGGGTTTTGAACGGACCATGAACTGTTCGGGATGTCTTGGGGTGGCGTGGGGAATCCGGTGTGGTCGGGGCGTACCTTTCAGGCTCGCACGGGCGGTTTGCTCGTGCTGATTTCGTTTCTGACTTCCCTCTCCTCTCCGTCGCATGTACAACGTCGGCGGGACGAGGGTGGTCGCATACCCGTTGTCTGGAGCACGACATGGATCGAGGGAACTTTCGTTCTCTGCTCAAGAAGCTGAGCCTGTCCCGTCCCGTATCTTTCACCCGCCAGAGCGTCCCCCACGCTATCGGCTCGGCTGGGGCATCTCCGTCACTCCTGCTGCGATCAGTCGGTCGCGCGCTGGGGCTGGAGAGCGATCGCTCGTCGATCGGAATGATGGAAGGCCTCGAGCAGCGTTCGCTGCTTGAAGGCTCGTTTGCCACGGCGATCGTGGTGGCCCTTGATGGCAATGGTCTGGGAACTTCGGCTGGGGCCATCACCCCGGCGACTTCCTCCACCGATAATGACTACTACCAGTTTGTCGCTCCTGCGACGGACTTCGTGTCGATTCTCTCGGACACCGCCAACGAGGCGCCGATCTCGGCGCTGGACACGCGGGTCACGGTGTATGCCGCGGACCAGACGACGATTGTCGCGCAGGGCGTGAACAACGGTCGACTGACCCGAGGCATTGCGAAGGATGGCTGGGCGGGCTTTGTCGCTGAAGCCGGCCAGACCTACTTCGTGGTGGTTTCGAGCGAGGGCACCGCGGCGGGCACCTACACCCTGCGTGTGGATGCGCAGACGACCGGCTTTGACATCGGTGGAGAGAACCCGGTGGACACGGGCATCGGTCGCGAGCTTGGGGCACCGATCCCGGACCCTCCGGCTCAGCCGATCGTGCCGATTCTCGGCCAGCTGGCTCTTCGTCAGCAAGACATCGTCTACAAGTACGTGGCGCCGGCGGGGACGCTCTATGACAGCCTTGTGACGGTGAATGCTCAGTCGACGCAGCGGGCAAACCTTGCCCGCCGTCTTGACACCCGTCTGGATGTGTACAACGCCCAGGGTCAGGCGGTCGCTACCGCCGCGGACAGCGATTCGGGCCGCATCAATGATGCGTTCACGACCTTCAAGGCCAACCCGGGCGACGTGTTCTACGTCCGCGTCCGCAGCGATGAGATCGCCAACGCGAACATCAACCTCGCGACGGGCCCCTTCTTCCTGGTCTTTGACGGCATTGCCACGGACATCACGCTCAATGCCGTGACCCGTGTCTTCTCGGGTCAGGGTGCGTTCACCGGCTTTGGCGATCCGACGACCCCGCCGGTTCCGGGCGTTCCCAACCCCGTCTTCCAGACTGACTCATACGAGTTCACGTCGCTGGGCAGCGGCACGACGATCATCACGGTCCAGCCCACGGGCCTTGCGCCGGTGACCGATCCGGCGGTTCGCCTCTACGACGAGAATGGCGTCCTGATTGCCTTCAATGACAACTTCGTCGGCGCTTCGGCGCAGCTCGAAGTGCAGTTGATCGGCAACAAGCGCTACTTCATCGTCGTGGACGGATTCGAAGTGAACAGCGCCGTGCAGTACACCCTCGACATTGAATCGAACCACACGTTCGATCCGACTCCCGAGACGGCGGTCGACGATCACGTCAACAATCCGATCTTCGGCGGCGGCGCCGTGACGAATCAGGTCCGTCGCGAGTTCGCGAAGGCGACGATGCTCCAGTGGGGCGATGCTCGCCTCACCCTCGATGGCAACAACAACCCGCTGCGTGACCGCGGCTTCGTTGTGGACGCAGCCGGAACGGGCCGCATCTACCGCTCGGGCGATACCGACCTCTTCCAGTTCGTGCCTCAGGTGGACATGCTCAATGACCACCCCGGCGACAACAACGATGCGGGCACCTCGCTCTTCATCGGCGGCATGTTCAATCTCGCGAACCCCAACACCGCTCACCCGGTGACCTCACGCAACATGGTGAGCTGGGATGCTTCGGATTACTGGTACGCTGGTGCGCAGTTCTTCGATGCCGCGAACAATGTCACGTACGGTTTCAACGACAACGTGGACACGGCGGGCACGAACGGCCCCGAGATCTACGCGATGTTCGACTGGGATCCGTTCCCGGGGCAGAACCCGGCCAACGGCCTCTCCGATCACATCCTGATGGTCGGCGGCGACTTCACCATCATCCTTCCCTCGCCGAACGGACCGCTGTTCTTCCGCAATCTGATCGGCTACGGCCAGGATCAGAACACGGGTGAATGGGGCTTCTTCGATCCGCTGGGAAGCACCGACGGCCCTGTGCGCACCTTCGCGACATTCGATCCGGTCGGGTTTGATCCCGACGGCAGCGGTCCTGCTCCCCAGCTGGATGATCCCAGCGGTGTTGTGCTCGCGATGGGCGGCGACTTCACCGACGTCGGCGGCGCCTTCGATGGCTTCAACTACGTGCCCGGCAGCGCGGCCAACTTCCTCGCATCGTTCAGTGTCGATGACGGCGCATGGACGGACCGCGGCATTGGCCTTGATGGCAGCGTGCGTGCGCTCACGACCTACGACTTCGTGGATCCGGGTGAACAGCGCGATCCTTCGGTTGGCCCGCCGCCCCTTGGTCTGGTGGCCGACGCATACGACCCGCCGCTGTCGCTGGTCATCGGCGGTTCCTTCACGGGCGGCATCACGACCTGGGACGGTCAGGCAGGCCTCACGGACATCGACTTCCGCTCGCCCTCGCGTCCGGCGCAGCCTTCGACGATCAACGGCACAGTGAATGCGCTGGCGGTCATCGAGGATACCGATCCCGATGGTGAAGGCCCGGATGAAGCCCAGCAGATGCTGGTCATCGGTGGCTCGTTCACGAATGCCGGCACGCTGACGAACGTGGGCAACATCGTCAAGTTCGGCCGTCCGAACTCCGATCCGCTCACGGCAGATCCTGAACTCGGGGCGTACGAGCCGTTCCTGCGCTGGGACACCATGGTTGATGGCGGCATCGGCTTCGGCGGCGGCGTCATCGGCACCGGCGAGGTCCATGCGCTGCAGACATGGGATCCTGCGGACATCAACAACACGGCCATTGCGCCGATTCTGGTGATCGGCGGCGACTTCACTGACCTCGAAGGTCAGCCCGTGGGCAACCTTGCCGCGTATGGCAATACGGACCCCACCTCGACCGACCCGGGCTTCTACCTCAACCCCTTCGGCCTGGGAGCCAACGGCATCGTCCGTTCGCTGGCGACGGTCGTCGGCGGCGATGCGGAAGAGCCGAGCATTGCCTCAAACCTGCGCACTGGCAACCCGCAGGATCCGCTCTACATGGGCGGTGACTTCACCCAGGTCCAGCTTGATCCCCTCGCCCCGCCGATCACGGCGCTGGGCGTCGCGCAGTTCTCCGCGTTCCGCGGCCTGGCTGCGGACTTCTTTGACTTCTCCGCGATGGGCAACGGCGTCTCGACGGGAGTCGATGCGACCGATCCGGGCACCGCGCCCGGACAGGTCTTCGCCCTGGGCGTCTTCGACGATGGCAATCCCTTCGCGTGGGACCATCACGACCGCCGCGCCACGCGTCTTTCGATCACGGTGGCACCCGACAGCGGCGCCTTCCTTAATGTGTGGGTCCGCGTCTACGACTCGGACCTGAACCTGGTGTACGACTTCACCAAGCCGGGCAGCAACACGATTGCGCCTCCCTTCCCGGATCCGGCGGGCATGGTCGATGAATCGCTCGCGGCCCCCGGCGCGGACCTGCAGCTCGAGGGCATCAAGCTCTGGGGCGGGCAGACCTACTACATCGAAATCTCCGCAGGCCCCGGCCAGGGCGGACAGCCGGCCTTCGGCATGGGTCGTTACACGCTGTCGATCACGGCGGATGCACTGCCGCCGGACCTCCCGATCGCTCCCGCGACCGAAGGCGATGGAACCTTCGACGACATCAATGCCGTCTGGAACCCCGAACCGGTCGACGGAAACTTCGTCGGCGCCATCAAGATCAACAACGCGCTGGCCTCGGGCGACGGCACCAATGTCGTCGGGGCCAACAACCCGCCGCTGCACGGCAACGCCACCCGCACGCAGCACGTGACTCCTTCGCTCAACGCCTCGTACCAGATGGGCTTTGACCTTGGCACCATCTCGACGCTGACCGACACGGATCTGTACTACTTCCGCGCCGAGTTCACCGGCACCGCCGAGATTCGTCTGGCGACGCTGGGCATCGGCGATTCCTACGGCGAGCAGCTCGGCAACACCTTCCGCGGCGACGCCGCGACCTACAACAGCAGCCTCGACGGTGCGCTGCGCATCTTCGACAACGACTTCCAGCAGGTGTCGTACAACAACGATGCCACCGGGCTGGTGGGTGAGTTCCAGACGTTCACCTCAGGCGACGTCACGGCCACCTATCGCCGCACCGATCCTCGCGTCGTCATCAGCGTCGAGGCCGGAAAGCAGTACTTCGTTCAGGTCGAAAGCGGCCAGCGCTACGCGGATGGCAGCGCTGCGGATCCGGCTGATCGGATCGACAACCTGGCCCGCGAGACGAACTGGGCGACCGCCTTCGGTTCGTACATCCTGGTCGTGAACTCGATGGGCCAGCAGGCCCAGGACATCGACACCGACAACACGTCGGTGACCGATGACCATGTCGACAACATCAACACGCAGCCGGATCTGGCCACGGTGATCGCGATCAGCAATGCGGGCACGGGCTCACAGCGCGGCGTGATCAACCACACGCCGGTCAAGCCGCTCGACGTCGATCTGATGCGGTTCATCACGCCCGGCTTCGGCAACCTGCGCATCACGCTCACGAACGATGCCGTCGGTCTCAACTCACTGCTTCGCATCTTCACGGTCGGCGCCAACGGCCTGCCGGTCTTCCTCGCGGATGGTCAGCCGTCCGCGGGCGGGCTCGTGCAGTCCGTGGTCACCGCCGCACAGGCGGGTCAGGAGTTCATCATTCTGGCGACGGGCCTCAACAACACCGAAGGTGGCTACACCATCGACGTGTCGGGCGTGCCCTTCGTCGATGATTACGCCGACTTCGGCAAGTGGGCCGGTGCGACCGACATCACCCTCTTTGACCACCTGGGTTCGGGTGAAGTCACCGGCAGCATCGAAGTGTCGGGCGACTCGGACATCTTCCGGATCTCGGCGATCGACTACCAGCGCATGCGTGCGACCGTGACGAGCCTTGACTCGTCGCTCACGGCAGCACTCTCCATCTACGAGGTCAGCGAAGACCCCGTTGGCAACCCCGTCCTGCTGCGGATCGGCAACAACGACAATCCCAACGCCGTGACGGCCCCGTCGGTCCTCTTCCCCGTCAGCCCCGAGCGCGTGATCGATGTCGATCCGGTCGGCGCAGGCCCCGAAGACCGTGTCTACCCCTACTACTACATCGTCGTCAAGGCTCAGAATCCCAACGTCGGCGCGGGTCGCTACAAGCTCACGCTGAACTTCGATCCCACCGACGATCACGCCGACGGCTCGACCCTCCCGCCGTTCGTCGCACCGCCCTCCACGGCCTACGACAACCGCGAGTTCAACCTCGCGACCAACATCACGATCGACTCCGTCACCGGTCGCGGCAATGGTGCGGGCATCATCGAGAAGGTCTCGGACACCGACCTGTTCAAGTTCAGTGCTCCGGCCAACGGCGAAGCCTCCATCCTGATCAGCCGTCCGACCAACAGCATCATCCGTCCGATGGTCACCATCGTCGATGCCAACGCCAACATCATCCTCGACACGTCGGCCCTGCCCGCGCAGGCCTTCGGCGAGGACAACGCCTTCTTCTACCAGGCCAGCGTGACCTTCAACGTCACCCGCGGCACCACCTACTTCATCATCGTTCAGGGCTTCGAGGATCCGGGCATCCCCAACGTCGAAACCACGATCACCGGTGACTACACGGTCTCGATCAACACCTCGCCCATCGACGACTACCCCAACCTCGATGAGTGGACTCTTTCCAACCAGCAGGCGGTCATCCCCGTCAGCTCGGTCACCGGTCTGGGTCAGGTCGGCGGCAACGCCGGCGGCGAAGCAGGCAACCCGACGATCAGCCCCTCGGGCGACACCGACCTCTTCAACTTCACCACTCGCAACGCGGGTGACTACGCCATCACCATCACGCCCTTCGCCGGAACCGTCGGCCGCCTGGCTCCCAAGGTCACGCTCTTCATCGCCAACGGCACCGGCGGCACCCAGATCCAGCAGGTGATCGCCACCTCGGCCCTCCAGGAAGTCACTGTCACGATCACTGGTGCGGTCAGCAACGTCAGGTACTACATCCTGGTTCAGGCTCAGGTCCCCGTGCCCACCGCGACCAACACCGGTGAATACCGCGTGAAGATCGAAGGGCCCGCAGCACCCGGCGGCACCGATCCCGGCGAGATCGACTTTGCGAACCCGACCGTCATCACCCCCTCCACACGGACGGGCGATGTCTGCTACGACGATCAGATCAACATTCCCGGCGACCGCGACCTGTTCAAGTTCGTGGCTCCTTCGACCGGCAAGGTCTACCTGCAGATCATCACTCCCCAGGGTTCGCTCCTGGATGCCTCGCTGACGGTGCTCAACGCCGCCAACGAGCAGATTGCCTCCCGCATCGCCTTCGACGCCGACGGCTACGCCGGCGTCATCGCCAACCTCAGCTTCGACGGCGTCGCCAACGCCGAGTACTGGGTCATCGTTGACGGCCTGGGCGATTCGATCGGCTCCTACCAGCTCTGCCTGGACGCCACTCCGGCCGTTCACCAGCTCTACTTCCCCGAAGGATTCGCCAGCGATCAGACTCGCGAGTTCATCTCCATCATCAATCCCAACTCGGTCACTGCCAACTACACCGTCTACCTCCGCTACGAAATGAGCGACACGCAGACCGTGATCGCCAACGGATCCGTCGTCGCCGGCGCACGCGGCGGTGTCACCATCGTCGATGGCACCAACTACATCTCCACCGGCGTCCGCAAGAACGAACCCTACTCGGTCATCATCGAGTCGGATCAGCCCCTTGGCGCGACCCTCGCCCACTACGACTTCGGCTCCTCCATCGGTGACTCCTTCACCGAACGCCTCAGCTCGCAGTGGAACTTCGCCCGCGTCGAACGCGACACCGGCAACGTTCTCGACTTCATCGTCTTCTACAACCCCGCAGCCTTCGAGGTCGATGTCACGCTGACGGCCTATCAGAACGATCAGCCTGCAGCGAGCCTGACCAAGACCTTCGCAGCCAACCGTCGCGGCGGCTTCAGCATCAACGACATCCCCAACTTCCCGGTTGGCATCTTCAGCGTCGTCCTCACCTCCACCGCCACCAGCTCGGCCAACAACGCCGCGTTCGAGGGCGTTGCAGCCTCCCTCAGCCACTACGAGATCGGCTCCGACGCCGCGTGGGGCCTCCTGGGTGACCCCGACAACGGAGCCACCGCCGGTGCAATCACCAACTTCACCAAGGGCACCTTCAGCCGCTCCGAAGCGATCTTCTTCAACCCCAACAATGTGCCCGTCACCGTGACGCTGACCGGCAGCTACCTCCGCAACACGCTCCCGCAGTTCAGCCGGACCTTCGATGTGAAGGCCAAGGGTCAGGTCGTCCTCACCGACGATGACTTCGGTCTCATCGCCGATCAGCCCGTCGGCCTCCGCTACACCTCGAGCCTGCCCATCACCGTCAACGGTGCCAACTACCAGCAGGGCGATGGCGATTCCTCGACCGGCGCCACCACGGCCGGCACCCGCTACCTCTTCGGCGATGCCTTCATGGACCCGGCACTGGCCGGCAACAAGTTCCTCGAGTACCTCTACCTCTACAACCCCGCTTCGGCCAACGCCACCATCTCCATCCGCCTCAACTTCACCGATGGCACCAACTCCATCTTCAACGTGACGGTCAACTCACGAGGCTTCGCTGAAGTTCGCCTGCACGAACGCACCGAACTCACCAACCGCACCGGCCCCACCTGGTTCTCGGTGGACGCCTCCTCCATCTCCCCCTTCGTCATGACGATGACCCACTACGACCTCCTCCTGGGCGGCGGCTGGGCCACCACCGGCGTGCCGCTGGGCTTCACCAACAACGTCTCACGCATCCCGTAAGACGATCCAGAAGCAACTGAACTCGCCAGGGCCCGGAGCAATCCGGGCCCTGTTTCTTTTTGTCCGGAGAAGCCCGCGGCCACCCAACCCAGGCATTCGCTGCCCAGCCCCTCGCGGCACGAACCCACAGCAGCGATACACTCGTACTACCTCAGGACATGCTCGACGCCGACTTCGTCAAAATCGCCAAGGCACTCGCCGATCCCACGCGGCGGCAGATGATCGCTCGCCTGCGCGAACTGGGCAGCATGAACTGCTCACAGGTCGTTGAGAACTTCCCCCTCTCGCAGCCAACGATTTCGCACCACATCAAGACACTCGAAGCCGCGGGCCTGGTCTCGGTCCGACGCGATGGCCAGTTCCACATCCTCAGTCTTGAGGAATCCCGCCTCGCGGAGTTTGCAGCCCAGGTGCTTCCCCAGCCCGCCCCAGGGAAACCGCGGCGAGGCTCTGAGTCCAAGGCCTGAGGGTCGGGCACACTCCGCAGCAGTATCGCACTCAGCCCGATCAGCAGTGAATGCCGTATCGACACTCATCGATATCCCTATGCTTCCGCGCAGTGGTCGGACGTCGATCAGTTGAACCACCCCTTTGAACGGAGTGATGCACCATGGCAGGACTGACGGACTTTGTCACGCTTGGCCGTTCCGGGCTTCGGGTGTCGCCGTTGTGCCTTGGCACGATGACGTTTGGTGAAGACTGGGGCTGGGGCTCCAGTGTCAGCGATGCCTGCCGCATCATGGATGCGTACGAGCAGGCGGGCGGCAACTTCATCGACACCGCGAACATCTACACCAAGGGGAACTCGGAGAAGATCATCGGCGATCATCTGGGCCGCCACACCGCTCGCCGCGAGCGATGGGTGATTGCCACCAAGTTCATGGGGAGCATCTACCCGGGCGATCCGAACCGGGGCGGTGCGGGCCGCAAGAGCATCATTGCCAGCGTCGAGGATTCGCTCCGTCGTCTTCAGACCGACTACATCGATCTGCTGTGGATGCACTGGAATGACCCGCACACGCCGATCGAGGAGACGCTGCGGAGCCTGGATGATCTGGTCCGCCGCGGCAAGGTCCGCTACATCGGCTTCTCTGACACTCCCGCGTGGCGGGTCGCACAGGCTCAGACCATCGCGTCTTTCAGAGGGTGGGCCCCCTTGGTTGCCCTTCAGATCGAATACTCGCTGCTCGAACGAACCGTCGAGGGCGATCTGATTCCGATGGCCATTGAGATGGGTCTGGGCGTCACGCCCTGGTCGCCCCTCAAGGGCGGGCTGCTCAGCGGCAAGTACCAGCGGGACCAGAAGCCAGCTCCGGGCGAGGCTGCGCGGGGTGACTGGGTAACGGCTCACCTCAACGAGCGCACGTTCTCCATCATCGATGTCCTGCGGCGCGTTGCGGATCAGCATGTGTCGACCCCTTCGCGCATTGCACTGGCGTGGGCGAGCAGTCGCCGCGGCGTCGCGGCACCGATCATCGGTGCACGCACGATGAACCAGCTCGAGGACAACCTTGGAAGTCTCTCGATCGAGCTGAGTGAAGACGATATCGCCCTGCTCGATGAGGTTTCCAAGCCGACACTTGCGTTCCCCCACGACTTCCTTCAGTTCGCGGCCAACATCTCTCAGGGCGGTACGACCGTGAATGGCCTTGCATCACAGGTCTGGCCGCTCGCTCCCAGAAACGACTCCGAGCGTCACTGATTCGCCACTGACTTCTCCTGCACCACCAGGCCCCAATCGGACCATCCACTCCATGCACACGATGAACTCCCCCATTGCTCTCGCCCCGCACGCCCTGCCGCTCGATCATCCGGCCGTTGGTCGGCGTCGATTCATGCAGCTTGCAGCGGTGTTTGCGGGTGCCGCCGCGGCAGCTCCTGCCCACGCTGGCACCAAGGCCCTGCCTGCGCTGGCCGATGGGCCCGTGACGGCCAACGGCCGGCAGGGTGCCGGCTACTACCGCTTCCAGATCGGTGAGATCGAGGCGGTGGCGTTGCACGATGGATCCAGCAGTCTGGCACCGATCCAGCCTGCGATCGCATCGGAAGCAACTGCGGAGGAGCTCAATGGCGTGCTCCGCGAGCACTACCACTCGACGCAGGCCGCGAACATCGAGTTCAACACACTGGCACTCAAGATCGGGTCCGAGGTCGTGCTGATTGACACGGGCAATGGTGGCGATGGAGCCGGGACTGCGGCGAATCTCGCCGCGGCGGGGATCAAGCCCGAATCCGTCACGGCCGTCATCATCTCCCACGCTCACCCCGATCACATCTTCGGACTGGTGGGCGCCAATGACGCGCTGGCATTCCCCAACGCCAAGGTCTTCATGAGCCGGCTCGAGCATGATTTCTGGATGGCCGACACGATCCAGCTGGGTGATACGGCGATCCCGGAGGAGTGGAGGAAGGCGTGGATTTCACGCGTTCCCGCGGTGATCAAGGCGGTGAAGCCCAAGCTGAATCTGGTCGCCGGGGGTGAGTCGCTGATGAGTGCGATTGAGTTGATTCACACGCCGGGGCATACTCCCGGGCACCTCTCCGTGGCGATCCGTTCGGGCAAGGACCAGTTGATGGCGATGGGAGACCTCGCGCACAACAGCGTGGTGATGTTCGCGAAGCCCGCATGGACGATCGGATTCGATGTCTCGAAGAAGGATGCCATCGCCACGCGGCTGAAGATGTTTGATCGCATCGCGGGAGAGCGGATGCGCGTCTTCGGGTATCACATGCCCTGGCCGGGACTGGGGAACATCCGCCGCGTGGGAGCGGATTCGTACCAGTGGCTGCTTGAATCGTGGGCGTGGTGAGTCGGTGGAACTGCGGGAACGCAAGAACTGGAGCATTGAATGTCACAGGCAGGCAAAGTGGCGCTCATCACGGGCGCGAACAAGGGCATTGGATTCGAAACAGCGCGGCAACTGGGCGCGATGGGAGTGCACGTGCTGATCGGCGCACGCGACGCGGCACGGGGCAACGAAGCCGTGGCTCGGCTCGCGGCAGAGAAGATCTCTGCGGAGTTCGTGCAGCTTGATGTGACGAGCGAGGCGTCGGTCGCCGCGGCGGCGGATCGAGTGCGGCAGCGTCACGGGCGGCTGGACATTCTTGTGAACAACGCGGGAACGCTGGAGTACGCCGCGGATGGCCTGCCGGGTGCTGCGGGCGATGGCGTGCTGCGTCGAACGTTCGACATCAACTTCTTCGGACTGGCATCGGTGACGCGTGCATTTCTGCCGCTGATCCGGCTGAGTGCGGCGGGACGCATCGTGAATCTCACGAGCATTCTGGGATCGATCGCGGAGCACGCGGATCCCAACTCGCCCATCTACGCGGCCAAGTTCACGGCCTATGACTGCTCGAAGGCTGCGGTGAACATGTTCACGAACCATCTGGCGCATGAACTTCGCGGCACGAACATCAAGGTGAACGCAGCGCACCCGGGCTGGGTCAAGACTGATCTGGGCGGTCCGGAAGCTCCGATGGAGCTTGTCGATGGCGCGAAGACGAGCGTCTGGCTGGCAACCCTGGATGAGAAGGGCCCATCGGGCGGGTACTTCCACATGATGGTTCACATGCGCTGGTGATCGGTCGGTTGGTCGGGGGTGCATTCACGGGGTTTGCGCATTGGCGTGCCTCTTGGCTCTGGTCGTCTCATGCCGCGGCGATGCCGCGAGAATTGGCTTTTTTCATGGACATTCTCTCTCCTCTTCGCATCGGCACGCGTGACCTTCGCAACCGTGTGGTCTTTGCACCCTGCACCAGGTGCCGCGCCGATGCGCAGCGTGCGCCGCATGCGCTCAATGCGTTGTATTACCGCCAGCGAGCATCGATGGGGCTCCTGATCACGGAAGCCTCGCAGATCAGTCAGGAAGGCATCGGGTACCCGGCGACCCCGGGGATTCACACTCCCGAGCAGATCAATGGATGGAAACTGGTCACGGATGCGGTGCATGAGGCTGGCGGCACGATTTACTGTCAGTTGTGGCATGTGGGACGGGTTTCGCACAATGTCTATCAGCCGGGCGGGGCCGCGCCGGTCTCGTCGTGGCCGGCACCTCGTCAGACCGTGATTGGGCTTCCGGATGGCACGAAGGCACCTGCGCCAATGCCGCGGATGTTGAGTGTGGATGACATCCGCCGCGTGATGGGTGACTATCGCCACGCGGCGGAGTGTGCGCTCAAGGCGGGGTTCGACGGTGTGGAGCTCCACGGCGCGAACGGGTATCTGCCGGATCAGTTTCTGCGTGATGGCGTGAACAAGCGGACGGATGAGTACGGCGGGAGCATCGAGAACCGGGCGAAGTTCCACCTGGAGGCGGCGCGGGCTCTGTGTGAAGTGATGGGACCGCAGCGCGTGGGCGTGCGTCTTTCGCCCAGCGGCGTCTTCAACGACATGCAGGACTCCAACCCGCGTGCGACGTTTGGCTATCTGGCGACGCAGCTCTCGGCGATG
>JBILUL010000258.1:0-4794 GCA_044371005.1 Phycisphaerales bacterium | reverse complement strand
ATGGGGCTTGCGTATCTGCACATCATGGAGGCGATGGAGTCGGACCTCAAGCACGGTCCGACGTTCTTTGCTGGCTTTGAGGCGATTCCCGTGTCGTACTTCCGACCGATGGTGAAGTGTCCGATCATCACCAATGCGGGCTTCTCACTGGAGAAGGCCAACAGCTACATCAAGGAAGGGTGGGCTGATGCCGTGGCCTTCGGCGTTGCGGGCATTGCGAACCCGGATCTGGTGGAGCGGTTCCGCACAGGTGCGAAGCTCAACACGCCTGATCCGAGCACCTTCTACGGAGGCGCGGAGAAGGGCTACACCGACTATCCGTTTCTGCCGTTGACGCGATGAGCTGCTGTTGCCGCCTGCGTGTTCGGGTCTGTAGGATTGGCCCCGACCTCAGTGGAAGTCGGATAAGGATCGATGCAGTACACGCAAGAAAGGATGATGGCCGATGGGTGCATGGGGTTCGCAGACGTTCGAGAATGACACCGCGATTGACTGGCTTGCTGACTTTGTTGAAGTCGGTGAGCTTGAGATGATCCAGGAAACGCTGGAAACGGCGATCGAGGGGGATGATGAGCCCGTCGACGTCGATGTTGCGTGCGAAGCGCTCGCCGCGTGTGAAGTGCTCGCGCACCTGAATGGCAAGCACGGCGGGGAGCATTCCACGACGCCGGAGCTTGATGCGTGGATCAAGGGCTTCCGCAAGAAGGCCCCAGCGTCACTCTACAAGCTCGCGGGCAAGGCCGTCGAGCGGGTGCTTGATGAGGAAAGCGAGCTGCGACTGCTCTGGGAAGATGCAGGAGACGAGGGCTGGCTGAATGGCGTCAAGGACCTTCAGGCACGCCTGAAGGTGTGAGCCACGGTGGGCCGCATCGTGGGCGATGGGCTCTCAGCAGCCGCTCTCCCACGCCATGAAGAAGGCGTCGACATCGCTGCCGTCGACGCCGCCATCCTGGTTGACGTCGGCAGCACCATCACCTGCTTCCCAGAGACTGAAGAAGGCGTCGATGTCGCTTCCGTCGACGCCACCATCTTGGTTGAAGTCGGAGACACACGAGAAAACGACCGAAGCGACCTGGCTCGTCGAGGAGCCGCAGGACTTGGTCGCCACAAGCGTATACTCGCCCGTCTGACTCGGATCGGTGGAGTTGATGGTCAGGATCGTCGATTGAACTCCGGAGTAAATTGGTGAGTTGAAGAGATTGAATCCATCCTTCTTCCAGCGATACGTGACGGTACCGATCGCATCGATGGTGGCGGAGAGTTGAACGCTGGTCCGTGCCGCGTAGCTTCCGCTTTGCGGTTGTGACGTGAAAATCGGCCTGCAGGTCAGCAGTGCCGGCTCGGTTACGGAATCGCCGCAGGGGTCGGAGATCACGCAGTCGTACGATGCTTCATCGGCAGCCTGAACACCGCTGATGCGAAGCGATGGAGTGGTTGCGCCCGCGAATCGGCCTCCATCCAGGATCGCGAGGCCTGCCTTTCTCCATTGGAAAGTCGGCGCCTGGCCACCTGTCGTTGCAACCGAGAAGACAACGTCGGATCCCAGGGAGAGGGGCACCGACCGTGGCTGATCGGCAATTTGAACCGACTGCGCAACTGCAAGCACTGCGGCATTGGTCGTCACCGAACCGCAGGCATTGGAGATGACACAGTCGTACAGGCCTGCTTCGGTACGAGCTGCCGCGGCAATACTGAGGCTGGCTGTCGTCTCGCCGGGAAGCTCAACTCCATTGTGTCGCCACTGGAAGACCAATGGCATCTCGCCAGCGGCATCGATTACGAAAAGTGCGGAGGCACCCTCGCAGACCGAGAGGCTGGCAGGGTGAGTCACGACATTCGGACTCTGGCGGATTCGCAGTCGAGCGGACTGGCTCGTGACCTGTCCGCAGGAGTTGTCGACAATGCAGTCGTACGTCCCTACCGATGCGGGCCCGGCGGGGCATGAGTAGGTCGGCAAGTTTGCGCCGTCGATCGGACTTCCGTTGAGTCGCCACTGATAGTGCAACGGGCCGGTGCCTGAAGCAACGACCGCGAACGTAGCGGAACGTCCGTCACACTCTGCCTGATCCAGCGGCTGCGAGGTGACGGAAGGAGGATCAAGAAGGAACACGCCAACGTCGCTGGTCTGGGCTGTGCCGCACTCATTGCTGACCACGCACCGATACGAACCAGCGTTCGCGGATGATGCCGCGCCGACGGAAAGACGAGCTGCGGTCTGCCCAACAAGCTCGTTGCCATTCAGGAACCACCTGAACGTCGGGCCCGGCACGCCGCTCGCCTGGACATCGAGTTCGAAGGGCTCGCCGGGGCAGACCTGTCGTGATGCGGGTGATGCAAGGATCGTCGGGGCCGCGTTGAGCGCGAGCACGGCGGGAGAACTGGTGGTGCTGCCGCATTCGTTGCTGATGATGCAGTCGTAGGAGCCCGCATCACCTGCACTGACGTTGTTTCGCACGAATGTTGATGCGACCTCGCCTGGAATCGCCTGCCCCTGGAATCGCCACTGATACGCAGCGTTCGCGTCGTTGAGGACCGCGACGGCGAAGGCCGCAGTTGCCCCAGGGCATGCCAAGGCCGTGAGCGGCTGAACCGAGATGATCGGGCGGGTGAGGACCGTCAGATCTGCCGGGGCCGATTGCACGCTCCCACAAGAGTTGGTGACGATGCAGTCATAGGAACCAGCCATGGCGGATGTTGCAACCAGTTCGAGTGCCGGGCTGACCTGTTGCGGAAGCAACGCGCCGCCGAGACGCCACTGGTAGGTGAATGGTCCCGTTCCATTCGCCTCAACATGCATCGTGACGGACTGACCATCGCAGACGGTGACCGGTTCCG
This sequence comes from Phycisphaerales bacterium, assembly GCA_044371005.1. Lineage (GTDB taxonomy): Bacteria > Planctomycetota > Phycisphaerae > Phycisphaerales > UBA1924 > UBA2402. The sequence goes on along the minus strand of JBILUL010000258.1, from coordinate 1,959 downwards.
GCTGTCGGGTGAGAGCAACAGGCTGGCTCAGTGAGAGGCTCGCGGATTGGGAGATCGTGGAAGCGCAGGCGTTGCTGACGATGCATGCGTACGTTCCAGCTTCGCTGAAGCCTGCTGATGGAATGGAGAGCACAGGATCGGTGGCTCCGACGATGGGGAGACCATCGTGCGTCCACTGATAACTGGGTGCGGGGTGACCGATGGCTTCGACCACCAATGACACAGGTGATCCGGGGCATGTCAGAACCGAGATTGGTTGACGCGTGATCAAGGCCGGGACCTGAAGCAACAAGCTCGCAGGCTGACTGAGAGCAGTTGTGCAGGAGTTGGAGACCACGCAGTCGTAGTCACCCTGCGTCGCCGCTGAGGCACTGCTGACGACCAGGGATGAGGAAGTCTCGCCGACAATCGGCGTGCCGTTTCGACGCCATTGGTATGTGGGTGCCGGATCGCCAATGGCCTCAACGCTGAACGTCACCGTTTCACCCGAGCAAACGGACTGAGTCTGGGGGGACTGAACGACCGCCGCGGGGATGGCGATGGCCAGACTCGCGGGCAATGAAACGGAGCCGCCGCAGGCGTTGCTCACGGTGCACGCATAGTCGCCCACGTGCGTGGGCGATGTGACGGGAATCGTGTAGGTAGGCGAGGTGGCCCCTTGGATGGGCTCGCCGTTGAACGACCAGGTGTAGGCGAGGGGGCCCGGTCCCGACGCGGCGACGACGAAAGACGCGGCACTGCCCGAACAGGCAGCGAGGTTGCGAGGCTGAGCGACGATCAGTGGTCCGCCGGTCGATTGCCATGCATCAGCATACCGAGTGAGGGCCGCTCCCGCACCACCGGTGAGAATCATCCGCTGCAGTGCCGGATCAAAGCTCATGGCGTGGGTCCAGCGCGCTGGCCCGGACGGGGATCGGCTCAACAAGTTCCAGCTATATCCGATCCACGTGTATTCATCCGAGTAAATCGCGGCGGCGGCACCCGCTCCACCACGCAACACGACGCGGCCCAGCGATTCATCGAACGCCGCTGTCGCGTAGTACCGTGGTGAGGCGCCGCCCGCAACAACCTGGGTCCAGGCGGTGCCATCCCAAGTCCAAGTGTCACCAAGCAAGCCGCCGGAGTAGCCGCCAAAAAGCACGCAGTGCTCAAGAGATGGATCGAATGCCATCGCCGCGGCAAAGCGTGCGGTAGGACCGCTTGCAACTCGCTGGGTCCATCCGGTTCCGTCCCATTCCCACAAATCTGAAAGGACGGCCGAGTTGGCTCCAAAGCCACCGAAGAGCACTACGCGTTGACGTACACTGTCGAATGCCATGGAGTGGCCGCCTCGCGGTGCGGGGCCGGTGGCGGCCAGTTGCGTCCACTGGCTTCCGTTCCAGAGCCAAGTATCGCCAAGGACTGATGAATCAGCCCCGGTCACTTTGCCACCGAAGAGGAGAATGCCCGCACTGCCCATTGAGACCATTGCGTGATCCGACCGGACCGAAGGGCCGGTCGTGGCGACCTGCTGCCAGCCGCTGGAGTGAAGACGCCATGTGTCGCGGACTGTGCGGCCGAAGCGGTCGCGGCCACCGAACAGGAGTGTTCCCTGCCCGATTGAATCAAATGCCTGGGCGTGGACCCATCGCTCGCCAAGCCCGGTCAGGCCTGCGGAGTACCAACCGGTGGGACACTGGGAAACCGCGAGGTTGATTGGGTAGGTCACACCTGAAGTGCAGATCGAACTGACGCGACAGGAGTAAGCCCCTTGTTGATCGGCGCGAATCGACGAGAGGGAAAGCGTCGGCGTAGTTGTCCCGGACACATTGGGACCGTCATTCAGCGGAACCCCGTTGTGGTGCCAGCGGTAGGTGAGCGGCGATTGCGGGCCGGGTTGATACATCGAGACCCCCAAGAACGCGCTCCCGCCCAAGCCCACGCTCGCGTCCTGAGATCGCGATGAGAGGACCGGCGCCT
>JBILUL010000197.1:0-8117 GCA_044371005.1 Phycisphaerales bacterium | reverse complement strand
TCCCCCCCGCGGCACCAGAACAGGATGGCCCCCGCAGTGAAAGACCAGCCCGCCCCCCGCGCCACACCCCCACCGATCCGCGTTCTATGCGTCGATGACAATGCCGACATGCTCGACATGATGCAGATGATCATCAACGCCGAACCCGCGATGCAGTGCATCGGGTGCCTGAACTCCGCAGACAAGCTCATCCAGACGATTCTCGGCATGGATGAGCCGCCGCAGGTCATTCTGCTCGATGCAACCATGCCGGGGAAGGACCCGCTCGTGGTCCTCAAGAAGATGACCGACTCAGGGCATGAAAGCAGAACGCTGGTGCTGAGCGGATACGACGACGCGGCGTTCATCAAGCGAACCAGAGAAGCCGGTGCGTGGGGTTTTGTCTCAAAGTGCGAAGAACCCCAGGCCATCCTTCAGGCCGTGCGCAACGCCTCTGAAGGCAAAGTCATGTGGCCATTGGCTCCCCATCCATGACGGTCCGACGCATTGGCCATAATCCACCGCCCAATCGGCATTCAGCGTGAGCTTCGCCCCATAGGTACACTCATGTGGAATCAAGAAGAGCCCACCATTCGATGCAGCCAACCGAAGTGAACTCTGCGTGGCTCATCAGCCGGAACGACCAGCGGAGAACCTGACCATGAAGCAGATCGATTCCAGTGACTTCCAGGTAGCCGAACATGGATCGCTCGACCTCGACAAGTACGCGACACGCATCAAGCCGGTGTACAAGTCGAAGAAGCAGTACCACAAACTCCTGGAAGATCAGGTCCAGGAACTGAGCAGCCTGCAGCGACTTCTTTACGCAGGTGACCGCTACGCCGTCCTCCTGATTCTCCAGGCGATGGATGCGGCTGGCAAGGACGGCACCATCCGGCACGTGATGTCCGGAGTGAACCCCCAGGGCTGCCAGGTCTACAGCTTCAAACACCCCAGTGCCACCGAACTCGATCACGACTTTCTCTGGCGCACGACCCAGTGCCTCCCTGAACGCGGGCAGATCGGCATCTTCAACCGGTCGTACTACGAGGAGGTCCTCATCGTGCGCGTCCACCCGAACATCCTTGAAGCCGAACGACTGCCCTCCCCGCAACTCGACAAGGCCTCCCTCTGGAAGGGGCGATACAAGTCCATCGTCGACCACGAAAGCCATCTCCACCGCAGCGGCACTCGCATCATCAAGGTGTTCCTGCACCTCTCAAAGGCCGAGCAGAAGAAACGCTTCCTCGAACGCATCGACGACCCCGAGAAGAACTGGAAAGTAAAACCCGATGACCTCAGTGAGCGGGCGTACTGGAAGGAGTATCGCACCGCGTACGAGGAGTGCCTGAGCGCAACAAGTACCAAGGAAGCACCCTGGTATGTAGTTCCAGCCGATGACAAGAACAACGCAAGGCTGCTCGTCGCGGAGATCATCCTCAACACATTCCGATCGCTCGATCTGGCGTATCCAAAGGCCGGGCCAGCTCGCAAACGCGAACTTCAGGCAATCCGCAAGAAACTCGTGAAGGAGCGATAGGAGCATCGCTTCGCCCTCACGGCCCACTGCGGCCGCGGCAGAAAAAGCAAATGCAATGCCTCCGAGCGGAGTGGGAACCGTGCTCGAACAGTTCATCATCGCGAGTGGCAACGGCCCGGATCATCGCCGGCGACGCGCGGTCAACAAGCCACCAAGGCCCAGTATGGCAATCGCCGACGGAGCGGGGATCGCCACCACACGGAATCCAAGTTGCTCACGCTCCTCAGCCGGAGGCGGGGCGCAGGCGTTGAGTGGCCTGAGCCAACTTGCGATGTTGTCGAACGCACCGCCCCAGAGCGGGCCGCGGACGAATGCATGTGATGTGCAGCAATCGACGCCGAAAAGTCCATAGGCGATCACACGCTCAGTGTGCGGTGAATCCCCTTGCGAAGCCAGAAGACCTGAATGTACTCAAACAGGAGTTCCAAGACCTCTGCGATCCTCGTGCAATGGCTGTGTTTCCCAACGCAGGAGGATGCACGTCAGGCTGCGCCCGCGACTGCGCGGAGTACGACCCATGGTTCGCTTTGGATCATCTGGCAGAATACTGTTTCGCCGATGCCCCGCGGCAATGGGCGTACCACACCCGCTCGAGTCTTCCACAATCGAGGCACTTCCAACCATCAGGATTCCACGATGACACTCACCCACTCACCCGTCCAGCGAATCACAACCCTCATCGGACTTTCGGCTGTCCTCCTCGGCGGTGTGTGTGCATCTCTCGCCCATGCCCAGGACACCCCCACCGCCGCACCCGCCGCAAAGGGCGACTCCCCATCGGTTCCCGAGCGTGTCGCTGCGTTGAAGCAATCTCTCGCCAAGAGCAAAGCGGCACTCAAGGACTACGAGTGGATTGAGACCACGGTGGTCACGATGAAGGGTGAAGTGAAGGCCACCACCCAGATGCGCTGCTATCACGGCGCCGATGGCAAAGTACAGAAGGTCGCCCTCACCCCCGCCGCCGAACCAGAGAAAAAGCGCGGCATCCGCGGCAAGATCATCGAGCACAAGAAGGAAGAGCTCTCCGAGTACATGAAGCAGGCCATCGCCCTGGTGCATCAGTACGTCCCGCCCGATCCCGAAGCAATCCAGAAGTCCAAAGATGCCGGCAAGGTTTCAATTGCAGTCCTTGAACCGTCCAAACGCATCCGCATCGACCTCAAGGACTACCTGGTGCCCGGCGATGAGCTCAAGATCGAAGTCACGCTCACCGACAATCACCTGGCCGGCATCTCGGTCGCTGCACTCCTTGATGACAAAGCCACCAAGAGCGACAAGAAAGATCCGGTCTCCCTCGCTGTGAAAATGGGCACCCTCGAAGACGGCTCAGTCTATTCCTCGGAAACGACACTCGAGGCAAAGGCCAAGGAACTCAAGGTCGTTGTCACCAACTCAGGATACCGCAAGGTCGCAAAGTGATCGCTGCGAACAGCCTGTGAAACCTCTCTGACATCTCGCACGCGAGCAAGTCAACCATCATTGTCACGATCAGTCCCCGGCTCACGATGAGGAGTGCGGATCCGTTTGCCCGCAGGGTGGTTTTTCATCACCCGTGTCGTGTGACTCCGCAGCATTCGCGCGGTCGCCGGGATCGCTCTCACGGCCCCGCGGCGGTCACTTTTCCCGTGCGTTTGCTGCCGGAACCGACAGGACTGCTTTCCGCTGCCGTTGGCGATCCATCGACGCGGCGGGCGTGCCAGTGACCGCGTGCTGTTGAGGGACAGGGCCGGTGACGCTTCCACGCCTCTTGGAGGACGAACCCACCAGGTACGACCCGACGATCCCCTCCGCATGCGTCAGCACGGGCGGCGTTGCTTCAGCCTGGCACGGATACACGAGCAGCGTGGTGGGCTTTCGGATTTGCCTTTCTACCTCTGCCAGATGCACGCCTCGCAGAAACCTGGCGCCACTACGCTTTCAATCAACCGATCGGCCAGAGTGCCCGTTCCAGCCTTGATGAGCACCGACACCATGAAGCGTGACACGCCATCGTTTCGACCGAGCCAGACTCATGCAACAGCTCATGGCACCAGCGGCGAGTTCACTCGCTTGCAGGGTTGGTTGGCAACGGCGATCGCCTTCCTGCTTTTGACTTGCGTCTCGCACGCACAGGATCTGGTACATCCACTCAAACCGCCGGACCGCTCAAGTCCACGTGCCACCATGAAGACGTTCCTGGACTCCAGCGACGTCGTTTCGGCCTTCGTGGCCGACGAATACATCTCGGCACCGACGCGAGAGGGCTTTCATCGCATGCGGGATCTGACGAAGGTGCCGCTCGACTGCCTCGATCTCAGTGAGATTGCACCCGCGTCGCGAGCCAAGCACGGACTTGCCGCTGCACTCAATATCTACGAAGTGCTGAGCAGGATCAGTCTACCACCCGCGGCAGAAATCCCGGGAGGCGATCATCCCGGCTCGCCTGGAACAACCGACGGCCAGCACTGGACCATCCCGAATACGGAGATAACGCTCGTGCGTGGGCCGACCGGAGAGTTTCTCTTCGACGCAGACACGGTCGCACGATCCGCGGAGTTCCTGGCGCGTGTGCAGCACATGCCTTACGCGAGACCTATGCCGCTGGAAAACGTCAGCCGTCTCCCCAGCGAGGGAGGCGGCTGGCTCGTGCCTTTCTCGTGGGTCAAGAGCATGCCAGGTTGGCTCCGCGCCTCGTTAGCCGGGCAGGCCATCTGGAAGTGGATCTCGCTCCTGGTGGTGATGGCCATTGTTGCGATCCTGATGCGATCCACATACCTGCTCTCGCTGCGGAGCGACAGCACACGCCCTCTTCTTCATGCAGTGATGCGTCTGGCATTGCCCGCATTCGTCCTCGCTGCGACACCGGTGGTCGCCTACATCCTGCTCGTCCAGATCAACTTCGTCGGCGGTGTCGGCAGCGCGATGATGCTAGCCACGACGGTTCTGCTGCACGTCGCTGGCGCCTGGATCGTCTGGCGTATCGCCCCGGTCGTCGCCGAGGCGATCATCGTTTCGCCACAGATCTCCGCCGAAAGTGTGGATGCGCACCTCATCCGGATCTGCGCCCGCCTTGCGGGCATTGTCGGTGCCGCAGCACTGCTGGCACTCGGTGCGGATCAACTCGGAGTTCCGGTGTACGGGGTGGTCGCGGGCCTGGGTGTGGGCGGGTTGGCCCTCGCCCTCGCCGCCCAGCCCACGATCGAGAATCTGATCGGTGGTCTGAGCCTCTTTGCCGACAAGCCCATGAAGGTGGGCGACTTTGGCAATTACGCCGACGTTCTCGGCACAGTGGAGGCAATCGGTCTTCGTTCAACACGGATCCGCGGCAACGATCGCACGCTCACGACGATTCCAAACGCAATACTCTCCAAGTCGCCGATCGTGAACTTCGCGCAGCGCGACCGGATGCTCATTCAGACCGTCCTGGGCTTGCGCACCGAAACAAGTCCGGAGCAGTTGCAGTTCGTCCTCGCCAAACTCCGTGAGATGCTCCTGTCCCACCCACAGATCGCCCCCGATCCCGTCCGAGTGCGTCTGGTTGGATTCGGGGAGAGCACACTCGACATCGAAGTGGTCGCTTACGTGTTGACCAACGAATGGCCTGTGTTCCTGGGCATTCGAGAAGGTGTCTTCTTTCGCGTCATGGACATCATCAACCAAGCCGGGACATCGTTTGCGTTCCCATCACAGTTGCACTACGAAGCCAGCCAGTACGGCATCGACAAGACCAAAGCCCACGCCGCCGAGCGAGAGGTCGGCCAGTGGAAGGACGAGAACCGCTTCCCCTTCCCCGACTTCTCGCCGGATCACGCTCGCAAGATTCGTGGAACGCTTGAGTATCCACCCTCCGGGTCCCCGGCACCAATCGCGCCCGAGCCAGGCAAGTAACCTCGATCACCAGAATCCGCAGCCTGTCACTGGAATTGAAAGAAGTCGCCGCGGCATTCGCGAGAGGGAGCAAAGGTGGTGGGCAGCACCCCAGGTGCCACTGATTGGAGCAGGCGGAGGGGGGAGGGGGAGGGGGTTGATACGCCCCGGCCGATTGCAGATCCATGTATGAAAACGACCCCGGCATCTCAAATGCCGGAGTCGCTGGAAGTGCTCACAAGACGACGATGACCCCTCGCTTACTTGAGCGTGGCTCAGCGGCGACGACGCGCGGTCAACAAGCCACCAAGGCCCAGAATCGCAACCGCCGAAGGCGCGGGAACCGCCACGACCCGGAAGCCAACCTGAGCACGCTCCTCAGCCGGTGGCGGCGCATACGGATTCAGCGGCGTGAGCCAGCCGGCGATGTTGTCGAACGCACCGCCCCAGAGCGGGCCGCGTACGAACGCGAGGGGAGTATCAGTCCGCTCGTAGACATTGCCTGCCATGTCGTAGCACCCGTAGAAGTTCGCGCCAAACGATGCAACGGGCACGGTGTCGCCGAAGCCCGCCGGGAGGTAGTTGGCCTGTCCGGCCGTGGGCGCGGTGTTGCTGGAGGTCGGATACAGCCAGTAGTCATCGGCATCGCCGCCCTGAGCAGCGGGCTGGTGATACGCTGCTTTGTGCCACTCATTGGCACTGGCGATGGCCCACTGCCAGTTCGTGTTGCGTGTCACGGTGTTCGCCGCGATGCTTCCGGCAGTGAGGGTGTAGGCACCATTCTCGGTGGTGCTGTTGTCCTGGTTGCCCATTGGCTGGCCGTTGTGCAGCCAGTTGGCAAAGCGTGCCGAATCCCAGAAGGAGACAAAGTTCACGGGGTTGTTCTCGCGCCCGCTGACCGTGCTGTAGACGAATGCTCCGATCGATCCGGTCCGGTTGATGCCGCCGAACGACCCAGCCATGTTCGAGTTGTACAGGCTGTTCGTGTCATCCCAAGCCACCGCATTGAGGAATGCCGTGTACTGCGCGTTGGTAACCTCGGTGGTGGCCACGTTGTACGTGTACGAAACGCCGCCATACGGACCCAGCGGCGTCGAGTTGGGCGCATTGCCGGCGTTGCCCACGGGAACGGTCGGAATCGAGATCTGCGCCTGGCCCGCTGCGGCAGTCAAGGCGATGACGGCCGCGAGCGCAGCCACATTCATGTTCTGATTCAATTTCATGTCTCTCTCCTCAGGACGGTTGGGCCCGCGGCAGCACAGCAACCAGTTCAATCCACCACCCAATGACCACTCTGCCGCTCCCACTCAACATACCGTGCGCTCCCGATTTGTCAATGCAAATCAGAGGCGAGCGACTGGTTTCAGGGTGAACAGCCGGGAGTGCGGATGAAGAACCTCCTCTTATCGGGCATCAGGGAGTCGAGTGAACCGGGTTCGGGGTTCACGCGTACGCTTGCCTGACGATCGCAGAACGCCCTTGCCCCCATGGTGAACCCCGCGGCCATCCTGTCCCTTCTGCTGGCGATGCTCCTCGCCCTGGCGCCATCGCCGTGCTTCTGCCCAACCACCGCGAACGCCGCCGCGGGGTCGGTGTGCTGCCCCGTCGCCCCGATCCAACACGGCTTCTGCCCTCTTTGCGATAGCGAAGCCACGCAAGCGGCCCAGGACCAGAGCCTCGCCGCGGCTGATTCACCCAACACCGACAACGGGCCCCACGGCTGCAACCGCTGCGGCCTGCACTGCTCCTGCCGTCAGGCCCCCTCCATGGTGGCCCAGACGCCACCCGCCCTCCCCGCCTTCGCGCCCATCGCTTTGCCGATGGTGTTTTCCTTTCAGATGCTCTTGATCCGCCCGGATCCTGGCATCCGTCAGGAGCGTCTCGCGGCGCTTGCCCCGGCCAGACCCGTTGTGACCCTGCTGCGCCTTCAGTGCGCCCTGACCACTTAGCAGGACCACGCCGCGTGCCTTGTCAGGTGCCCGCGCAACTCGCTCCACATTCAATCATCTCGTACGTGCGCGTGCCACGGTCTCATCCAAAGGCAGGCCAGATCGCTCTGCGATCCCGCCGCGGCATGCCGACCGCTGAGCACTCCCACCACGGGCAACTCGCCCCTGGGAATGTTGCTCCATTCCCCACGCATCCAAGGACACTCCTCATGAGTCCCATTTCGCTTGCTTCCTCATCGCTCGTGCTCTGCATGACACTGCTCAGCGGCTGTGCCGCGGCACCAACCTCCGCCCACACCTCCGCCCCCGCCGGGGCGGATGCATCGGAGCCCATCACCGGCACCACCGCCACCCTCATCGTCCACGGCATGAGCTGCCCCCTCTGCGCCAACAACGTCGACAAACAACTCCGCGCCATCCGCGGCATCCAGACCGTCCATGTCAACATGGGCACCGGCGAGGCCACCATCACCCTGGCCCCCAACGCCCGCGTCACCAAGGCACAACTCGCCAAAGCCATCGATGGCAGCGGCTTCACCCTCGCTGAGGTGCGCATCCCATGAACCTCACGTGCACCCCGCGTTGTTTCTGCCTGAATCTCACGCAACTCAAGGTCGCCGGGCTCGCGCTGGCCCTGGGCCTTCCAGCCGCGGCTGCGCTGGGCCAGGAAGCCACCAACACCCCCGCCGCGACGCAGCCGGGTGTTGGCAGTTGGTACCTTCGCGAACGCGTGCAGTTTGTCCGCATGAGCGACGATCCATCGCCGCAGGACCGGGAGATCGACAAGTGGATCGCGACGACGG
>JBILUL010000196.1:0-8213 GCA_044371005.1 Phycisphaerales bacterium | reverse complement strand
GTCGGACTGGTTGCGCCAGATCGCGCGGGTTTCGTTTCCTGTGTGTCGGCCCGGTTTGTATTCCTGCCTGGTTGGGGCGTGGTAGTGCCCCTGGCGTGCTCAGACTGGCCGTGGCCATCGCGATCGATGGCCGTTGGATGCTTGAAACCCTTGTTTCCTGAATCGGAGATTCACTCATGCGCCTGGTCCGCTCCCCGAAGAAGAATCTGCTCACTGGTTCGCGAATTGCGATCATGATGCTCAGTGCCGGCCTCGCCAGCTTCGCCGCGGCGGAGCCGTTGAGCACGGCGATCGTCTATCAGGGCCAGCTCAACACATTCGGCAGTCCTGCTGCGGGGGCGCATGATCTGCGGTTCCGGCTCTTTGATGCCGCGAGCGGCGGATCTTCAGTGGGAGGCCTGCTGTGCGCCGACGATGTGGAAGTAGCCAACGGGCTCTTTGCCGTGTCGCTCGATTTCGGTGCGGTCTTCACTGGCCAGCAGTTGTACCTTGAGATTGAGGTGCGTGCCGATTCGGGGCTTGATTGCAGCGATGCAACCGACTTCGTGACGCTCGCCACCCGCCAGCCTCTGCAGGCGACGCCCTACGCGCTCTACGCGCTCAGTGGCACACCGGGTCCGATGGGCCCGATGGGTCCCCAGGGTGAACCAGGCGTGCAAGGTGCAACGGGCGCGATTGGTCCGATTGGGCCGCAAGGTGGCACCGGGCCGCAGGGCGTGGCTGGGGCAACCGGGCCGCGGGGCCTCACCGGGTTGACTGGTCCGCAAGGCCCGCAAGGCGCTGTGGGCGCTGTGGGCGCTACCGGGCCGCAGGGTCCTCAGGGTGTGATTGGTTCGGCGGGGCCGCAGGGTCCTCAGGGAGTGATCGGTGCGACCGGGCCTCAGGGACCCGTAGGGCCGCAGGGTACATCGCCCTGGGGCTTTGTTTCCGGGGGCGGCACTTCATCGATTGATCAGTCGAGCTTGACCGGCAACGGCAGCATCTCAGGCGGAGCACGCTGGCAGTCGTTCACGGCCGGTCTCACCGGAGCGCTGACGGGCGTGGATATCCGTACCACCGGCCTCGGCAATGCCGTGAGCGGTACGCTCAATGTGTACTCGGGCGAGGGCATTGGTGGTCCCCTGCTTGCCAGCGTGCCGTTCTCGTTCGTGGACTCCGCTGTCGCCACGCGAAACCTGGCGATTCCCGTGCTGAGTGCACCCGCAGTCACGCAGGGATCCGTCTACACATTCCAACTCACCGCAGTCACCGGGTCGTTCGCTTTCAGCTTCAATAACGCCAACCCATACCCGGGCGGACGATCGGGGTACAGTGCGACCACCGACCTGCGCTTTGCCACGTACGTGACATCCAACACCTCAGGGCTCGCGGCGGACATCTCCATCACCGGCAATCAGCTGGTCTCGGGCAACTTCACCGCAATGGGTGACGCCACGCTTGGAGGCGCGGTTGGCGTTGGAACGGCCGCCCCAATCGACGCCGCGTTCCACGCGGCAACGCTGACAGCCCCCAACGCCATCATCGCCGACAACAGCCTCGTCGGCGGCATCGCGGTGCTGGGACGAGAACTCGCGCTCACCGGAGACTCCGTGGGCGGTTCATTCTCCTCCGACAGCATCGCGGGCTCGGGCGTGTATGCCATCGCGACCAGCGATACGGGCATCACCTACGGCGTCCGCGGCTACAGCGACAGCGCCAGCACGAATGCGATGGGCGTGCGCGGCGAAGCACTCCGCAGCGGGGCCAACTTCGGTGTCTACGGGCAAGCCGCGGGTGCCACGTCGTTTGGTGTCTACGCCAACGGGCGGCTGGGCGCTTCGGGCACCAAGAGCTTCATGATTGACCACCCGCTGGATCCGGCGAACAAGGTGCTGTATCACTACAGCGCCGAGAGCCCCGATGTGCTCAACATCTATTCCGGCACGGTCGCCCTCGATGCCCTGGGCGAGGCGTGGATCACGCTGCCGGAGTACTTCGAAGCAATCAACACCGATCCCAGGTACACCCTCACGTCGCTCGGCGCTCCTGCACCGATGCTGCACATCTCCGTCGAGATCGAGGGGAATCAGTTCAAGATCGCCGGCGGTGCGCCCAATGCGCGTGCTTCGTGGGAGGTCAAGGCCGTGCGTCGCGATGCGTTCGTGCAGCGCTATGGCGCACCAGTTGAAGCACTCAAGCCCGTTGAGCAGCGGGGCACCTACATCCGTCCCGAGCTCTACGGTCAGCCGGCCACGCTGGGACAGTTCAACGACGCAGTACGCAACGCTCCCAACTCCTCAAACCACTGAGTGCCCGCCTTACGACTCTGGAGATACAGCCCATGAAGAACCATGCCTCCATCACGCGGCATCTGGTCGGCCTCCTGCTGCTGGCAGCACTGGCCACCAACGCGCCCGCCCAGCCCAGTGGATCAAAGATCGCGCTGCCCTCGGGCTCCATGCCCGCCAAACGCACCGCCGTCACGCCGGTGGATGAGATCGGTCCCTTGCACGCGCCGCCGGGCAGCTACAGCACCCGCATGCTCGAAGCTCAGGAAACACGTCGAAGGATGCGGGAGCAACTCGACTTTGCACATCTGGATCCGCAGTTCCAGGCCCAGATGTGGGACGTGCTGGTTGGCCCCGACCAGCTCGATGACGGCACCGGCAAGGCGATGAGCATGCCCGCCCTGGGTCCTGGCGGTGAATACGGAAGCCGCGATGGCGAGTACGGTGGGCGCGACCTGCTCGTCAGCCTCTCGTGGGCGTATACCCAGCCGGCAGAACTCAACACCGACGTCTTCACGTTCGACATGGACCTGAATGTCGAAGGAGATGTTGCCATTGCGGGCACCTCAAGCCGTTTTGGCACCGCCGCTATGATCGGGATCGAAGTCGAGGGTACGGCGGACTCGTCGCAGAACTGGACGGAGAATTGGCGCCGGACGTACCGGGCGCTCACCGCGCCGGAGTCGGACGGATACCTTGAGGGAAAGGCTTGCGCCTCTGATCTCCTGGGCAACACCTTCGTCTGCGGTAGCCGCGGCGATGGGCGCTACCACATCCGTCAGTTCAACGGCACGAACGGTACCACGGTTCGCAGCGGCGATTTCACGGTGACCGCGACCGGGGACGACGCGACCGTGTTCAGCATTGTCGTCGACCCCGAGGGCATCCTCTACGTCGCGGGCACCTACACCGAAGGCGGTGTTGCACGGACGTTCGCCGCAAGGCACGACCCGAACGCATCACTGTCGCGCACCTGGGTCGTGACGCGAGATCGAAGCGCCGGCAGCGCCATCGAAGTGCTGGCCGACCGACGCAGTGGCATCTATCTGATGTCGACATCAGCCAATGGGAAGGCCACCATCTCCAAGTTCGGTCCCATCGACGCGATGCCCGAGTGGACGTGGCAGAGTGGGACCAACTGCCTGGCGACAGCGATGGACCTTGACTACGACGGCAACCCGCACGTGGCGTTCAGGAACGGCACGGCGTGGAACACGGTCAAACTCGCCGAACTCGATGGTGCGGCGCAGTGGACTGCAACGCTGGCCAATGGCACGCCCAAGGACATCAAGGTCGATCGCGACGGCAACGTCTTTGTGGTCGGGACCGTTGGGAGCAGCACCTACCGTCTCAACAAGTACACGCCCAACGGAACCGCCGCGGCTGGCTTTGCTTCCCCGCAGTACGGAACCACCGGTTCCGTGCAGAAAGTGGCACTTGACCATCTGGGCAACCCTTACGTCGCTGGAAACTTCGGCTCACCCGTCAGCAGCATCGACCTGCGCAAGTTCAATCCGGACACCGGTGCCGCGGTCTGGAGTCAGACCAGCCGTCCCGAGGACGGCACCGAAGAGAACCGTGAGTTGTACATCGCCGACCTGCTCGTCGATGCAGCCGGGAGCGTCTACGTGGGCGGCTATCGCTCTGCATACGTCTCCAACGCCTATCGGGGCAAGCAAGCCTACTGCGTGAAATGGCAACAGCCATTTGCCTCCATCCCCCAGATCGCGACGTCCAGCCCCGATGTGCGCCTTGAGAACTACAGCCTCTGGGATGTCGATTCCCCCGAGACCATCATCCCGCAGGCGGTCAACAACGACATCGACCTCTTCAGCCTTCGGCTTGATCAGATCGTGTCGGACAGCACGATGGATAGTCTCCTCGATGCTGAACTTGATTACGTCTTCGGTACTGTCAGAGGCGGCCTTGACTTCGACATCGCCGCAAACACCAGACTCGGTGTCGCATTCCACACGCAGTTGACCGGCGGCACGTACGACGCCGCGGCGACCGGCGACCTTTCCATCGCGGTTCCTGGCCGCGACGACCTGGTGGCCAATACCAACTTTCCCGTACTCATCGAGTTTCGTCCCAATGAACGTGGGATGGAGTTGATCTCCAACGCCGCGCCCGAGGCCGTCGCATCGCTTCGGTCCATTGCCACCGGCGATCTCGACCTGCGGGTCTGGGGGGAGAACCACCTCTTCGTCTGGGCGGACAATGACTGGCGCAGCATCTTCGGCTTGCCCTACAACGTGCCGATTCCGAACATCACCGCGCTCAACAATCGCACCATCCTCAACATCTTCGGGGGCAACCTGCCGCCGGCCGGCACGTGGGTGGAGTTTGAGGGCCTGCCGGGCATCAGCGGCACGGTGCGTTCGCCCCTGCTCACGGCCCGCGGCGCGTACGCCGCGGAAAGCGCCAGAATGGCACTGCGCAGCAGCCTCTCCTCCAAGGTGGTCGATGTGGATGTCAGCGTGACAGACATCCTCTCGACCGCGGCGTTTGGCGTACCTCTTTCAGTGGGCTGGGGAACGCCCGTTGGTTCCAACGACTTTGAAGCCAGCATCGGCGCTGGGATCATTCAGGCGATTCTCAGCGGCAGCATCTCGATCGAGCAGGACCTGGACTTCACGATGGTTCCCTTCGTGACGCTCACGTTCAACTCTTCGAGCGGCCTGGCCCCTCGCACCATCGACCTCAGCGTGCGGCAACTCTCCGGCGGTGAATACGTCTATGTCCCCGCCTCGCCCGTCAATGTTCAGCTCCCCAGCAGCGCAACGCTCGAGATCACGCCTTCTTTCGGCATGAGGGCGACAATGCGCAATCAGTCCGGCATCCGCTTCGGCGCTGAGGTCGCGTTCAAGCCCCTCGAGGTCGAGGCCAACCTGTCTCTGCTCGATATCAGCGTCGTCGATTTCGATGCGTGCCTCTTCTGTCAGGAATACAGCCTCCTGAGCGACACGACCCGCACGGGCTTCTCCGAAGCGCTCAACAACGGTGAAGTCACGATCTTCGACTCGGGCAACACCACCTTCAACTTCCCCAACACTCACACCATGGCGACCTTGAGCCTGGTCGGCCAGCCGAGCACCCCGCAGCTGTCGGGACTGAGCCGCGAATCAGCCCGAATGATCATCTTTAACCAGCGCACACCCTCGCTCGCAGCGTTCAACGCCGCGGCGGGCGGTACGGAGCCGATGGTCCTCTACGGCGGCCTCTTCTCCGCCGGCGGCGCGGGCACCAACACGGCGTTCATCCAGCACCACGGACGGACCGAGGCACTGGCCACCACGCGTCTCAACGGCCAGGCTCTGCTCGTGCAGGTGCCCCGGCGCTTCTTCCTCCTGCCCGGCGTCTCCCGCCTGTGGGTGACCAACGGCAACGGAAAGTCCGAGACCGTTCCCTTCACGATCGAGTACCCCGTTCCCAACTTCACGGGACTTGCCGATCAGATCTGGGCCGGTGATCCGTACTGGCAGAACAACGGCATCATCTCGCTCGACGGCGGCACCCCCGCAGGCAACGACTCCTTCATCGCTCGCCGCGACTACTACACCTACCTTCGCACGACGCTGTGGAACTCGAGCATCATGACCGGATTCTCGAACCCCTCGATCTCTGCACAGAACTACTTCCCGCTCTTTGGCGGCTGGGAAACTGCCGCGGTCAAGAGCCCTCCGGGCTTCCCCACCCTGGTCGTGAATGACACGGCACTTGCCCGCGTCAATGCCGGCAACGACGGCTTCTTCCGCTCACGCCTGCAGGAAGACCTGTTTGACGTTCCGACGACGCTCAGCATGCAGCTGCGCAATCCCGGCCCTGGCGGCGGCCCCAGCCGCGTGCGTTCGATGGTCGTGCCCGCTCCGAAGCCTGTCGCTTCGCGCCTCATCCCCGCTCGCATCGCGCCCGACACCATCGAAGACGGCAACTTCCTCCGAATGGCCGTGATCGGGCCGGAATCCGTCCCTGTCTTCGGCGGCTACGAGAGCGAGAAACGCGGCAACTTCACCCGCGATTCACGCGTCCTCTTCAACGGCGCCGCGAACTGGAACGTCGGCGGAACCGCCGTCTCGGTCACCACCGAGTACGTCAGCTCCGGCAAGCTCATCGCCAACATCCCCGGCGAACTCCTTCGCAACTTCGCCGATCATCTCATCACAGTCCGCACTCCCAGCGGCGGCACGCAATACTCCGAGCAGCTGCGCTCGGGTGATGGCACCTGGCTGCCCGCCACGCAGGTCAACAGCGGCGGCGATTCGGTGCCGCTGACCTTCGATGTCTCCTGGAACGACCCCGAGATCATCTCCGTCAGCCATCCGACCATCACCGCCGGCATCACGCCCGTCTTCCCAACCCAGGCCGTCAACGGCAACGGCATCCGCGTGCCTGTCAGCGACAGTCACAACTTCTCCATCCGCGGCAAGTCATTCGCACCCGACGCCCGCGTCTACTTCAACGGCGTGCTGCTCGATTCCACCCGTGTCTCTGCCAGGATCATGCGCGTCACCATCCCCGAGAACCTCATCAGCACTCCCGGCAATGCCCGCCTGTGGGTTGCCAACGGATCACCGCGTGCCCGCCAGTCACGCCCGCTGACAATCCCCATCGTGCCCTAAATCGCTTTCGACGACGGGCCAACGTCACACACTTCGCTTCATCACAGCCGCCTGCTGATCTTCGGGGCGGCACATGACACAGCCACCACAGCCGGTCGCTCCATGCGACCGGCTGTGTGTGCATTGACACCGCCATCCCCTCGCATCAACTCCGCTGGCTCTCCGTCAAGCGTGAAGAAGCAGCCCTCTTCCCTCTGAAACTCTGAACTCTGAAATCTGCCATCCTCTGCCTCTTCCATCCTGTCCATCCATGTTCCATTCCTCACAGGGAACATGGATGGACAGGATGGACAGGATGAGGAAAGAGGCAGCGAGGGATCAGAGGAAAGCAAACGCATTCACCACTTTCGCTGTTGCTTTCCCGTTCCAGAGGCTGTCCGGACAGCGTGAAAGAACAACCCTCCTCCCTCTGAGATTCTGAACTCTGAAACCTGCCTTTCTCTGCATCTTCCATCCTGTCCATCCTGTCTATCCATGTTCCCCTCCTCAGAAGGGAGCATGGCTGCACAGGACATGACATGCAAGCAGAAAGACAGACTGGCCCGAAGTGCGCAGGCATCCTTGTGTCTGACTCGCCACCCGAGGTTTCCATTCGTCAGAGTGTTCAGCTGAAGTCTCTGACGAGTAGAGCGGTGGAGGGGGTTGCAGCGGCTCGAACGCCGCGGCTGAGCCGGGGAACTCATCCGGGCTGCTCGAGCATCGCTTCAACCGCCTGCGCCTGATCGATCTTGCCCACGCCACGCAGCGCTTTCACAAGTGCGGTACGGATCGCCCGGATGGTCGTGTGCGATTGCGTGGGAAAGAGCTTGACCGCCATGGCTTCCGCCTCGCGCAGCACTGATTCTGCCCGAGCGAATTCTCCTTCGTGCAGGAGCACCTGAGCCACATCCACCAGACACAGTGCGATGGTCGGGTGCTCCAGCCCATTCGCGGCTCGCTGCTCTTCGAGAGCTTGCCCGGCGAGCCGCGACGCATCCGCCCAGCGATCATCGGCCATCGCAATGCGGGCCAGAAGCGATGAGTGCATCGCCAGCAGTTCCCTTGAAGGATTCGGCATGGCTCGATGCATCGCAAGCGACTCTTGCGCAATGGGAGCGGCCTTGGCGGGCAGCCCCGCCGCGGTGTAGGCGGAGGCAAGGTTGTAGAGGTTCCTTGCAAGCCGGACATCATCCCTGAACGCTGCGGTTCTCTGAAGGGTCACGGCTTGCTCATAGAAGATCGCCGCTTCAGCCGGACGGCCCTGACGTCGCCTGAGCAATCCCATGTTGTTGATCGAGTCCGCCAGATTCGGATCTGATGGATCAAGCACGCTGCGGCGGATCTC
>JBILUL010000195.1:0-8214 GCA_044371005.1 Phycisphaerales bacterium | reverse complement strand
GTCCGTCATGGTCGCGGCTGCGCCGCACAGGCGTGCCGCGGCCTGGCGAACCGGGGTCAGGTCGCGGCTGGGCTCCTTGGCAAGGCGGCGCGTGGCGGAAAGGAGTGAGGTATCGAACCAGTTGCGTTGCGGAGTGAGTGGCGCGATGTCGCCACGACGAATGTGCGTGAGTGCATCGGGCTGGAAGTGGCGACCGTTGAGCACATCGGCGAACGTCGTGCGGGCGACGGAACGCGACATGACCGCGGCGGCGATCAGAAGATCATGGGCCAGCGGCCAGTCAAGATCCTCGATGCGGGACCATTCGAGGCGCGAGACATCGAGGCGTGAAGGGAACGCTGCCGCGAAGGAGACTTCCGGATCGGCGGTCCAGTCCAGCCACATGGCGGGCAGTTCCGGGCGTTCGGCAGTCTGCACAAGCATGCCAGTATCGCCGAGTGGCTCAACAACGGCATCGAGCTGGTAGCGGGCGCAGGCTCCCTGCGGCTTGACGCTGCGAGTCAGCGAGAACCACTCGACCGGCAGGAGCGAAATCTGATCAAAGAGGGGCCGACACCAGTCGCCGGGCGTGACCACGCCAATGCGCAGGGCGCGGGCGGGCCAGCGATCGGCGCTGTACTGGGCGTGCATGGCCTGCAGCGGCTGCTTCAGGAACTCGGCTCCCAGCGAGATGCACGTCTCCGCGAGCTTCTCGGTCTGCAGGATCTGCCACGACCGCAGCGACATGGCGGTGCGGCCCATGAGGGACGTGGGCCAATTGGAGCGCGGGGTCGAGTGCGGGTCGCGGCCGTGATGTGCATCGGGCGTAGTCATGTGCCCTCCGCATCGTCGCTGCAGGGGAGAGACTTGCGTGCCCGTGCGTTCGAGCAGGCACATTCATGTCCGCACCGATCGCATAGACGGGAGCCCCCTGTCAAGGGGATTCCGCGCATGCTGGCAAGGAGGAGTGTGCGGGCGTACCACCATCCTGCGCCAGTCGTGAGCATCAGAAGTGAATGCTCTTGCCGGCTTTCTTGCGAGCTTCGTCGCTCTGGTTCTCCTCGATCCTCGCATTGATCTTCGCGCTCAGACGCCGGTCGATGTCCATCGAGGTGAATCGATTGATGATGGCCCAGCGGAAGATCCCGAAGAATCCAAGGTTTGAGGTGACGAGCCCCAGGACGCAGTATCCGGTGATGCCGCCTGTCACGGCGAGTCCGATCATCGAGAATGCCGCGATGGTGCCCCAGCTGAGCACCTCCAGAAGGATGAAGCAGAAGGCGGAACCGAAAATGCCGCCGCCGACAGTCGCGACCAGAGGCGAGGTCCGGAAGCGGTATCCCATCTCCGAATCGCCGACCCAGTCCGCGATCATCGCCTGGTAATAGGAGACCGAGAAAAAGGCCAGAAGGCCGATCAGCGCCAACACTGCGGCCAAGATCGCAAGAGCCTGTGAGGAAGTGGTCGCACCGGTGATCGGGCTCGTCAGGTGGATCGCGGCCGTTGCCATGAGCATGGCGACGGCCGGAGCGGCACCGATGATTCGGTTGGCAAGTCGCCACTTCCAGTAGGCTGGTCTGGGCCCTGAGCCATCGTCGCTGATGCGGGACTCTTCGACGGCACCGGGCTGGTCGGTGTGGAGCAGAAAGACGCCCGCATACCAGCACGCAAATCCAAGAGCCGCGATCAGAAACACATCGGCATTCGCGCTGCCCGCATCGATCATGACGATGCCGACGACCATGGCGATGGCGCCCAGGGGTAACCCGATGCAGACCAGCATGGCTCCGATGCGCATGACGCGAAGGTAATCGATCGGTACATCAGAGATGGCGGTTGCCTGCTGGGCTCTCGCGGCACGCTTGATCGGCGTTCCGCACTCCGGGCAGCGATCGCCGGTTCGAAGACCCTTCAGGTTGTACGAGCAGCGCGGGCAGGGACGGTCCTGAACGATCGGATCGCTGATCGTCGGAAGGCCCAGGGGGTTGGTGGCATCGCGGATCGGCATGCGTCGCGGCAGCGTGCAGGGGCCATCGATCTACCGAGTCGGCTCAGCGCAGGTTGCCCAGGAACTCCTCGAAACGGTCGATTCCCCGATTGATCTGCTCTTCGCTGCACGCAAAGGAGATGCGGACATGGTTCTTGCCGCACCCGCCGAAATCCTCGCCCGGCACGAAGGCCAGCAGATTCTCTTCGAGCATGGCGTTGCACATGTCGAGCGCCGAGTTCACGGCCTTGCCGCCCTTGGTGGTGCGACCGAAGTATGACGAGACATCCGGGAACGCGTAGAAGGCCCCCGTGGCCGGCGCATTGATGACCCCGGGAATCTTCGCCAGTCGGGCATTGATCACCTTGGCGCGGTTGGCGAAGGCCTGTCGCATCACTTCGACCTGCGGAGCACACTCGTTGAGAGCGGTGCGGATGGCCGGATAGACAAAGCTGGTGATGTTCGTCGACATCTGACCCTGCAGCGTCGACATCGCGTTGGTGAAGACGCGGCCGAACTCGCCGGGCATCGCGGTGTAGCCGATGCGCCAGCCGGTCATGCCGTACGCCTTCGAAAGTCCATTGAGCGTGATGACTCGGTCGGCGATCTCAGGGACCGAGCCGATCGAGAAGTGGGGGACGTTGCCGAAGACGATCTTCTCGTAGAGTTCATCGGAGAGGACGGTGATGTCCGGGGCGACGGTCTTCGAGGCTTCGAGAACGACCTTCGCGATCTCTCGAAGCTCATCAGGCGTGTACATCGTTCCGCAAGGATTGCTCGGTGAGTTGAGAATCAGCAACCGGGTCCGGGGCGTGATCGCCGCCTTGATCTGCGCAGCGGTCGCCTTGAATCCGGACTGCACCGTCGTGGGCACCTCGACGATCTTTCCACCCGCAAGTTCAACAAGCGGGGCATAGCTCACCCATGCGGGCACCGGGAGGACGCACTCGTGGGGCGCTTCACCGGGAGCGGGCTGATCGAAGAGGACATGGCACGCAACAAACAGCGAGTGCTTGCCGCCGCTGCCGATGGTGATGTGATCGGCTGTCAGCCCGAGGATCCCGTTCTCCCGAGTGAACTTGTCGGCGATGGCCTGCCGCGTGGCCGGGTCGCCCAGTGTCGGCATGTATTTGGTCTGGCCGGCCTGCAGTGCCGCGATCGCCGCATCCTTGATCGGCTGTGGCGTGTCAAAGTCCGGTTCGCCCGCGGCGAACGTCAGCACATCCAGCCCCTTGGCCTTCAGGGCCTTGGCGCGATTCATGAACGCAATCGTCACAGAGGGCTTGAGATTCACAACACGGGGAGACAGCTTGGGCATGGCGGCAGAGCGTAGGAGTGGACCGTGCCACCGACACGCCCGTTGCCACCCGATCTATACTGAGAAGGTCCGGCGAATCTCCCATGTCGACCACTTCGTCCAACGCCGTCGTCTGCCCCTCCTGCGCGGCCAAACTCCGTCCACCCGCGGGCAACACCAGGCCGTCGCTTGCGTGTCCGCGATGCGGCACAGCCATTGCGATCACCGCTGCGATTGAGGCGAGCGGAACCATGCCCCGCATGCAAGCGGAGGCATCATGGTGGAGGAGCCCGGATTCGTGGACCGCCTTTGACCACCTTCTGGTCAAGACCGGTGGAACGTGTTTCGTCATGGGCCTGCTCGCTCACGTGCTGCCGCTGTTCGGGCTGCAGTTTCGGAAGCTTTCGAACCTCGGGAACTCCGCCGCGGCTGGCGGTACCGCTCTTGCCGTGGTCGGCGCGTTCCTGGTCCTGTACGTGCTGGTGCTCAAGGGGCGGATCCTGCGAATCCTGGTCGGTGCCGCGGCACTCTCGATCATCGGCTTCGTCGTACTGCTCACCATCGGCTGGTGGTCTTCGCGGCCGCGCATGACGCCCCAGCCCCCTTCAGTCCCAACGCAGCCCGGGATTCCCGGGGGAGCCATGCCTCCGTGGGGACCTGGTGGTCCTCCCGGTCAGGCTGGGCCGCCGGGCGGCTTCACGCGTCCAACTCCTCCGCCGAAGATGGACTACGAGTCGCTGGTGGCCAGGTATGGGGCGGACCGAGTGGTGCGGGTTCGTTTCGAGGGAGCAGAGCAGTTCGACATCGCGGCGAGCGTTCGCGAGCATTTCCGTCGCCCGGGCGCAACCGCTCCCGATTCATGGTCCGTCTCGACCCGCGGCACGGAGGCGAGTCTGTTGATGGCTCCGGTGGGCTCCCTCGAGGACGCCGCGGCGATGCTGACCTTCGGAGAAGTCACTGGGACTGATGCGGGGCAGCGACTGATCGTGCTTCGGCTTGATCCGGCCAAGAGCGTTCCCCGCAAGCCGTAGGTGCGGGGCGGTTGGGATCGGCCACGAGTTCATCCGGAGCGCTGATTGGCCAGTGGAAGTGCGACCAGGACCATGGCGTCGTACAGGAAGTGGGCGGCGACGGCGATGCCGAATCCTCGGAAGATGAAGAGCGCCGCGAAGTAGAGGCCGGCGATCGAGTAGTACGCGAGCAACTGCATGTCGACGCCGCCGCCGGGATGGGCGATGTTGTGGTACAACGCGAAGGCCACCGCCGAGACCACGGCACCGATCGTGTATCCCACGCCCTTGGAGCCGTGGAGGAGGTCTGCAACGACAAAATGGGTGCTGGTGATGATCACGAAGCGGAAGAGCAGTTCCTCGTAAACGCCGGCACCGGCACTGAGCGTGAGCCTCGCCTGCCACGAGTGTGAGTAGAGATCGACAACGCCGCCCATGAACGGACGCTGGGGTTGAATGAGCAGGCCGAACACCAGAAGCGGAACGGTCCAGAGCACCGACTCGGCGAACATCCGGAAGAGGACCGAGCCGCGGATGCCAAGCGGGTCACGCTCAAGGACATGCCAGATCAGCAGGATGGCCACCAGCAGGATCGACGGGATGTGAAAACTCGCGACGCCGAAGGTTCGGAAGAAACTGTCCAGGATGCCGTACGCAGCGATCGTGTCCTGGAATCCTTCCTTGGGATGACGCAGGTAGAGGATTGAACCCAGTTCGTAGAGCACGAGAAACGGGATGAGGAAGACCAGCACATGGAGCGGACGCGTCGAAAGCGTCAGGTAGGAAGCATTGCGCGGGATTCCCCCCGTCTCGAAGAGACGAAAGCCGTTCTGGGCGGATTTGGCGCGCGATTTGGCCATGGGCTTTTACGGGCCGCCTGATGGCGGGACCGCAGGGTAGCAATGGCGAACGCCAATGGGTTCGAAACAGGCCCGGACAACCACGTGGCCAAGCAAGATGTGGCGGCATCCCCGACTACAGTCCGGGTCGATGTCCGAAGCCCTTCAACAACTTCGCTCGCTGGTGGTGCAAAGCGCCGAAACGTCGCGGCTGCTGGGTGTGGACTTCATTCCCGTCTATTCCAGTGGCGTGCTTGGCGTCGAACTCGCCGCGCCCGAGCCGGTCGCCGATGTGGTGGATGTCACGCCCGTTGCCCCCGCGGCACCACCGGCGCAGAAGCTTCCGAGCCGCGGGCTGGAATCAACGGGCACTCCGGGGCCAGGTGCCGCGGCACTTCCTGCCGGGCCGCGGCAGCCGCGTGCTGACGCTGGGGCGTCTGCCAAGCCGGTCAGCCTGCCTCGACCTGCGGCGGCACCAGCACCAGTCTCACGTCCGCCTGAGCCCGCGCTCATTGCGCCGACGGGCCACGTTCCTCTCAAGGGGTTTGACCGCGCCGCAGCTGATGTGGCGGCTGCCCGGACTGCCGACGAGCGTGCGCAGGTCATGCAGGAACTGCGGGCCCGCTACGAAGCCGATGCTCCGCACCAGCACTTTGTCACGGACCACCATTCGATCGTCTGGGGTGAAGGGGATCTGTGCGCCAAGCTCATGTTCATCGGCGAGGCACCCGGTGAGGAAGAGGACAAGACCGGTCGGCCGTTTGTCGGCAAGGCGGGGCAACTGCTCGACAAGATGATCGTCGGCATGGGCCTCAAGCGCGAAGATGTGTACATCG
The DNA here is from genome assembly GCA_044371005.1 of Phycisphaerales bacterium. GTDB lineage: Bacteria > Planctomycetota > Phycisphaerae > Phycisphaerales > UBA1924 > UBA2402. Next base: position 2,266 of record JBILUL010000195.1, on the reverse strand, counting down.
CCAATGTGCTCAAGACGCGCCCGCCGGGGAATGCAACGCCCACCGAGCGCGAATCGTCGCTGTGCGCACCGTACCTGCTCGAACAGATCGCCATTGTCGGTCCGCAGGTCATTGTGACTCTCGGCTTGCCCGCCACCAGAGTGATTCTGCAATCGATGGCGACGATGGGCTCACTCCGCGGCACGTGGGCCACGCTCACGCTCCCGGACTCGCGCACCATTGACGTCATGCCCACCTATCACCCCGCGTATGTGCTTCGAAGCTATACCGAAGAGGTACGTGGCAAGGTCTGGTCGGATCTGAAGCTGGCTAAGGCTCGCCTTGGGCTGGCGTGAGCAGGTCGTAGTTGACACACCGGGCGGTGGAACACGTGATACCGGGATGAATAAAGAGCCGTCCCTCTGGGACGGCTCTTTTCTATAGTGCGAATGTCAGGGGCGAACCAGTGTCGCTCAGCCGCCCGCGCTGCCTTCGCCGCCGGGAAGCGTCATGCTCCAGGGGTTGAGGTAGGCATCGATGTCCTTGCGGGTGATTTCCTTACCGGCGTTGTCCTTCTGGCCGACGCAGGTTTCGTATGCAAGCTCGCGGACGGTCTTGCCCTGCTTGAAGGCTTCCTTGGCAAGTGCCGCGGACTTGTCGTAGCCGATGACGGGCACGAGCGAGGTGCACATGGCCAGCGAGCCTTCGATGAGGCCCTTGCAGCGAGCCTCATCGGGCTTGAGGCCATCGAGCAGGTTGGTGGTGAACATGTCGCAGGCTTTTGCGAGCAGGTGGATGCTGTCGAGCATGTTCGCGGCCATCATGGGCATGGCGACGTTGAGATCGAGCAGTGAGCCAACGCCGCCGAAGCCGCCGTACGTGATCGCGGCGTCGTTGCCGATGACCTGACAGGTGACCATGACGAGTGCTTCGCAGATGACCGGGTTGACCTTGCCGGGCATGATCGAGGAACCGGGCTGCACGGCGGGGACGATGAGTTCACCGATGCCGCAGCGCGGGCCCGATCCGAGCCAGCGGATGTCGTTGGCGATCTTCGAGAGTGAGACGGCCAGTGTCTTGAGGAGGCCAGAGGCTTCGACGTACGCGTCCTTGGCGTGCTGAGCCTCGAAGTGGTTGGAGGCCTCGCGGAAGACGATCGGGCGGCCCTTGGTCGAATAGACCTTGCTCAGATCCTGGGCAACCAGCGAACCGAAGTCCTCGTGGCAGTTGATGCCGGTGCCGACGGCGGTGCCGCCCAGTGGGAGTTCACAGAGGGCGTGGCGTGCCTGTTCGAGGCGGGCGATGCCGTGGCGGATCTGGCTGGCGTAGCCGCTGAACTCCTGGCCCAGGCGGATGGGCGTGGCGTCCTGAAGATGGGTGCGGCCGATCTTGACGATCTTGTCCCAGGCCTTGGCGTGCGATTCAAGGCGGGCAGCCATGCGCTCGGCAGCGGGGATCAGGTCGCGATGGATGGCGACTGCCGCGGCGACGTGCATCGCCGTCGGGAAGGTGTCGTTGGAGCTCTGCCCCATGTTGACATGGTCGTTGGGGTGAACGCCGCCCTTCTTGAGGTACTCGGTGTCCTTGGATGAGCCGATGGGCTTGCCGTTGGCCAGGCAGATGAGGTTGGCGATGACCTCGTTGGCGTTCATGTTGGTGCTGGTGCCCGAACCGGTCTGATAGATGTCGACCGGGAAGTGCTCGGCCCATCCGCCATGCTCGGGCAGGCCCGCGGCGATCTGGCCGCAGGCATCGACGATGGCTTTGGTGCGCTTGGGGCTCAGGCGGCCAAGGCCCTTGTTGACGCGTGCCGCGGCGGCCTTGATGGAGGCGTAGGCCGCGATGATGCCAAAGGGCACGGGACGGCCGCTGACGGGGAAGTTGAGTACGGCCCGCTGGGTGGACGCGCCATAGAGCGCGTGGACCGGGACCTGCATCTCGCCCATCGTGTCCTTCTCGGTGCGCGTGGCGATGGTGGTGGCGGGGACTGCTTTGGTTGATTTCTTTGCCATGATGCATGAGGGTACGTCGGCGCATGAGCCATTGGCAAAAGTGCGAGGCTGGTGCTGCCACCGAAGCGGCCTTGCGCGGTGTACTCTTGCGTCCGATGCTCCCACGCACCACCCCGGATGTCAGATTGATCGGTTGGAACGCCCTTGCGACCCGCATGGTCGCGGCGGCGCTGGTCTGTGTCGCCGCGGCGACCGGCGGCGGTTGCAGCAGTGGCCCCGAGCGCAGCAAGCTCAACATCGTCCGTGATCGCGCGGAGTCGGCCTCGAAGCGGACC
>JBILUL010000003.1:0-85124 GCA_044371005.1 Phycisphaerales bacterium | reverse complement strand
GGCGGGCCATTTTCGTTCGTCCTTGCTACTTATTCCGAACGCTGGAGCTAACTGCCATGGCCCTCTGGGGTGGTCGATTCGAATCTGGTCCTGATGCGCTCTTCAAGCAGTTCAACGACTCGCTTCGCTTCGACTTTCGCCTGGCCCGGCAGGACATCTTCGGCTCCGTTGGTTGGGCCAAGGGCATCCATCGCGCAGGCGTTCTGACCGACGCCGAACTCGCCACGCTCGAAGCCGCGCTCGCGCAGCTTGCCAGCGATGTCGAGGCCGATCCGATGCTCCCCTCGCGCAGCGATGCCGAGGACATCCACTCGTGGGTGGAATCTCGCCTCATCGAGAAGGTGGGGGCCCTGGGCAAGAAGCTCCACACTGGCCGCAGCCGCAACGATCAGGTCGCCACCGACCTGCGCCTGTGGACGCGCGATGCCATCGATGAACGCATCGCCGAACTCAAGGATGCACGCCGCAGCCTCATCGAACTCGCCTCGCGCGAAGCATCCACCGTCATCAGTGGCTACACCCACATGCAGCGTGCCCAGCCCGTGCTCCTGGCACACTGGGCCCTGGCCTACGCCGAGATGTTCGAACGCGACGCGGCACGCTTTGCCGATGCCCGCACTCGCGTCAACATCTGCCCGCTCGGATCCGGCGCACTCGCTGGCACCGCGTATCAGGTCGATCGCGAACTCATTGCCAAGACTCTGGGCTTCAGTGCGCCCACCCGCAACAGCCTCGATGCCGTGAGCGATCGCGACTTTGTGATCGAGACGCTCGCTGCATCAGCGCTCGCAGCGGCTCACCTCTCGCGGCTTGGCGAAGACCTCGTGCTCTACTCCTCTCAGGAGTTCGCCTTCATCGAGATGGATGATGCTGTTGCCAGCGGCTCATCTCTGATGCCCCAGAAGAAGAACCCCGATGCGGCGGAGTTGATCCGAGGCAAGGCCGGCCGAATCAACGGTGCGCTGATGGCACTGCTCACGACGGTGAAGGGTCTCCCGCTCGCGTACAACAAGGATCTTCAGGAAGACAAGGAACCGTTGTTTGATGCGATGGACAATCTGAGTTTGTCGCTGCGGATTGTGCCGCGGATGATCGACACGCTCAAGGTCCGTCGCGAGACCTGCCGCAAAGCCGCGGCAGGCGGATACTCGAACGCCACCGACCTGGCCGATTACCTGGTCTCACGAGGCGTGCCCTTCCGTCAGGCCCACGAAGAAGTCGGCATGGTCGTGCGTCACGCCATCAGTGTGGGCAAGGCGATCGAGCAGTTGCCCCTTGAGGAACTTCGCAAGTTTGCGCCCAGTGTCGAGGCGGATGTCTTTGCCTACATCGCGATTGAAGCCGGGATGGCTCGCCGCGAGGTGCCCGGGGCGACCGGTCCGATCCACGTCGCCCGCGCCATCGACGCGGCGAAGAAACGGCTCTGATCTCAAAAACTCGCTGCTGCCCAGTTGCTCATTCGGCCAAGGGAGACCTTGGGCGTGGTTGCATTGATTCATTGGCTGGTGGGATGACATTGGGTGCGTGTGGCGAACTGCCGGAGAGGTGGCTCGTATCATGGCCCGCGTGAAGAGTGCTGCCAGATACTCCGATGTCTCCGCCGCGGCACTGACAGCCAGCGATGCCCTCTGCGCTTCGATCGTGCGGCAGAAGGCCCGCAACTTCTACTACGGCATGCGTCTGACGCCGCCGGATCGCCGGTGTCACCTCTATGCCTGCTATGCGTGGATGCGGTATGTGGATGATGAGATCGATACCGCGCCCAACGCCGCGGCACGTGAAGCGGCACTGCGGCGATTGTGCGACAACACCCACGATGCACTCTCATCCGAGCCCAACGCGCCGACGGATTCGGGCTTCTGGCCCTCGTTTCGCTCGGCGGTGCGATCATGCCCGATCGATCCCGCGTGGCTGCTCGACATGCTGCGGGGCATGGAAGAAGATGTCCATCACCATGGCTACGAGTCCATCGAGCAGATGCTCGGGTACTGCTATCGCGTGGGGGGGACGGTCGGCGAGACATGCATGGCGATCTGGGGCGTGCAGGATGATGCCACCCGCGCCGGTGCACTCACGATGGCCGCGGCGAGGGGACGGGCCTTTCAACTCACCAACATTCTGCGCGACATCGGCGTCGATGCGCAGGGCGGTGATGAAGAGACGATGCCTCGCTGCTATGTGGCCACCGAGCTGTTGCATCAGTTCGACCTGGGGCTTGAGGATCTGGTTCGCTGGGAGCGGCCTCTGGCGTGTGAAGCGCTGATTCGGACGATGTGTGGTCTGGCGCGGCGCGAGTATGAAGCGTCGGTGGGGTTGGAGCATCTGGTGGTTCCTGAGTGTGCAGGGTCGCTCTGGGCGATGACGCGGATCTACCAGCGGGTGCTGGACCAGATCGAGGCGAATCCGATGGTGTGTGTGCGGGGGCGGGCGAGGCTCAGTACCGCCGCGAAGGTGGCGGTGATGGTGCAGGCGGCCTGCGGATTGTGGCAGCGCTGAAGCGCCCCTCCATTTTCCCCCAGCATTACCCCCGGCTGAGCCCGTATCCAGTGGATTTCGCCGATGTAGCTTCCAAAGATTTCAGAAGTTGGTGAAAGTGGCGGCCCGCGTGTGCGCGTGGCGGCCTCGGCACGATGCAGGCAGTACTCATGACGACTCTCGCGGCAACCCCTCCGTCTCTTCCCCGTCAGGATCGGCGCCTCGATGCCATCCGTGCCAAGGTCCTCGCCGGTCAGCGGCTGAGCCTCGCCGATGGTGAGTTGCTCTTTGAAACGCCGGACCTGTGGACGGTGATTGAACTGGCGGACCTGGTGCGGCGTCGCCTGCATGGCAACCGGGCCTATTACAACATCAACCGGCACCTCAACTACAGCAATGTCTGTGCGCTCTCGTGCAAGTTCTGCGAGTTCTATCGCAAGAAGGATGATGAAGGCGCGTACACGCGCGACATGGAGTATGTGAAGGCGCAGGTGCGCGAAGCCGTTGAAGGCGGCGCGACTGAAATGCACTCGGTGGGCGGGCTGCACCCGTATCTGCCGTTCAGCTACTACACCGATCTGGTCTCAACCATCCACGACACCGCTCGGGAGATGGGAAGCCAGCTCCACGTGAAGGCCTTCACTGCCGTGGAAGTGGTGCACCTGGCAAAGATCGCCAAGGTCTACAAGGGCGCGAATCTGGTGGGTGAAGAGGGGCGGCAGGCTCGCATCGAGGGCATTCGCTTCGTGCTGAGTGAACTCAAGAAGGCGGGCCTTGACTCGCTTCCCGGCGGCGGCGCGGAAGTCTTCGACGATCGCGTGCATGATGAGGCGTACAAGGGCAAGATCCGCAGCGATGTGTGGCTGGATGTGCATCGCGTGGCGCACTCGCTGGGCCTCAACACCAATGCGACGATGCTCTATGGCCACATCGAGACGCGTCATGATCGCCTGACGCACATGGACATGTTGCGGCGTGCGCAGGATGAAGCGCTGCTCGCGCTGGGGTATGACGGGGTGAAGGCTGAAGAGTCCGCCGCGGCGGAGGGTGATGGACACCTGGGCTACACCGGGCACGAAGGGGGCAGCACACCCGCCATCACGCTCACTCGCCCCGGCACCGTCCTTCCCGAACACAAGGTCTTCGGGGCAGGCGCCGGGAATGCAACGCCCGCGACCGGCTACTACCAGACGATCATCCCGCTGCCATTCTTCCCCGATGGCTGTGAACTCGAACACTTGCCGGGCCCCTCGGGCCTTGAGAACTACCGCACGCTGGCGGTGGCTCGCCTGATGCTCGACAACTTCCCGCACGTCAAGGCCTTCTGGATCATGCAGACGCTGCCGATGGCGCAGATCATGCTCGAGAGCGGCGCGGATGACATCGATGGCACCGTCGTCTGGTACGACATCACCAAGGTCGGCGGCGCATCGACGCACCAGGAAGTGAACGTCTGGACCCTGCAGAAGGCCATTCGCGAGGCCGGCTTTGAGCCGGTGGAACGCGACACGCTCTATCGACGTGTGCTGCGCGACGGCAAGTCCTGGCGCATCGGGTGAGTGCGGACGTCAATCGATATCGTGGCACCACGGCGAACGCATGCTCCAAGCCCGCATCCGTGGATGAACAACTCGCGCTGCATCACGGTGGTTGGAGCTCTTGCTGTACAGCCCGCAAGGGCTCGACCGAGCGTAGCCGGTGGTGTCGTCGGCTCTGCGACGACACCACCGGAAGGCGATAGCGTGATACCCCCGACCCCGACGGGGTCGTCGTGGGAATCACATTGAGCCCTTTCCCTCGAGCAGCCGGACAGGCCCGCCAACGCCTCCCGCGGCGTAGTATGGCCGCTTGATTCACACGGCTGGGTTCTCGGTCCTGAAGGCAGCTCCTTCTGACGGAAACCCCGGATTGGTGCATCTGCACTGCTTTGGTTGAAGAGATTGGTCAGGCCTGCTTCGCATGCAACACGACGCCTACGCGGCACTTCGGCATACAGACTACCGGCGGTTCGCCGCGGGCTTTGTCGTGTCGTCCACCGCGCTGCAGATGCTCGGCATGGCGGTGGGGTGGGAGATCTACGAGCGCACCGGCAGTGCGATGAATCTGGGGTATGTCGGGCTAGCCCGTGCGTTGCCCGTGATCGCGCTCGCGCTGCCCGCCGGGCATCTGATTGACACGCTGGATCGACGCAAGGTGCTGGCGATCACGCAGTGGGCCTTTGCGCTGGTGATGGTCGGGCTGGCCTGTGCTTCAGCCTTTCAGGCTCCGCTGTGGATCACGTACGCACTGCTGGTGCTCAGCGGGTGCGCCCGTGTCTTCAATGGTCCTTCGCGTGCCACGCTGGTTCCGCAGTTGGTCCCGCCCGAGGACTTCCACAATGCCACGGCCTGGAACAGCGGCGTTTTTCAGTTCTCCGCGCTGACCGGGCCCTTGCTCGCTGGCTATATCATCCGACAGACAGGCACCGCGTGGCTTGTCTATGCACTCACGGCCATCGGATGTGCGGTCTTCGCGGTGCTGGCCATGACGCTTCACCCGCGGCTTTCTTCAAAGCAAACAGAGCCCTGGGCCTGGCGCAGCGTGACGGCGGGCATTTCGCACCTGTGGAATGAGAAGACGATTCTCGCCGCGATCACGCTCGATATGTTCGCGGTGCTCCTTGGTGGAGCCACGGCAATGCTGCCGATCTACGCCAAGGACATCCTGCAGACCGATGCTTTCGGGCTCGGTGTGCTTCGGGCATCACCCTATCTTGGCGCGTTCCTCATGGCTCTGGTGCTGGCCCATCGCCCCGCGTTCCGCCGCGCGGGCCCCGCGCTGCTCTGGTCGATTGCCGCGTTCGGCGTTGCAACGATTGTCTTCGGGCTCAGCACCAACATCGTGCTCAGCGTTGCCTGTCTTGCCATCGGCGGCGCAGTCGACAACATCTCGGTCGTCATCCGTCACGTGCTGGTTCAGGTGCGCACGCCCTCGAACCTCCGCGGACGCGTGTCGAGCGTGAACAGTGTCTTCATCGAGAGTTCCAATGAACTGGGCGCGTTTGAGTCGGGCCTGGTCGCGCAGTTCTTCGGCCCGGTGGTGAGCGTGGTGAGCGGCGGCATCGGAACGCTCGTGGTGGTCGCGCTGGTGGCACTTGGCATCCCGCAGATCCGCAAGTTGGGCGAGCTTCGCAACAAGGATGACGACTGATCGATGGTGCGAGGGCGGCCTTGGCGGAGGACGAATCCCGGCTGCGATGCGACATGGGATTGGAAGCCACCTTCGGCGACGGAGCACGTGCATTGGCCCGTTACGGGCAGGCCTTATCCAGATCCACTGTCGCCCCCGGGCTCTCCACCCGCAAGCCCCCCGTCGCCGCATCCCCAACCGCAAGACTCATCTCACGCAGCGTCTTCACCGCCGCGGCGAACTCGCCCCGGATCGGCGCCGTGAACACCATGTGCTCCTGACGCATCGGATGCTCAATCCCCAGCAGACACGCGTGCAAAGCCTGCCGCGAGATCATTTCCTTGCCGCTGGCATCAAAGAGCGGCCGCCCGCCGTAGCGATCATCGCCCACGATCGGCCAGCCAAGGTGCGAGAGGTGTACGCGGATCTGGTGCGTGCGGCCCGTCTTGAGTTCAAGCTCCACCAGCGTGTAGTGGGGGGTGTCCGCCGCGGCTCCGCTGCGGTTGCCCTTCAAGTACTTCTCATCGATCTTGTACCGCTCTCTCACGCGGCAGATCGTCACGGCATTCTTCCCCAGCTCATCATGCCGCACCACATACATCTCCCGATACCCCTTCTCACGCGAAGGATGCGGGCCGATGGGCACATCAATCACCTGCACATTGGGCTCCACCTTGCCGTGCACGAGCGCAATGTATCGCTTGTCCACGCGGCGATGCTCGAACTGATGCCCCAGCTTCCAGTGCGTCTCATCCTGCTTCGCAAAGACAATGCAGCCACTCGTGTTGCGATCGAGCCGGTGCACCACACCAGGGCGTGCAAACTCCTTACCCACCTTCGAGAGCATCCCGCCCGAGGCCGGGTTATTGCGGAAGTGGTACGCCAGTGCATTCACCATCGTGCCCCGCAGATTCGAACGCGCGGGATGCACGATGATGTCCGGGCCCTTGTTGATGACCACCAGCGCATCATCCTCGTAGATCACATCCAGCGGAATGTTCTCCGGGATGATCTCAGTGCTCGGCGGCGGCGGCACCACAACCTCCACCACATCGTGAAGGCGCAGCACCGTCGAAGCCTTTGGAATGCGCTGATTCACCAGAACGCCACCTTCATCAATCAGCCGCTGCAGCTGCGTGCGGCTCATGAAGGTGATGCGATCGGTCAGGTACTTATCAAGCCGCTTCTGCAAGTCGCGGCGGAGCGAGAACGTCACCCGCCGAAGCTCGCCATCATCCTCGATGCCCGACTCCGACGCGGCTTCGAGCGCCTTGCGCATCGCCTCCCCATCCACACGCCCACCGGGCAGCACGAACCCGTTCGCGGATGCGATGTCGAGTTCTGCTTCCTCTTCGGGCGCAGGGTGCCGCTCGGGCCGCTTTGAGTTGGCTCCGCGCTGAGGATGGGAGGCTCCGCGTTGGGTCATGGGCTCATTCTTCGCTGCAGGATCGGGCGAACCAAAAACAAAGCGAGTCGCCGGCGTTCAATCGCGGGCGACTCGCTGATTCTCTGACGCCACGATCGATCAACTCAATCGCGTTCCAGTCTGCCGCGTCCTGGTCACCAACCCAGCATCACTTGGGCTGGGCAGGCGGGGTGGTCGGCTGACCGTCCGCGGGCGGGGGAGTGACCGGAGGCTGGACCGGGGGAACCGCCACAGGCGGTGCGACCGGCTCAAGCTGGATGGGAGTCGATTCGGTCGGGATCGGCGGAACCGCGACAGGGGCCGGTTCAGGTGCCGCGATCTGGGGGAGGTCAGCCTTGGGCATCAGCGTCGGAAGGCTCTTGAGGCCGTCAAGCTTCGCCGCACGCTCCTTGGCCACCGCACCCTGAATCTCAAAGGGCGTTCCAGCGACCATCTGCTCGATCTGGCCGTAGAAGGTCTTGGCCTTGTCGAAGTCGCGATTGCTCTCAGCGACCGCGGCGAGCCCGAAAACGGAACCGACCGCCGCGAGCTTCTGGGTCGGGTTGTTCTGGGTTTCGTCCAGAACCCGCTGGTAGAGTGCCGCGGCTTTGTTCAGGTAGTCAGTCCGGACCTCGGGGGTCAGAACGTCGTCGGCGGCTTCGAGCTTGCCCTCGCCATCGACCTTGGCACCCGCCTTGATGCCGCGGCGGACCGCGGAGAGGTACAGGTCTGCCGCGTCGAGACGGGCCAGAATCCCCACCGCACGGGTGGAGCCAACGGTGTCCGCGACCGCCGCGATGCTGTCGGGGCTGGAGTTTTCGCCGGCTGCGCGGGCGGATTCGAGTTCGCCAAAGGCGTTATCGACCTTATTGGCCTGCTGCGTGTCCCACCAGCGCTTGGCGGAGGTGCCGCCGCCGACGACCGCAGCGATCAACAGGAGCCACACCCCGTAGGTACGGAGGAACTCGATGAAGTCTTCGTTGAGCCGGCCTTCTTCAAGGCCGGCGCGTTCACGGATCTGAGCTTGCCTTTGGTCCATAAGTTGAATCTCTATCGGGTGAACCAGTATGGTAGGACACTGCAGGGGGAGATGGTGGCCGGGAGCTTTGGCTGGCCCGCCCCTCCCGCGGCACCCCTGCCGCGGCCAGGCCCCCGTGTCGAGGGGACGCGGTCGCGATCCAGAGTCCTCGGATCTGGCCAGCGACTGGCGAGGTGGACGGTCATCTTGCCAGATTCAAGCCGCGTAGGTTGGGCCGGACCGTTCGGGGCCGAAGGCATCGGTGACCCGGCGTCGAAGCGGCATGTGCCGCGGGCGGATCGAAGTGGGGGAGATCCTGTCAGTTGCGCCGTGACGCGGCGTGCGAAAGCGTGAGGCCAAACTGGGGTCCGGACGCGTCGTCGATGTCGCGACCCTTGTATACTCATGGCGTGGTGAACCGGGCCGTCGCGTGGTGGTGATGCGATGTGCTACGGATCGGCGTACGCAACCGGCAGGAAGGCGCGGGGACGTCCGAGCACAAACCATGCGATGAGTCGGTTGCTGCGTGAGGGGCAACGCTCTTCGTCGGTTCGTTGTTCAGCATGTCTGTTCCGGTTGCCACTCGCCCACACGAGCAATGGCAGACCCGCAAGTTGCACGCACTTTCAACGATAAGACACTCCGCCGATGGCCACAATCTCTGCTCGTACTTCGTTCCTGCACGGTCAATGGAATGCCAGCGATTCGGTCCAGCTCTTCGGAATTTCCGATTGGGGCAAGGGCTACGTGGGCGTCAATGCCGCGGGTAATGCCACGGTCATGCCCGGCAAGGATCCCGCCAAGCAGATCGATCTGCACGAGGTGGTGCAGGGGCTCAAGGAACGCGGCGTGCACACGCCGGTGCTCCTTCGCTTCAACGACCTGCTGACGCACCGGCTCAAGGAGATCCGCAAGGCCTTCGACGATGCCATCGCCGAGCAGAGCTACAAGGGCGCGTATTCGTGCATCTACCCGATCAAGGTGAATCAGCAGCGTCACATTTGTGAGCAGATCGCCAGCCTCGCCGTCGAACTCAACTTCGGTCTTGAAGCCGGCAGCAAGCCCGAGCTCCTCGCCGTCCTGGGTCTTTCCGCCGTCGCGGGCGGCCCCGGCGTGAACGGCATGCCGATCATCTGCAACGGCTTCAAGGACAGCGAGTTCATCGAGACCGTCATCCTCGCCACCAAGCTCGGTCGCAACATCATCCCGGTCGTTGAGAAGTTCAGCGAACTGGAACTGATCGTCAAGCACGCCAAGGCGTACAACGTTCGTCCCAAGATCGGTCTTCGCGTCAAGCTCTCGGCTCGCGGCGCGGGCCGCTGGGAAGGCTCGGCGGGCGTTCGCAGCAAGTTCGGTCTGTTCGTGAGCGAAGTGCTCAAGGCTGTGGAGTACCTCAAGCAGCACGACATGCTCGACTGCCTGAACCTCATCCACTGCCACGTGGGCAGCCAGCTCTACGACATTCGCGTGCTCAAGAACGCCATCAACGAGCTCACGCACGTCTACTGCGAACTGCACAAGATGGGCGCGGGGCTCACGATGCTCGATATCGGCGGCGGCATGGGCGTCGACTACGACGGCAGTCAGTCTGCCTGGTCCAGCTCCATCAACTACTCCGTCCAGGAGTACGCGGCGGACGTCGTCTACCGCATCAAGGGCGTCTGCGATGACGCCGGCGTGCCCCATCCCACGATCTTCAGCGAGTCGGGCCGCGCCATGGTGGCGTACTCAAGCGTGCTCGTGATCGATGTCCTGGGCACCAGCCGCTTCGAGGCATCGCCCGACATGAACGTCATCAACTCCGCGATGGCCGCGGAGAACTCCCGCTCCGGCGAGGTTCCTCAGCCCCTCACCGATCTGCTGGATTGCTACAACAACGTCTCTGATCGCAACATCAAGGAATGCTTCCACGATGCCACGCAGGCACGCGATGAGGCGATGAGCCTTTTCAGCCTGGGCTACATGAGCCTCTCGATGCGTGCCGCGGCGGAACAGCTCTTCTGGGCCACCGGCCACAAGATCATCGCCATCTGCAACAAGAAGGGTGAACTGCCCGAGGATTTCGAGGCGCTCCCCGAACTGCTCTCGGACATCTACTTCTGCAACTTCTCCCTTTTCCAGAGCATGCCCGACTCATGGGCCATCGATCAGCTCTTCCCGATCTGTCCGATCCATCGGCTCAACGAAGAGCCCACGCGCCGCGCCATTCTCGCCGACATTACCTGCGACTCGGATGGCAAGATCGATCACTTCGTTGACAAGCGTGTCGACAAGAAGATCCTTGAACTGCACGAAGTGAAGGAACTGCCCGGCGAAGCCGCGGGCGTTGAGCCGTATTACCTGGGTGTCTTCCTGCTGGGAGCCTACCAGGAGATTCTGGGCGATCTGCACAACCTGCTGGGCGATACCCACGCGGTGCACATCGGCGTGGATGAAAGCGGCGAATGGGAGATCGAGGAAGTCATCGAAGGCGACACCGTCGAGGAAGTCCTCAAGTACGTGCAGTACGACCCCGAGGACCTCAAGCGCGCCATGCGTCTTGACATCGAGGCCGCGTGCCGTCAGGGTCGTCTCACGCTTGGCGAAGGCAAGAGCCTTCTCAAGTTCTACGACGATGGCCTCGAAGGCTACACCTACCTCGAGGAATGATCCTTCGCGAGGCTTGACCCGCGGCTGACGCGGGCAGATTCGGCTAGAACATGATTGCTCCGCTGCCACGAAGTCTGTCGTTTGCCGGGCTGGTGCCCGCGGCTGGTTCCCCATGGGGCGCCACGCCCCGCGCCATGATGGAATGGGCCGCCCAGGCCGGCTGGAAGTCCGTGCACCTCGATGGCGCGATGCCCGGGCTGCGGGCCCGCGAACTGGACCGATCGGCGCGGCGCGATGTGGCATCGGTGCTGCGGCGCGTGCAACTGCAGTTCAGCGGAATCGACCTGTGGATTCCGCCCCAGCATTTCGTCGATGCGAGTCATGTCGAGCGGGCCGTGGAGGCAGTCTGCGCCGCGGCGGAGCTTGCGGCAGAGATTGCAAAGCTCAACACCCAGCCGGTGCCTGTCCTCAGTATTCAACTGCACCCCAGGATGCTTCCGGCGGTTCTGGCGACCATGGTGGCCGCGGCGGAGCGTTCCGGGGTTCTTCTGGCAGATCATCAGTGGCCCGCACTGGAGTCGTGGCAGGCGGGCGGTCATGCTGGAATCGGCATCGATCCCGCGGCGATGTTCATGGCAGGCGAAGGGAAGCCCATCGCTGCCGCACAACGCGTCGCCACACGAATCGTCTCGGCGCGGCTGAGTGATGTCACATCGGCCGGAAGGGTCGCTGCGGGCAAGGGGCGGCTGGACCTGCTCGAGTATGAAGTGGCGCTGAGCACGGCGTCGTATGCCCGGCCGGTGATCGTCGATCTGCGGGGCGTGGCGGTGCCGCCGCTCACGCCTGAGGCGTTCGACCCCGCGTGAGTGGTGGTGATGGTGGGGGGTGGGATTGGCGAGGGGAAATCGCTCCGCAGTCACGCTGCAAACCGCCCCAGAGCCACCGTATCCTTGCGGACCATGTCAACCACTTTGCTTCAAGGACGCATCGCAGTCATCACCGGAGCCTCGGCGGGGATCGGCGAGGCGGTGGCGCATTCGTTTGCTGCGGGCGGGGCTTCGCTGGTGCTCAACGCACGCCGCCGCGAGAAGCTGGAAGCCCTGGCGTCAAAGTTGCCAGGCTCGGTCGTCGCCGCGGGTGACGCGGCGGACCCGGCCGTCATCACCTCGATGCTCGATGGGGCGAAGAAGAGTTTCGGGCGCGATGCTGATCTGGTGATTGTCAACGCGGGCCGTGGGCTCAATGGCTCGGTCATGTCATCGGATACCGCGCAGTGGGAGGAGATGGTCCGCACCAATGTGCTGGGCGCGGCACGGCTCATCCGTGAGGCAGGGCTTCGCATGGCCGCGGCGAGCGCGGGGAAGACTGGCGCGGCGGTGCTGCACATGCCCCGTGACATCATCGTCATCGGCTCGGTGGTGGGGCGGCATGTCTCGCCCTTTTCCTCGATGTACGGGGGCACGAAGTTCGCGGTGCACGGCATGGTGGAGGGTGTGCGGCGTGAACTGGCGGGCAAGGGTGTGCGTGTGACGCTGATTGAGCCTGGATTCGTGGTCTCTGAGTTCCAGGGAGTTGCCGGGTACGAGAACACGTGGGTGAAGGATGTCTTTGAGCGGATCGGTCCGCCGCTGACACCTGATGATGTCGCACGCAGCATCTCGTTCATCGCGAGCCAGCCTGCGGGCGTGCACATCAGCGATCTGATGATCCGTCCGACGCGTCAGGACTACCCGTAATCTGAATAAGCCACAACGTGAACAACGAAGCTGCTTGACCAGTGCTGGAACAAGATGGCTACGAGCGTCTCCATTGGAAACTTCGACGGTGTTCACATCGGGCATGCCCGGTTGATTCATCGTGCGCGTGAACTTGCCGGGCCGGCGGGGAAGGTCATCGCGATGACCTTTGATCCGCACCCGATCTCGGTGCTGCGGCCAGAACGCACGCCGGAGCGTCTGACCACCTTTGAGCAGCGCTCGGTGCTTCTGCGCGAGGCTGGGGCCGATGATGTGATCAGGCTTGAACCCACGCCGCGGTTTCTGGCGTCTGAGCCGGATGCATTCCTGCACCAGTTGATTGCCGACTTTCATCCCACGCACATTGTGGAAGGGCACGACTTTCACTTTGGTCGAGCGGCTCGGGGCACTCCCAAGACACTCGAGGTTCTGGGGCAGGCGTGGGGCGTGCACACCGAGATTGTTGATCCGGTGGAAGTGGACTTGAGCGATCAGTTGCTGGTGCGAGCTTCGAGCAGCCTGCTGCGAACGCTGATCGGGGCCGGGCGAGTCCGCGATGCTGCCCGCGTGCTGGGCCGGGCTTACAGCATCAGTGGCGAGGTCGTGAAGGGAGATCAGCGGGGCAGGACGATCGGCTTTCCGACCATGAACATCGTGGCGGAGACGATGCTGCCTGGCGATGGCGTGTACGCGGCAACAGCGATTCTGCCCGATGGCAGGCGCACGCCCGCAGCGGTGAACATCGGCAAACGCCCGACCTTCGCAGGGTTTGAGCGTCGCATCGAGGCACATCTGCCGGGTACGAGCCTTGACTTTGAATATGGCTGGCGTGTGCAGCTCGAGTTCCACTCGTTTGTGCGAGATCAGGTGCGATTCGCCGGAGCGGAGCGGCTGGTCGAGCAGTTGCACCGGGATGTCGTGCGAGTTGGCGAACTGCTGACGTCGCCACTGTGAGGCGATGCTTCATCGCCTTGGCTCCAGCGGGCAATTCAAGGTGATTTCTCGCACGCACACTCGGGGGAACCTGAGTGTGGGATGGGGTGCCACGGGCAGGTGGCTGGAGGAGGTGGCCAGTGTCTTCACTTGGAGCAAAATGCTCAGCCGATAAGGCCGGTCTTTGCGGCAGTGCCCTTCGCGCGACGATAGTGCTTGGCGATGAAACCCACTCTCACCTTGCGCCGGCTGGTCGCCGAGATCATTGCCATTACTGCACTCACGCAGGTTGGGGTGAAGTATCTGCTGCCTGCCGCGATTCCCGGCCTTACCCAGATTCCCGGCGGCGGCGTTACTGCGATGCTCGGGTGGGCGATTGCGGTGGGGCTGATTCTCTGGCGTGTCTGTGTCGCGATGGGTGCGACCCATGGCAAGGACCTTGGCGCTGCTGGCGGCTGGAAGGTCCCGATGCATGCAGCGGTGGTGTTCATTGCGGGACTTGCATGTACGGGTATCGCGGTCTTTGGCCAGCTGGATCATGCGGATCGTGAGGCCAGGGAGCGGTTCAAGCGGGCCAGCGATCAGATCGTCGGTGCGGTGAATCAGCGTTTGGGTGCTGCGGCCTCGGGCCTGCGCAGTGTGCAAGGGCTCTACGGGGCCAGTGAGCAGATCAAGCGTCGCGAGTTCAGTCACTTCGTATCCGGGCTTGATCTGGAGCGGGAGTATCCGGGTGTTCTTGGCTTTGGTTTCGTGCAGCGCGTGCCGCGGGAGCAGCTCGATGCGTTCATCGCCGCGGAGCGTGCGGATGATGCACCGGATTTCGCGTTGAAACTGCCCTCACCACGGGCTCCTGCCGGAGGTGAGCGAGCAGCAAAGCCCGATCTGTATGTGGTGAAGTTCGTCGAGCCCCTCGATGGGAATCGGGGTGCGTGGGGTCTTGACATGGGGGCGGATGCGGCACGCCGCGAGGCAGCGCAGCGTGCCGCGGCAACTGGCGAACCGACTCTGAGTGAACGCCTGCAGCTCATGCACTTTGGGCACAAGTACCCCGGATATCTCATCATGCTCGCGGTCTACCGCAACGGTGCGGTTCCTGTAACGCAGCAGGAGCGTGAGGAGGCGTTGGTCGGCATTGCGTACGCGCCCCTGGTCGTCGAGCACGCGCTGCATGGACTTGGCGGGCCGGACTCCGTCGGCCTTGATTACGAAGTCTTCGAAGGTGAAGCACCCAATCGCTCTGCCCTGCTCTTTGATCGCGATGCAAGTCTGAGCAGTGCCGCCGTGACGCAGAGTCCGGCCAGTTCATCGCAGCGTCTCCTGGCCTCCCAGTCGAGGTTGCTCGTGTGCGGGAAGACCATGACGGTGCTGACGAGCGCCGGCCCGACCTTCATCGCGACGCTGGACCAGCGCGGCGCGGCACTGTTCGGTGCGGGTGGTCTGGTGACGACCCTGCTGCTGTCGGGAATCGTCTGGACGCTGGGGGCGAGCCGCCTGCGTGCACTCGCGCTGGCTCGCGGCGCGACTGATGACCTCAAGGTCGCCAACGCTTCGGCAGAGCGACTCGCCGAGATTGCCCGAAGGACATCCAACCGCGTCATCATCGTTGATCGTTTCGGGCGGATCGAGTGGGTGAACGATGGATTCACCCGCAACTCCGGCTACACGCTGGCCGAGGTGGCAGGTCGTCGCCCTGATGATTTCCTCGTCGGACCACTCACCGACCGCGTTTCGGTGCAGGTCCTGCGCGATGCGATGGAGCGCCACGAGCAGGCCTCGGTCGAGATCTACAACTACTCCAAGGACGGTCGGGCCTGCCTGATCGCCATCGAACTCACGCCGCTTCGGGATATCTCCGGTGAGCTCACGGGCTTCATGGCCGTCGAAAGCGACATCACGGCACGCCGGCAGGTGGAACAGGCGCTCGCTGCGAGCGAGCGACGCATGCGGTCCATCTTCGAGGCTGAACCCGAAGGCGTCATCGTCGTCGCGCCCGACGGAGAACTGGTCGAGCTCAATGCCGCGGGGCTTGCGATGATGGAAGCGGGCTCGGTGGCGGAGCTGAGGTCGATCGGACTTGAACGCGTTGTCACCCCGGAGTGCCATGGAGCATTCAAGGGGCTGCTCGAAGTCGCCCAACGGGGCGAGGCGGGAAAAGGCGAGTTTGAGATCGTGGGCCTTGGCGGCACTCACCGATGGCTCGATGCTCACGCCGTGCCCCTCCGCGGCGACGACGCCAGTGTCACGGGCGTGCTCGCGGTCACACGCGACATCACCGCCCGCAAGCAGACGCAGATCCGCGATCTGGCCAATCTCGAACTCAGTTCGAGGCTCGTCGCGGCGGATGATGTGCTTGAAGTCGCGGACGCGGTGCTTGATCGACTCGGCGCAGCGGATCTTTCCGTCGCACGAGCCGCGGTCCTGGTCTATGCCGAGGATGGCGTCTGCCGGTTTGTCAGCTTCCGCGGCTTGAGCTCCGAGTACTGCCGCACGGTGGAAGGCCATTGTCCGTGGAAGCAAGGGGTCATGGACGCGGCCCCGATTGTCGTCGGCGACATCCACGCCGATTCCACTCTCGCGTCGTACACCGAACTCTTCACGCGCGAGGGCATCGGATCGCTTGCGTTCATTCCGCTCGCGACCGATCAGGGCGTGGTCGGCAAGATCATGCTTTATGCCAACCAGCCCGGCGGCATCAGCCAGTTGCAGGTCGATGGCACCGAGGCTGTGGCCGTGATCGCCGGCATGTCGGTGGCGAGAATCGTCGCCACACGCAAACTCGAACGAAGCGAGGAGCGCACGCGGCTGGTCATCGACACCGCTCTGGACGCGGTCGTTGCCATGGATCAGGAAGGCGTCGTCACCCAGTGGAACGCTCAGGCAGAGCGGACCTTCGGCTGGTCGGCCGCCGAGGCGATCGGCGTACCGCTGACGGAGCTCATCTTCTCCGGCCAGCTCAGCGATGACCACGCGCAGCGGCTGGTGCAGTTGCGCCATCTGGGGTCCGCCGGACTCGATGCCCGCCGCGTGGAAGTGCCCGCGCTCACCAAGAGCGGGACGGAGATCACCATCGAACTGGCGATTACGCCGGTTCGGACCAGTCAGAAGCACTCGGAGCGACTCTGGTTCAGTGCCTTCCTCCGTGACATCACTCAGCGCAAGCGGATCGAAGCGAAGGTGGCGGAGAGTGAAGGTCGCTTCCGCGCCCTGGCCGACTCGGCGCCGATGATGGTCTGGACGGCCACTCACGACGCCGGATGCGACTATGTCAGTCGCTCGTGGACCGATTTCACTGGACGCGAAGCCGGTGCGGAACTGGGCGAAGGATGGATGGACCGTGTGCATCCGCAGGATCTGCAGCGATGCCGCGAGAGTCATCGTCAGGCACTGGCCACTCGTGAGCCGTTCGAGTTTGAGTACCGTCTCTGCAGGCATGATGGCAGCTACCGCGCGATTCTCAGCCGCGGCGTGCCGCGGACTTCCGCCGATGGCACGTTCGCGGGATTCGTCGGCGCGTGCATCGACATCTCAGAGTTGCGCGAAGCGCAGGCCCGGGCCGAGATGGCCAGCCAGACCAAGAGCGAGTTCCTCGCC
This sequence comes from Phycisphaerales bacterium, assembly GCA_044371005.1. Classification (GTDB taxonomy): domain Bacteria; phylum Planctomycetota; class Phycisphaerae; order Phycisphaerales; family UBA1924; genus UBA2402. The sequence continues at coordinate 68,209 of JBILUL010000003.1, read as the reverse complement.
AACATGAGTCATGAGATCCGCACGCCTCTCACGGCGATCATGGGCTTTGCCGACCTTCTGCGAGAAGACGGCAACATCACCGCCGCTCCGGAGCAGCGGCTACAGACCATCGACACGATCCGCAATGCCGGCACGCACCTGCTCACTGTGATCAATGACATTCTCGACCTTTCGAAGATCGAAGCAGACAAGATGACGGTCGAACGGATCGAGACCCCGCTTGTCAGCGTGCTGCGCGAGGTGGAGAGCCTGATGACGCCCCGTGCCCAGGGCAAGGGCGTGGCGATTGAAACACAACTGCGCACCCCCGTGCCCGACCGCATCATGAGCGATCCGACTCGCCTGCGTCAGATCCTCATGAACCTCGCCGGCAACGCCGTGAAGTTCACCGAAGCCGGACGCATCACCATCGCGGCGGCAATCGCCGATCGCGCCGAGGCGGCCTGGCTCACCATCGATATCGAGGATACCGGCCCGGGCATGACGCCCGAGCAGGCCGACTGCCTCTTCCAGGCCTTTGGACAGGCGGATCAGACGGTCACTCGCAAGTACGGTGGCACCGGGCTTGGTCTGACCATCTGTCGCCGACTCGCGAGGCTGATGGGTGGCGATGTCCTGCTGGCACGCACCGAGCCGGGCAAGGGATCCTGCTTCCGGGTGGAACTCCCCATGGAGGCGGCGGCCGACTCGAAACCGATCCACCGCATCGACGAGGTCGGCGTGGTGGCGACCAGTGCCGCTGCACCCGTTCCGGTCAAGCTCGCGGGCCGAATCCTGCTCGCAGAAGATGGCATCGACAATCAGCGTCTGATCGGGTTCCACCTTCGCAAGGCCGGGGCCACCGTGGAGGTGGCGGGCAATGGCCGGGTTGCGATGGAGATGATCGAACAGAGCATCGCGGCGGGCACGCCCTTTGACCTTCTGCTCAGCGACATGCAGATGCCGGAGATGGACGGCTACTCGCTTGCCCGCACGCTTCGCGAGCGAGGCTGGAAGGTTCCGATCATCGCACTGACTGCGCATGCGATGGCTGATGATCGCGCCAAGTGCGTCGCCGCGGGGTGTGATGATTACGTGAGCAAACCGATCGACAAGACACTATTGCTCAGTACATGCAGCAATTGGCTCAACAAGGCCGGATCAATCGAGCGAGCCGCGACTGGAGCCCTGGCCGCCTGAAGCACCCGCACCCACGCCGATCTCAACCAGGCTTCTTCTCTGAAGCGGGCTTGGGAGCAGATGCCGCGTCCTTCTTGGGTTCAGTCTTCGAGTCGGACTTGGCCGGTGTAGTAGAGGCCGGTGTGGTGGAGGCCGGCGTGGCGGAAGCAGGTGCGGTCTCCTTCTTCACCTTCTCCTGCAGCCGCCCGAAGTAGTGCTTGACCGCATCGTGGTACTCGCGAGGAATCTGCATTGATTCCATCGCCTCTGCGGCTTCGCGACTGCTGGCTTCAACCACCGTCGAGAACTCCCCGGTCGCCTCGCCCTTCACCGCTTCGCCATAGACCAGGCGGCTGCCGATGATCGGGCCCCCCTGATTCTTGACATCGGCCTTTTCCTTCTTGTATTCAAAGTCCGTCGCCTCGGCCTGCGGGCTCGCGCCACCCTCCGACTGTCCGGGCTGCCCGCTGCCCGATCCACGCTTGCCGGCCGATTCACCGGGCTTCCATCCGCCAGTGGTTCCCTTGCCCGGCTTGCTGCCATCGCCGTTGCAGTCGCCACCCAGACATTCGCCCAGCTGGTCAAGCTGGCTCTTGGCCTGTTCGAGGGCGGCATCGAGATTCTGCATGTCTTCCTTGAGCATCTCCGACTCGGAGAGCTCATCGTTCATCTCCTCGGCGCCTTCCATCCCTTCCTGCTGAAGACCTTCCTGAGTGGTGCCCTGAGCCATCTTGGACATGGCCTCACTCATCTTGCCGGCCTTCTGCCCCGCCTTCGCGGCGCCCTTGGCCATCTCGAGCATCTCCTTCTTCTGCTCGTCGGAGAGATTCTGCATCTGTTCCATGGCCTTCTTGAGGGCTTCGGGGTTGTTCATTGCCTGCTTGGCGAGCTGCTCGGCGGTCTTCTTGTCGAGCCCGGCCTTCTCGAGCTGCTTGGCGACCTGCCCCTGCCCTTCCGAGAGCTGCTTGAGCTGCTTGGCCATCGCCTCCATCTGGTCCTTGGCCTGAGCCTTCTGGTCCGCGCTCATCGAGCCATCGGCCATCTTCTGCGTGAGCTGCTTGAGCTGCTCCTGAGCCTTGTTGAAGTCGCCCCGGGCCAGCGAACGGGAGAACTCGTTGAGCGGGCCATCGCCGGGCTGCTTGAGCTGCCGCATCGCTTCCTTCTGAGCTTCGAGCTGTGCAGCCTTTTCGCCTTCCTTCTCGGCCTGCAGCTTGTCGGTGAGATCCGTGAGCTTCTTGATGGCGTCGCGACGCATCGCATCCGGATCCTGATCCTTGGCGTCGGCCTTCTTCTCATCACCCTTTTCGTCGCCATTGGTGTCAAGGAACTCGACCTTCGCCTTTGCCAGCGCGGCCTTGAGCTCCTCATTCTTCTTCTCGATGTCGGCCTTCACCTCGACGATGGCCTGCTGCTTCTGCTGCTGAGCCACCTTCACGGCGTTGGTCTTGAGCAGGTCGAGGGCAGGCATGAACTTCCACACCAGCGCGAACGCAATCGCCGCGGCGAGCGGAGCAGGCCAGGCCTTGGGCGTCTCGATCGGAAGCGCATCCCCGACTCGGACCGTCTTGGCGGTCGTGGACGCAGTCTCGATGACCGCCTTGGACCAGGGATCGTCGCTGCGCTGCATGTACAGGGCCGTGCTCAGGGTTTCACGCAGGCCGGCTCGCTCATCAAGCACACGTGCAACTGCAAGTGCCCTGCGGCGGGCAAGGAAACTCCAGGCCAGCGAGACCACAACGCAGCCCGCAGCGGCGGCGATGAGAATGGTCCGCCACGGAAACGCCAGCGAGAACGCGCGTTCAACCACGACGGTGATCAGCAAGCCCGAGAGCGTTGCGCAGGTCATGATCGTCAGCGTGCGCAACGTGTCGGTGATCCACAGCCGCCGCGCGGCCTGACCAAGAACTTTGCTGATCTCGTTCATGCGTGACACCTTTCCGTCGTGTTCCATCGTCCTGGGTCCATCCGCCCTCTCGCTCACGCTGGCCAACAGGCGTTCTGCCAGTCGGAATGAAGACCCTTCCAAAATCCTAGCCGCGGCCCCGGGGCGGGGCTCGCATCCACCCCTTTATACGGTCAGGAGGGGGTGGAGTTGTACATCACGAGTGCCAAATCGCATGAATCAGGCAGCTTGACCCCCCAATTCCCCCGCCAATCGCACCGCCGCGGCCAATCTCGCGACCCAGGGGGGCGGACTCAAACACAATGGGACCTCGAACCCTCTCCAGCGCGGGACCCCGCCTGACCGTCTTGAGGCCCACAGAAATCAGACCCACGGGCATCCCGAGGGGGCGGGGAGTGGGGGTCGGGGGCGCGCTGCTCAACTGCCGCGGGTCAAGCTCCGGTTTCAGCGGCGTAGCCGACTCAAGTGTCATCGGCACCGATACGATTGGCGTACAAGGATCGGAGCCAGCCAGAGTGCCCATGGAGAACCCCCAGGACAAATCGACGATGCGTGCGCTGGGCGAGTTCTTCGGCCACGTCATCAAGGGCGTGAAGACCGACCCCTCCAAGGCGGCGCCCGCGGCGACCCGCACCCGAGTTGAAGAAGAGACGCGTCAGACGCCCGCGGGCCGCGTGGTTCTCCGCCGCACGATCATCGAAGAAATCGTGCTGCCTCCCCAGAACCCCGAGGGCGACGCTTCGCGTCCGATCCCTCCCGCTGCAGATTGAAAAACCGAGTCGGCAGTCGCGAGCAGACGCGGTCGTCACGGCTATTGTTTTTCAATGCCTCAACTCTCGGTCAACATTGATCATGTTGCAACGGTCCGTCAGGCCCGGTACCGCGGCGGCGCCGAATGGGGCGAGCCGGATGTCGTCCGCGTCGTCAGCGACGTCGAACTCGCCGGTGCCGATGGCATCACCGTGCATCTGCGCGAAGATCGCCGTCATATCACCGACCGTGATGTCGAACTGCTGCGTCCGCTCGTGCGGGTGAAGTTCAATCTTGAGATGGCCGCGACCGATGAGATGGTGTCGATCGCCTCACGCATTCGCCCGCACTCGGCAATGCTCGTTCCTGAAGGTCGCAACGAAGTGACAACCGAAGGCGGCCTTGACGTCGCCGGTCAGAAGACGCGGCTGCGCGACATCGTCGCTCGCCTGCGGGCGGCTGGGTGCCTGGTTTCGGCCTTCATCGATGCCGATGAACGGCAGATCGCCGCGGCGGCCCAGCTGGGGTTCGATGTCTGCGAGATCCACACCGGCCCCTACGCCCATCGCTTCCTGGCCTGCGGGGGCGAAATGCTCGACACGCATCTGGTGGCTGAGCTGGGAAAGGTTCGGAAGGCTGGCGAACAGATCATCGCCGCGGGGATGCGGTTCAATGCCGGCCATGCCCTCAACTACAGCAACGTCGGAGCGATCGCCGGTCTCAAGGGGCTGTGCGAACTTCACATCGGCCACGCAATCGTGGCCCGCGCGATTCACACCGGCATTGGCCGGGCGGTTCAGGAAATGAAGGCCGCGATTGCGGCCGGTTCAGGCATGACGGGGGGAAACTGACCCATGAGCGGATCAAACGAAGCAAGCATGACCTCAACGTGGAACATGGACGCGATGGCGAACCCGGGCGTGGCCCGGTTCCGCAAACAGCTTGATGCCGAGACATGGGCCAACCGCCTCTCGCTCGACTCCATCCGCACGGTTCCTGCGAGCGCTGCGGGCACGGAGGAGTATCGCAGGATGCTCCAGCTGCTGCCGCACAATCAGCTGGCCCGGTCGGTCTGGCTCAGTCGCCTCAAGGGAGAGGTGAGTGCGCCGCCGACGGACTGGTTCCCGGTGTGGACGCTCGAGGCCACCGCCGCGGCGTGCGAGCAGAATGACCTGAACTGGTCGGCCTATCTGGAAAGCCTGAAGGATTCGAGCCTGTCAAAGCCGATCATCTATCGCAGTTCAGAAGGCCAGGGATACCAGAGTCTGGTCGAGGATGTGATCATGCATGTCTTCAACCACTCCACCTATCACCGCGGGCAGTTGGCACGCCTCGTCACCCAGTGCGGTGGCAAGCGGGCATCTACCGACCTGATCGGGTACACGCGGCTCAAGCTCTGAGGATTGACGCAGGCTGGCTCGGATGTCGGCCTGTTCGTGGGTGGATGAAATGCTCGCGCAAGAGATCACGGACCAATCCGGTGCGATGAAGTTCCTGTCGAAACGACTGAACGTCGAAGCTGCTGCGCCCGCTTCGATCGACGTGCCCCGGGTCTTCTCGCTCGATCGGATGCACAGACTGATGTCGGTGCTGGGCGACCCGCACCTGTCGTGCCCTGTGGTGCATGTGGCCGGGAGCAAGGGCAAGGGCAGTGTCTGCGAGATGATCGCCTCCGGGCTGCGCGCTGCGGGGCTGGGCGTGGGGCTCTACACCTCGCCGCACCTTCAGCGCATCAACGAGCGCATCCGCGTCAACGATGTTGAGATCGAGCCCGCGCACCTGGCGGAAGCGATCCGCGATGCGGGCATCGCCGCGGCGTCGATCGAGCTTGTCGACGACCCGTTCACGCACTTTGAACTCTTCACCGCGTCCGCCTTCCTGCACTTTGCTCGCTCCGCCGTCGACATCGCCGTCATTGAAACCGGCCTGGGCGGATTGCATGATGCCACGAACGTGGTCCGGCCGTGTGTCACTGCCATCACCGCGATTCAGCTTGAACACACACAGATCCTGGGTTCAACACTCGTGCAGATCGCCGCGGCGAAGGCTGGCATCATCAAGGCCGGCGCTCCGGCTTTCACCATTCCGCAGACGCCGGAGGTGCACGAAGTGCTTGGTCGCCACGCCGCGGCGTGCAACGTGAAGCTTCTGGTGGTGGGGGGCGAGGCCATCGACTATTCACACCGGTACTACGTGCCAGAGGCTGGCGTGCCCCGGATGAGCCGGGCGATGCGCGTGACGGTGAAGGGCGATGGCTTTGCCTGTGATTCCGTGTCCGTCCCGTTCGCGGGCGAGCATCAGGCGTGGAACTGCGGGCTTGCGCTGGCCGTGCTGGGAGCGGTCGCAAAGAGTGGTCTTGGCGTTGATATGTCGCGTGCCGCGGAGGGCGTTGCCGCCGCACCAGTCCGCGGCAGGCTCGAGTGGCTGCGCATGGGGGAGGGTTCCAACAGTCGGTGCGTGGCCATCGATGGGGCACATACCCCCGACTCAATGGCTGCACTGCTTCGAACGGTGGCGGGCATGAGTACTCACGATGCGCTCGTGGTCGTGGCCGGTGCAGCGGCGGACAAGGATGTCGATGGAATCCTCCGCGCCATTGCGGGCGGGGCGGACAAGGCCTTTTTCACCAAGGCAACCGAGCACCGTCGCGGAGCCGACCCCAGGGAACTCCTGCGCCGCTATGAGGCACTTGGCGGGGGCATGGCCCAGTGTGTTCCCGAACTTGGCCCGTGTCTGGAGGCGGCATTTCGTTCTTCAACGCCGCGTGATGTCATTGTGGTCGCCGGTTCCCATCTGATCGCCGGCGAGGCACGAACCTTGCTTCAAGCTCGACTCGGCCAGAAGTGAGGCGATGGCCTCACGACCGTGCCTTGGCGTGTATGCTCCCCGGTCCGGGGCACTGGTTCAGGGGGCCTGGATGCATGTGATGCGTGCTGATGGTCTGGCAGCGTGGCGCGTGCCGCTGCGACTGGTCCCAAGGGTGGCGGTGGGTCGATAGTCTCCCGAAGAGGTCAAGAGGAGTTGTGTGATGTCTCATCTGGTCAGGACGGGCCGTGCGCTGGGACTGATGCTGTTGGCCGGCTGCATCGCCGCCGGATCGCTGCATGCGCAGGAGCGTATTGCAGAACAGGTCCGCATCGGCCAGGATGGACAGCCAGAGGGAGTCAAGTTGATCGAGCCGGGCGAGGCACCAAGCGCCCCCTTTGCGATGCCCGAGTTGGCACCCGCGGTGCAGACACTCCTGGATGCCGATTATCTGAAGGATGATGAGCGGACGGCGCTTCGGGTCAAGCATGGAGCATGGCTCGATGCGGATCTTGCGAATGTGAAACTGCGGGCTCGTGCCGCGATCATTCGAGGGGACTATCTCGACGCCGCGTTGACCGATGCCGCCGCGGAGCCGCCGGTGCGGGCTCAGGCCCTCCTGATGGCCGGCCAGTGTGATGCAGCGATTGAACTGCTCAAGAGCGAGACCAGCATCGCCGCGGCACGAATCCGCGCCGAGGCGATGATCGACTCGGGAAGGATCGCCCAGGCGATCGAAGAACTCAAGGCCGCCGCGGCACGCATGGTGGCGGTACCAGGCGTGACCGATGCCGATGAACTGGCTGAAGGCGTGCGATGTGCGCTTCTGCTTACGCGATGGCAACCCCCCGGCTCGCCGACGCATCAGGAGATGCTCGCCCTGCTCGCCAAGGCACGCGACGAACTCGACCGAACGTCGTGGAAGGCGAGTCTGGTGGAAGCTCAGCTGCTCTACGAGAAGGACAAGTACGCAGAGGCCGCGAAGGTGATCGACAGCGTGCTCACGCTCAATCCGCGGTGTACCGATGCCTACTGGCTCTTTGGTCTGATCTGCGTCGATACCTTCGACTTTGCGCGAGGCGAGCGTCTCGCGTCACGGCTCGATGCGCTTTCGGAGCCATCCCCCTCCATTCACGCGGCGTGTCTTCGTTCCTACATCCGCCAGCGCCAGAACGAGGGTGAAGCCGCCGCGGCACAACTGGAACGGGCACTTGCTGCCTACCCGACTTCTCGTCTGCTGCTTGGCTATCAGGCAGCGAGCATCGCAACCCAGTTTGATTTTGATGGCGTTGATGCAAAGCTTGCGGCATTCGATGGCCTGGCCAAGGGCTCGCCGCAGGCCGCGTTCCTGGTCGGGAGGGCCATGTCCGGCTCCCGCCAGTACGCGCAGGCCGCCACCTATCTCAACAAGGCCGTGGCGATGGCACCATACTGGGCCGAACCTGTGGTCGAACTGGGCCTGTGCGAGTTCCAGGCGGGCCGAAACGACGCCGCGTTGGCCGCGCTCGAGAAAGCCGTCACGCTGGACCCGATCAACAACAGGGCCGCCAACAGTCTCACGCTGCTGCGCGAACTTGCCAGCTATGTGTCAGTGGAGAGCGATCACTTCATCGTGCGATGCAAGCCGGGCATCGATGAGGTCGTCGCACGCGAGATGCTTGATCCGCTCGAAAAGATCTTCGAGCGGGTGACCGGCAACGGCAAGGGCGGCATCGATCACAAGCCTGCGGGAAAGACGGTGGTGGAACTCTACCCGAACCATCGCTGGTTCGGAGTACGCATCACGGGCATGCCCGCGCTCCACACGATCGCTGCGGCGACCGGCCCTGTGATCGCGATGGAGGCTCCCCGCGATGGCGCTGGCCACATGGGTGCCTTCGACTGGCGCCGCGTCGTGCAGCATGAATACACGCACACCGTGACGCTCTCACGCACGATGAACCGCCTTCCGCACTGGTTCACCGAGGCGGGTGCGGTGTATCTCGAGGATTCGCCCCGCGACTACTCGACAGTGCAGATCCTCACGCGGGCCTTCGAGACCAACACGCTCTTTGACCTCGACACGATCAATCTCATGTTCGTGCGGCCCAGGCGTCAGACCGATCGTTCGCAGGCCTATGCGCAGGGTCACATGATGTATGAGTTCATCATCGAGCGATTTGGCGAGACCAAGCCGCTTGAGCTCATGGATCTGTACGCCAAGGGCGTACGCGAAGCCGCGGCATTCAAGCAGGTGCTCGGCATCGAACGCGCCGAGTTTCTTCCTCAGTTCAAGGACTGGATGCGAACCAAGCTCCAGGAGTGGGGCATGAGCCCCACGGATGCGCACCCCTCGATCAAGACGCTGCTCGCACGCGATGGCTCGAGCGGCGAAGAAGCGGCCAATGACAACGGCCCGACTCCCGAGCAACTGGAGGCGTGGCTCAAGGAGATGCCCGCAAGTCCGTTTGTTCTTGAGCAGGTACTCATTGGGAAGCTCAAGGCTAGTGGTGGAGACGCGACCGATGAGATGCTGCCGATGCTCAAGCAGTATGCCGCGGCACGTCCCGTGGATCCGCTTCCGCACAAGCTGATGGCGGCCTTTCTGCTCGCGAACGACCGCGGCGCTGAGGCCGTTGAACATCTCGAGTATCTGGATGCTCGCGAGCAGACCTCGCCCGGGTATGCGGCAGAGCTGGCCAAACGCTACGCCGCGGCGGGTGACATGCCCCGTGCCCTGGCCAAGTCCGCACGAGCCACGCAGATCGCCCCCTATGACGCGTCCTACCGCGAGATGGCAGCGGGCATTGCGATCCGAGCCAAGGACTTCACAAAGGCCGAGCGGCACATCCGTGCCATGATCGCGCTCGAGCCTGATCGACCGATCCACCAGCAGCGGCTTGAGGCACTGCTCAAGATGGCAAAGTGACGATTGCCGGATTCCTGCGTCTGCGTCGATCCTCCGGCTGTACAACCATTGCAGGGGTTCGTCGCGAGAGAGCCTCAGGTTCGGGTGTCCGACATGGTTGACACTGGACCCGTTCCCGTCTGCCACCCGCTCACCCGCTCGAACCACGCCTTGATCTGCGCGTTGATCGATTCGGAGTTCTGATCCGCCGAGAAGCGCATCACCGGTCCGATCGTGAGCGTCGCGTGACTGGGAGTCCACAGGCTCTCCCACGCCTGCGGCACATCAGGTGTCCCTGAGATGAACACGGGCAGCACCGGTGCCTGCGTGCGTGCAATGATGAGCCCCGCGCCCGCCATGAAAGGTCTGAACTGTCGCGACGGTCGTTCGATCCCGCCCTCGGGGAAAAGGCCCAGCACTCCGCCTTCATTGAGGTGCCGGATCGCTTCGCGCACGCTGTTGGTGTCGGCCCGTGCCTTCGTATCAACCGCGATGATTCGCAGCCACTCCCAGATCCAGCTGCAACTGGGAAGCATCATGTCCTTGGCCATCATCCAGCGAATCTCTCGCACCATCGCCGACTGCACGATCGCCGGGTCCACGCCCGCCGTGTGATTGCAGACAACCACCAGCGGCCCGGTCTGTTGATCACAGAGCAGCGCATGCCCCTGACCAGTCACCTCAAGCCGGTGCACCAGACGCGAATAGACCTGAATGAACCGGTAGAAGAGCCCGATTGAAAGCGATCCCGGGCGTGGGGTACCCACGCTGATCCAGCGGCAGAACAAGGCAAAGCAGATCCATGCCGCGAGCAGAATGACAGTCAACAACGGGGTCAACACACTATGTTAGCAGGTACTAAAAAATCTTCCACTCCGGCCCACCGCGCGGGCAGGGCCGAACGCCTGCCGTATGCTTGCTCATGGCCGATCTCTGGCAGACCAAACGTGAGCAGGCACGGGCTGGGGCAGCACCCCTGGCGGTGCGCATGCGCCCGCGCGATCTGTCGGAGTTCGTCGGCCAGAAGCACATCCTGGGCGAGGGAAAACTCCTGCGCCGCATGCTCGCAGCCGACACCATCACCAGCATGCTCTTCCACGGTCCGCCGGGCACCGGCAAGACCACGCTCGCCGAACTCATCGCCGCGGCGAGCAAGCGCAAGTTCGAACGCGAGAACGCCGCATCCGTGGGCGTCAAGCGCATCCGCGAGATCGTCGATGACGCCGCCAAACGCCTCGAATACGAAAACAAGCGCACCATCCTCTTCCTCGATGAGATCCACCGCTTCACCAAGTCACAGCAGGATGTGCTGCTGGGTGATGTGGAACGCGGCATCATCACGCTCATCGGTGCCACCACCGAGAACCCCCTCTTTGCCGTCAACTCCGCGCTCGTAAGCCGCAGCACGCTCTTCCGACTCGAACCCGTCAGCGAGGTCGATGTGATCGAAGCGCTCAAGCGAGCCGTCGCCGATCCGCAGCGGGGTTTCGGGGCCCTGCCGCTGACCGTGACCGATGAGGCCTACGCCCTCTGGGCCGCACGCTGCGATGGTGATGTTCGCAAGGCACTCACCGGCCTCGAAGTGGCCGTGCTCTCGAGCCAGGCTTCGAGCGGCGACATCTTGGTGGATCTTGCCGTGGCGCAGGATTCCATCCAGCAGAAGGCCATCGTCTACGACGGCAAGGGCGATCAGCATTACGATGCCGCGTCCGCATTCATCAAGTCCATCCGCGGCAGCGATCCCGATGCCGCACTCTACTGGCTCGCCGTCATGCTCGAAGCGGGCGAGGATGTGCGATTCATCGCACGCCGTCTTTCGATCCTTGCCAGTGAGGATGTCGGGAACGCCGATCCACGCGGCATCATGGTCGCCGCCGCGGCGTGGGAACTGGTCGAACGCATCGGCATGCCCGAAGCCCGCATCACCCTCGCACAGGCCGTCACCTACCTCGCCTGCACGCCCAAGAGCAACGCGTCGTATGTGGCGATTGATGCCGCGATCGCTGATGTGCGAGAAGGCCGGACCGTTGCTGTCCCCATGCACATCAAGGATTCCAACGTCAAGAAAGCCGCGGAACGAAGCTCGGGAACCAAGACCGGCGGGGCGTACGACTACGCCCACGATCACGCCGATGGCCTGGGACGCCAGGACTACCTGGGCGTTGAGAAACGCTACTACGAACCCACCCAGCGGGGCAGCGAGAAGATCCTGGCGGACTTCCTCGAGCGGGCTCGGGCAGTCCGCGTCCAAGCCGCGGCTGAACAGGGGGGCTGATGACCCAGATCAAGGACGCCAAGGCGACCATGCGCCGAGAGGTGCAGGCAAGACTGGACGCACTGGACGCGGCGGACCGTCGCCGCAGATCTCTGGCAATCTGTCAGCGCGTCGAAACCCTCGAATGCTGGCAGCGCCAGGGACTGACCATGCTCTACATGCCTTTCGGGGCCGAGGTGGATGTCGGCCCCCTGGCCCTCTCGCGGCTTGCCCAGGGGCGAGGGGTGTGCGTCCCCGTCTTCGAGGTCGCCACGCGGCGGATGTGGGCCGTTGAGCTGGCGGGATGGACTCCCGACCTCTGGCCCCGCGGGCGGATGGGGGTGCCCGTCGCGCCGCCCGGGCGAACGGTGGGGGTGGAGGAAATCGGAGTGATAATTGCACCTGGAGTCGCGTTTGATGCGGCGGGAAACCGTCTGGGCAGGGGGATGGGGTTCTATGATCGTTTTCTCAGCGACCCAGCGATGAAGGCCGCCGTCGTCGGTGTGGCGTTCGAGGAGCAGGTGGTTGGTTCAGTGCCGCGTGAGTCGACGGATGCTCCGTTGCATGCGGTGGTCACTGAACAGCGTGCTTTGCTCGCGAACCCGCAGCGTCCACGAGGCTGAATTGCCGGAGGTTTCGCACGAGACCGCATCAGCCCCTGCAAGGATTGCACCGGGCGCCAGGAACGAGCATGACAGCGGCAGTTCGCGGCGAGCGACTGCCCTGATGACTGACACAAGGATGGAACCAATGGCACTTCCCTCTCAGATCGAACGCAGCACACAGATGAGCCGTCCCGTCATGGGACGCACCTCCGGCCGTCGTGGCCCCGCTTCGCTTCCGACACCCGTTCTCGCGGTCGCCGCAGTGGCATTGCTTGCTGCGGGTGGCTGGGGTCTGTGGTACGTCGCGTATCGCGACCAGAGCCCGCTGCTCAACCCAGCCGCGGGTGGCTCCAAGGCGCCCGTGACTCCGATTGCAACGCCCTCCGGCACGCCTGGTGGTCCTTCAGCCTCCCCAGCGACGCCAGCAGCAAAGGTCGCCGCGGCAGGGCAGGCTCCGGTCGAACTCCGCCAGGCGACAACCCCCGGCACGGCCCCTTCACGTCCGGCGGCAACGCTCGGTGCGGCATTGGGTCAGCCCACGGGTCAGCCTGCAGGAACGCCCCCCGCGGGATCGCAGCCGCCCGCAGCTCCGGGTGCGACGCCGCCGGTGATTGATCCGGCCAAGCAGGCGGCAGACCCGACCAAGCAGATTGCAGATCCCTCCAAGCCCGCGACTGATCCGACCAAGCCGACGCCGGTTGATGTGTCCAAGCCTGACATGAAGCCCGGTGAAGTGGTGCCGGGTGCAGGTCCGGGGCTGGCCCCTCCGCCGGTTCCCGGCGACATGACTTCGACCGCGAGCACCCAGGGCGTGCGCGCGGTGATCGAAGCCGGCGACCGTGCGCTCGCGGCGGGCAAGCTGGTTGAAGCTCGCCTGACCTACAGCAAGGCACTGGCCAACCCGGAAACCGCCAAGGGTGATCAGGAGATCCTCCGGCAGAAGCTGACGACGATCAACGAGGATCTGGTTTTCTCCGCGAAGGTGACTCCCGGCGATGAACTGACCGAGATGTACACGGTGGTCGGCGGTGATGCCCTCGAGAAGATCCGCAAGAAGCGTGAGCTGACGACGGAATGGGCGCTCATTCAGCGCATCAACAAGATGAGTTCGCCGCACGCGCTCAAGATTGGCCAGAAGCTCAAGCTGGTGCGCGGCCCCTTCCACGCGATCGTGCACAAGGCCGACTACCGGATGGACCTGTTTGCGGGTTCTCCCGATGAGCCCGAGAGCTGGATCTACATCCGATCCTTCAAGGTCGGTCTGGGCGCTGACAACGGCACGCCCCTGGGCACCTTCTCGATCAAGAGCAAGATGCAGAACCCCGATTGGCGCAATCCTCGCACCGGCGAGAAGTTCGAAAAGGATGATCCCAAGAACCCGATCGGTGAGTACTGGCTCGGTTGGCAGGGCCTGGGTGATTCCGCCCCGATCGTGGGCTATGGCCTGCACGGCACGGTGGAGCCAGACAGCATCGGGCAGTCCAAGTCGATGGGTTGCGCTCGTCTGCACGACGAAGACATCAAGCTCGTGTACGAACTGCTCGCGATGCGGATCAGCATCGTGAAGGTTGTGCCCTGAGCCTCATCGCAGGGTTTCCCACGCAGCGAGCGGATTGAGAACTCAGGCGGCGTCAACCAACGAGCGCATCGTCGGGGAGCGATGGCGTGGGGATCCTTGATCGTGCCGCGGCGAGAACTGCCTTGGCCAGTTCGAGTTTCCCGGCGCCAGTCATTGAGCCGTTGATGAATAGGCCGCGGCGTGTCGCGCGAGATTCATCCCAGAGCCGGATCATGCCGGTACGGGAATCAACCAGGACCTGACAGGTGCGCAGGTCAAAGTGCTCGAAGCGAGGAATGCCCCGGCCGATCCATCCGAAGCGCAGGATGTCCAGAGAGCCCGGCGCGACTCTGATGTAGGTGGGGCAGAGCAATCCCAGCAGGACGATTCCTCCGGTCACTCCGGTGAACCCGATCAAGGGGCCAAAGGGCTGCAGGACGCCAAAGAGGTGAACGGTGCCCTGGAAGACGGCGACGACGGAGCCGATCGCTCCGACGATTCCCGTTGCTTTCTGCGCTGCCGAGAGGTCGGGGCGAACCAGGCCCGATGTGCGGCTGAAGAGGCCCACGTGGCCGGGGCGTGCGTTGCCAAAGCTGTCAACCCGATCGTCCGCGACGCTGATGCCAAGGGCCGTGCGCGTGATCAGGGGCTCAGTGAACCGATCCCCGATGGTTTCAATCTGGGCAGCGATCCTGTTGATCGAGGCACCCTCACCCACCAGCCGAAGGCGATGACTCGGGTCGGACGAAAGGCCATCTCGTGCTCTGGCCCATGATGGAGCAGTGGGGTTGGAGCGCCAGCTGCGGACGCGTTGGATGCCCCACATGACCAATCCTGCGGCCGCGGCGAACTCCGCGATGCGTGGGTCGAGTCCGAGGCTTCCCATGAAGATTCGGACCAGGACATAGGCGCAGTAGGCCAAGGAGGCCCACATGAAGGCGGCAGGCCAGAACCAGCCGCCGGTGAGTTCTCTGCGGATCGTGTACGCCGCGTGAATCGGTTCCGGCCCGTTGTCCTGGACGGTTGGTTCGTGTGGCTCAGGTTGGTCCGGGAGGGTCATGTAGCGAGTGGTAGGGTGATGCCGCGGCTGCGGCGGAAGAACCAGGAACGTTGTTCGGAGGACGATCGGATTTTGAAACCCATGCGCTTTGGGGGAATTCTGACCAGAAGGGTGTGATTCCTGTCAGACTGGAAACCAAGTGGCAGGTGTGCTCAAACAGGTTCGGGGGACGGCCATTGCAACTGGCAATTGATGCAAGAAAAATGGGCCGATTCGCTCAGAAAGCAAGGGGCCAGGAACCCATCCCTGATATACTCAGCCCGCCACAGTCAAGGCCTGATTCGGGGCATTGATCACCCCTGTGGCCGGTGCGGGGCTTGCACGAGGCGACCCTAACCGATTCTGCGAACGACAGGTCATTCTTCGCCTATGTCCACAACCACCTCAACGACTGCGGGCAACCCGGCAGAGCCTGATGCAACTGGTCTTGACGCACCCGGTCTGAACGCCGGTGCGCAGAGCACCGTCGGGAATGTCCAGGGAAGCTACGGCGCCGAGCAGATTCAGGTCCTGGAAGGTCTGGATGCGGTGCGCAAGCGCCCTGGCATGTACATCGGTGGTACGGGCCTCAGCGCTCTGCACCACCTGGTCTACGAGGTCGTCGACAACTCAATCGACGAAGCGATGGCGGGCCACGCGACGTTCGTCGACGTGACGATCCAGCCCGACGGATCCTGCGCGGTGGTGGATGATGGCCGCGGCATCCCCGTAGGCCCGATGAAGCACGAGGATCCGACGCTCAACGGCAAACCGGCGATTGAAGTCGTGCTCACGAAGTTGCATGCCGGCGGCAAGTTCCAGCAGGAAGGCAGCGCGTACAAGGTATCGGGCGGTCTTCACGGCGTCGGTGTGTCGTGCGTGAATGCGCTCTCTGAATATCTGGCGTGCGAGGTGTACCGCGATGGCATGGTCTATGCGATCGGCTTTGAGCGCGGGCGTGTGTCCTCACCCCTGACCTGTGTCGGTCCGATTCCCGAAGTGGCCGTGCGCAAGCGTGGCACGATGGTGACGTTCCGCCCCGATCCGGAGATCTTCCCGGAAACAACGTTCGACTACACGACGCTGAGCAATCGCCTGCGTGAACTCTCGTATCTCAACCCCGGCGTGCGGGTGCGGTTCAACGATGAGCGTGTCGGTGCCGATGGGCGCCTTCGCAGCGATGAGTTCAAGGCCAACAACGGTCTTGCTGAGTACGTGCAGTATCTGATGGCCGGCAAGTCGGCAGTTGCCGCGCCGGTGTACTTCCGTCGCGAGGAGACGGCTGAGAGTCTGGTGGCTGAGGTCGCCTTCCAGTATCACGATGGGTACAACGAGTCGGTGCTGGCGTTTGCGAACAACATCAACAACAAGGATGGTGGCACGCATGCCGCGGGGTTCAAGGTGGCGCTCACGCGTTCCTTGAACAACTACGCGCGTAAGGCTGGCATCATCAAGGAAAAGGATCCGGTGCCGACCGGTGAAGACCTTCGTGAAGGCCTGATCGCCATTGTGTCGGTGAAGCTGCCCAACCCCACCTTCAACAACCAGCCAAAGGAGCGACTGCTCAATCCTGAGGTTGAGAGCTTTGTGTCGTCGGCAGTGAGTGAAGGGCTTGATCGTTGGCTGGAGGAGCATCCCGGCGAGGCCAAGCGGCTGTGCATGAAGGGCATCGTGGCGGCTCAGGCTCGTGAAGCGGCACGCAAAGCGCGTGAGCTGACGCGGCGCAAGAGCGGTCTTGAGGGCGGCGGCATGCCCGCCAAGCTGCGCGACTGCAAGACCCGCAACGTTGATGAGAGTGAACTGTTCATCGTCGAAGGTGATTCGGCAGGTGGGTCAGCAACGCAGGGCCGCAACGTCGAGACGCAGGCGATTCTGCCGCTCAAGGGCAAGATTCTGAACGTCGAGAAGGCTCGCATCGACAAGATGCTGGCCTTCGAGGAAATCCGCACGCTGATCGCGGCACTCAAGGTGGGCATCGGCACCGACATCGACATGTCGCGTCTGCGGTACGGCAAGATCATCATCATGACCGACGCCGACGTGGACGGCAGCCACATCCGTTCGCTGCTGCTCACGTTCTTCTTCCGTCAGATGCGTGAACTGCTGGATCGCGGGCACATCTATGTCGCGCAGCCTCCGCTCTTTCAGATCTCCCGTGTCGGCTCCAAGTCAAAGAAGGGCCAGTACGTCATCAACGGGCGAGCCCTCGATGATGCGCTGATGGAAATCGGCATGGATTCTGCAACGCTCATCGTTCGCGATGTGGGTTCGCTCAATCCCGATGATCCGCGGGCGGGTCATGCGACCGAGTTGGCACGGATCGAAGGCAACCCGCTCCGCCGCGTGGTGCACCTGCTCCGCCGCGTGAACGAACTGGTGGAAGTGTCGCAGCGTCGTGGCGTTCCGTTCCTTGAGGTGCTCACCGCACGCGATCAGGATCCAAGTGGGTCACGCCGCCTCCCGACCCACCGCCTCTCCTGGCGCCATGGCATGATCAACGCCTGGTCCGAAGCCGATGCGATGGCTGGATTGGCACGCAACAACTTGCAGTTGGCCGATCACCGCGCCGCCACGGACGCCGCGGCACCCGTTTCGGGTTCGGATGTCGTCCGCATCGATCCCGATCGTCAGGCCATCATCCGCGAACTGCACGAGAACCGTGAGCTGGATCGCATCTTCGCCGAACTTGAGACGCTTGGAGTTCCCGTGTCGCCCGTCACCTACGGCGGCGCACAGCAGGAATCCGTGACCGGCGAGTTGCTCGCGGCGAAGTTCGCCTGGACACTCACCGCAGCCGCAGCGAAGCTGCAGGCCGATCACGCGGCAACCCCTGAAGACGGAGCCAGCGAAGCCAGCGTCTCCGTTCCTCGCAAGTCGCCCACGCGTTCCAGCGTCGTCGAAGCTCCGAACATTCCCGCCATTCTCGATGCGCTCCGCGAAATCGGAAGCCGCGGCCTTGAGATCAAGCGGTTCAAGGGTCTGGGTGAAATGGACGCCGAGCAGCTGTGGGATACGACGATGGATCCCACCAAGCGAACGCTGCTCAAAGTCACGCTCAACTCAGCCGCGGAGGCCGACCAGCTCTTCACCCGCCTCATGGGTGAAGAAGTGGAGCCTCGTCGCGCTTACATCGAAGAGCACGCCCTCGAAGTTCGCAATCTGGACGTCTGAGCACCGCCCGCGACTCGCACCAGCCCCTCGGCAAACACTGCGCGGGTGACCCGCGAGACCGCTCGTTACCGGGCGTTGTGTTGTCACGCATCGTGGGAGTGGGGCAATGCTGGCAGGGGCGACTGGGGAGACTGTGTCGCGTGCGCATTCCCGGTGTTTGCTGCCACGGGTGGCCCCCCGCAAGGTGGGGGAGGGGTTGGCCGATAGCTTCGGATGTCAGCGGTACGTTCCGGGCGATCTGTGCCTGCCCGGAGTTGGATGCCGCCGCGTCTGGAACTCTCGCATGACTTTCTCTTCGTCGGATGGACTCAAGAAGGGCCTCAAGATCAGAGCCGCGGGCCGGATCAATACGATCGGGCTCTCCGACCGAGATCTGGACGACATGCTTGAGCGCATGGATGCCAGTGAGGCACAACTCGACACCAAGGTCCGCCGTTCCTTTGCGCGCTGGCCGTTCAGGCAGGCGAGCGTGGCGATGCGACTCGTGCATCCTGGTGGAAGTGAAGTGGAACTGCGGCTTGCGTGCCGCAATCTCTCCAAGGGCGGAGTGTCGTTGCTGCACAGCGGGTACATCCATCCGGGCACTCCCTGCTCCGTGATGATGCCCAAACTCGTCGGCGGCACCGTCGAGGTCAAGGGCGAGGTCGTTCGGTGTCAGCATCGCCGCGGAAACCTGCACGAGATCGGTGTGCGTTTCCTCAAGCCAATCAACATCCGGCTCTTCATCGACTCGACCCGCGCCGTCGACTTCCATGTCCTTGAGCACGTGCGTCCCGAGACCGTCAGCGGTCGACTGCTGCTCGTCGAAGACTGTCCGCTCAACACCAAGATCGTCAAGCACTATCTGCGCGAGACGCGGCTGACGGTGACCTCCGTGACGACCGGCACCGAAGGCGTGAACGCCGCGGCGGACGGGTACGACGTCATCGTCACTGACTGGCAGCTCCCCGACATGACCGGCGTGAAAATGCTCACGCAGATCCGCGAAGGCGGCATTCAGTCGCCCGCGATCTTCGTCACGGCGGATCCCGCGGGCGCGCTAAAGGAAGGTCTTGCCGAACTGCCCAACGTCGCCATTCTTCCCAAGCCGATCTCGCAGGAGCAGCTGCTCCGCGCGGTCGCCGAACGCGTCATGAGCGGAAAGCAGTCGGGCGCCACGGATACAGGCAACGGCGCTGGCGCCGACCAGCTCAACAATGACCTGGCCAACAACATGCGCGAGCAGGCCGACCAGCTCGTCAAGGCCGCCGCGGCCAAGGACGTGAAGAAGGCGCTGCCGATCTGCTTCATGCTCATCGGTGCCGCGGCACCGCTTGGACATCCCCAGCTGGGCGGCGCAGCCAGTTCACTGGTCGATGCCGCATCGTCGAATCAGCCCATCAGCCGTCAGCTGCAGGTGCTCAACGAACTCGCCCGCCAGATGCAGGCGGTCTTCGGACGCAAGTGACGCCCCCTGTCGGCGCATGCCGGTCGCCGGCTGCGCACAGCGGTATCGTGCCCGCAACGCGATCACACGCACGCCAAAGGCGTGGGGGATTCATCCTGGACTCATCGCTTCCGCCGGGCCGGGGTCAGTATTGACCCACCAGCAAACAAGAACCTGACCGCAGACATGCGCCATCAGGAACGTTCTTGGGAAAGGGTGACCGACGGGATTTGAACCCGCGACCCCAAGGATCACAACCTCGTGCTCTACCAACTGAGCTACGGCCACCGTGTTAGGGTCGAGAGTATACGCCGGACCCTGTCGATTCTTCCAGTACTCGGCCAGATGCTTCTGTCAGCACCCTTGCGGGCTCCTCCGGGGGCTCAGGCCCGCTAAGATCGCCCGTCCGTAGATCGTGGGTGCGATGGCAGGGTGTAATCAGCCTGGTGTCCGCGGCGGCGTATTGGAGTCTCACCACATGGAAGCATTCGACCGTTTGAAGAAACTCGTCCTCGATGCCGAAGAGGACCTCAAGAAGGCCGAAGGCGGCAACAAGGCCGCTGGCACCCGTGTTCGCGGCTTGATGCAGGACATCAAGGCCGTGGCTCAGGAGATCCGCGAAAAAATCCTGGAAATCCGCGATGCAGGCGACTCCAAGTGAATCAAGCACCGCTGATCGCGGCGGCGAACCGGCTGCACCACAGCCCGGCAAGCTGCTGTTTGACATCAGCGGCATCGACCGTACCAAACTGATGGCCGATCGGGCCATGCTCGAGAAGTGGAACCCCCATCGTCACGAGATGGCCCTGCTCGACGGCGTGGTGTGGCACGCAGACGATCTGTCCAACGGTCTTGGCATCAAGCACATCCGCGATGACGAGTTCTGGGTCCGGGGTCACTTCCCCGGCAAGCCCATGTTCCCCGGCGTCCTGATGATCGAGACCGCTGCGCAGCTGGCGTGCTACCTCTTCATCCGTCGAAAGGCAGAGCCGACGCTGGCGGTCTTCCTTCGCATCGAGAACGCTGCATTCCGCAATGCAGTGGTTCCCGGCGATGATCTGTACATCCTCTGCCGCGAGGTCAAGCGGCAGAAGCGCCGGTTCATCTCAGATGTTCAGGGCATCGTGGGCGATCGCGTCGCCTTCGACGCGCAGATCAGCGGAATGTCCGTTGAATCGTGAGCCACGGGCACTTCGCCCACGCTCCACCCTCCGCGATGGCGTCCGTGCGAATCGGGCTTAGGGAGCTTTGTTGATGTATCCGCTGCTGCTGCGTCCCATCCTTCTTGAAAAGGTTTGGGGTGGGGATCGCCTTGCCCGGTTCGGAAAGCAGGTGCGCCCCGGCACCAAGGTCGGCGAAAGCTGGGAACTGGCCGACCTCGCCGCAACCAGTGCTGGCGGAGCTGGCGGCGGCGCGTTTGCCTCCACCATCCGCAACGGACCATTCTCCGGCCGAACACTCCGGCAGATCATCACACAGCAGGGCACGGCATTCCTGGGCTCGGCAACAGCCGGTCCAGATGGCGGCTATCCACTCCTGCTCAAGTACCTTGATGCAAGCGAGAACCTCTCGATTCAGGTTCACCCCAGCCCGGCCTACGCCAAGGCTCATCCAGGAGCGCTCGTCAAGTCTGAGTGCTGGTACATCCTTGCCGCGCAGCCCGATGCCGTGATCTACAACGGGCTCAAGCCCGGAACGACCAAGGCTGATTTCGAGCGGGCCATCAAGGCGGGAACCGTTGTTGAGTGCATGAATGCCGTCAAGGTGACGCCTGGTGAGTGCTACAACCTTCCCAGCGGCACATGTCACGCGCTGGGGGCGGGCGTGGTTTGTCTCGAAGTGCAGACTGCCTCGGATACGACCTTCCGCGTCTACGACTGGGGACGCACCGGCCGCGAACTGCACGTGCAGCAGGCTCTCGAGTGCATCGACTTCACATCCGCACCGGCAGCCGCTGTCCGGCCGTCCGATGCCGCGGCGGACGCACCCTTCCTCTCCACGCCGGATTTTGAACTCACCTATGCCCGTGTCGGAGCCGAGGGGTTGCCCCTGAGCGGCTTCTGCGGACCATTCGCCATCGTCGGTGGACGGGGAACGCTTGAGAACTGGATGAAGGGATATCGACCGGAGCGCGTCGGTGCCGGGACCACAGGGTACATCCCGCCTCAGGTGCCGATCACCTCGAAGCTCGTGGGTGAAGCGGTATCGCCGCTGGAGTGCATTCTGGTCAAGGCACTGGGCAAAGTCTGACATTCATCGGAGTGAAGCGCTCCGGCGTGGCCCGGGGTGCCATCGAGTGCGTAGACTCATCCCCGTGAACAGTCGGCCAGCACAACGTGGCGGTGGTTCGGAGTCAGGTCGCCCTGCGGTATCGATCCGGCAGGTGGCCGCTCAAGCGGGGGTGTCCATCGCCACCGTGAGCCGCGCCATCAACACGCCCGAGGCGGTTTCGCAGCCCACGCTCGCCCGCGTGCGCGAAGCTATCGAGAAACTCGGCTACGTGCCCAATCCACTCGCGCAGGCATTGATGGCCGGTGAAAGCCGCCTGATCGGCATCGCCCTGCCTTGGTTCCACGGCGAGTTCTTCACCCGGATGCTCCAGGGGGCCGATGCCGAGGCCACACGCCTTGGCTACCACCTGCTCGTCACCGCCATGAACCGCGATAACACCAGCAGCCGGCGTGACCGGGTGCTCGGAACCGGACTCATCGACGGCATGATCGTGATGGTCGACGATCCGGAAGACCCGCTCGCACGCGATGTGCTCGAGTCGGCACTTCCCGCAGTCATCATCGACACCGACTTTTCAGCTCAGGGCATCGACAGCATCGTCCTCGACAATGAACGCGGCACGCGCGAAGCCGTCGAGCACCTGTTGCGCTGGGTCGATCCCGCCAAGTGCTTCTACGTCGGTGGTCCGGGGACCAATCGCGACTCGGTTGAGCGGGCAAAGACCTTTCAGGCGGTGCTGGCTTCGCGAGGACGCGTGGCCGATGCCCAGCAGGTCGTCTTCGGTGAATACTCCGCCGCGTGGGGCAAGGAATGGGCCATGCGGATGCACCAGCGGGGCGCACTCGAAGGCGCGGGCGTTCTGGCTGGAAACGACGAAATTGCGTGCGGCGTGATGCGTGCCGCGGAATCGCAGAGACTCTGGGTGCCTGATCAGGTCCGGATCGTCGGCTTTGACGACACCCGTCTGGCCTCGTTCATGCGTCCCACGCTCTCCTCGGTGACACTGCCGATGGAAGAACTTGGCGCTACCGCCGTTCGTGCGCTGCTCAAGCGCATCGAATCTCGCGAGGCGCCGGCAACCTGTCAGCGACTTGCAACTCGTCTGGTAGTGCGTGAAAGCAGCACCGCGATGACGTTCTGAGCGCACAGGTCCACTCCGGCGTGTCCGCCGCGTCGATCGAGCTCTGGCATCAACGATTCTTCACCCTTGCCACCCTGTACCGAGGGGCACTTGTGGCGGCTTACTTGCCTTGGGGGAACATCCGGCTCTTGAGCTGATCGAGCACCACGGCCAGAATGATGGCTCCGCCCATCACGATCTGGTTGTAGTTCTGGTCGATCTGAAGGATGAGCATGCCGTTCTCGATCAACTGAACGAGGATGGCACCCAGGACGGCACCCACTGCCGTGCCGCGGCCACCGGACAGTGAGGCTCCACCGATGACGGTCGCGGCGATGACCTTGAGTTCATAGCCCGAGCCCGCTGCGGTCTCTGCAGCACCGAAGTATCCCAGGTACATCGCGGCGGACAGACCAGCCAGCGTACCCATGATCGTGTAGACCGTGACCTTCACGCGCCCGACGGGAATGCCAGCATATCCCGAGGCGATTTCATTGCCACCGATCGCATAGACGCGTCGACCAAGCACCGTGCGAGCCAGTGCCAGTGCACCGATCACCGCCGTGACAATCATGATCAGTGGCGGCACCGGGTTGGTTCCCGCCAGGGAAAGCTTGAAGAAACCCTTGGTCAGCGCTTCCGGGAAGTTGCCGACGCTCTGGGCCTTGGTCGGGATGGCAACCAGACCGCGGAGGGCGGCCATTGTGCCCAGCGTGATGATGAAGGGGTGAACCTTGAGTCCGACGATCATCGTTCCGTTGACGAAGCCGCAGAGAGCACCAACGCCGCAGCAGACCGCAAGGCACAGCACCAGGGCAGGCACCAGTCCGGCTCCGCCTGCACTCGTGACTGCAGCATCGCCCGTGACGCCAAGTGCGTTGGCCTGAAGTGCATGCAATGCCATCGCGCCAAAGAGCGCCGCGATCGCGTAGGTCGAACCCACCGAGAGATCGATGCCGCCCATCACGATCACGGCAGTCATCCCCACGGCCATGACAGCGATAAAGCTCGCGTACACCAGCTGCAGAACGAGGTTTTCCACGTTCAGGAACTTGTTGACCTCGCTGCGCTGAATTAGCGTTCCACCGGTCCCGCCGCCCCGGTACTCATACCCCTGCGTGGATTCGTAGGTCTGTGCCTTGCCGTCAATCGTGACGGTGATGGTCTCGTCTTTTTCGCTCACCTTGGCAGTGGTCACGACCGCGGTTTCGGGAAGCGGGGTGCGGTTGGTCTGCGGCTTGTTGCCGCCGAAAACCGTCAGCGCCAGCATCAAGAGCGAGATGACCAGAATGAGGCCGGATTCCTGCGCAAGGAGCACCTTTCGCAGCAGGCCGCTGCGTCCATCCGCTCCTGAACTATCACGTGCGACATTCACAGCCACGAGTCTCCGTTAGGGTCACTGCAGGGGAGACCCGGAGAGTAGCAAGAGCAAGGGGCGTTGTCAGGCAGGACCGCACACAACCCCAACGCTCCACTATGAAACCCACAGCCCGGCAATACGAGGCACCACGACGCGGCGGGTGATGCCGGGTACCCCCAGCTCCTCTCCGTCCTCGGCCATCGCTCCAAGCACCGCCCAGCACGCCGCCTCACGAGCCTCTACCGGCAACGCCGGTGAGGCCATCCGTTCGGGGCCGACGCGACGCGTCAGCGCATCCATCAGTCGCCCATGACGCGCGCCCCCGCCGAAACACATGATCCGGGCCTCGGGCGCAACCGCACTCGCCACCAGCTCAGCCAGTGCCTCCGATGCGGTCGCCGCCACATCACGAGGCGAGTGTGAGCCCAGCGCCCGAATCACCCATTCCTGACACTCATCCCCGGTCCCCAGGCTCCGGCGATGTGACCCGCTCGCCGCGAGAAGCTCGCAGAGCTCCGAAGCAAGGCTCGCAACCGGTCTTCCCGCCCGAGCCTGCTCGCCATCCTGATCAAACGGACGACCAAAGCCGCGCCGGGCAATCTCGTCGAGCAGGTGGTTGCACGCACACAGATCGCCGCCACGAATGCCCGAGGCCACTTCCTCAGGCGATTGATCTGCTCCTGCCCCGCCTCGACGCGGCAGGTGCGTGAGATTGCAGAACCCCCCGAAGTTCACCACCGTCAGCGCTTGGTGCGGATCGGCAAAGAGCACGTAGTCGGCGATCGGTGTGAGCGGGGCCCCCTCACCACCCGCCGCGAGATCCGCCTGACGCAGATCGCATACCACGCGGCAATTCATCATTCGGGCCAGCGGCGCAGGCTGGAAGAGCTGCCACGACACGGGGGGTCGATGCCAGACCGTCTGTCCGTGCACACTGATCAGTCCGGGATGCCGCGAAACTCCCGGCTCTCCTGCGGCCTCGAGCCAGACTTGCTCGCAGGCCTTCGCGTGCAGCATGCAGAAGTCATGCGAGAGCTGTGCGATCTGGCCGGCGGTCATCGCGGACTGCGACGCCAGTGCCCGCAGCCGCTCGCGGCAGTCGCCAAGGTCGGTGCTCCGATGCGCCACCAGTGACGCACGCATTGCGAGCCCGTGTCCATCAACGCGTACCACGGCCGCGTCAAGACCGTCGATGCTCGTGCCCGTCATGCAGCCGATGATGAAGCGAGTGTCGTTCGTCATTGATGGTGATCACTCGAACATGGTGACGCCATGCTGCGCGGATCCGCCGCGTGCATCCGCCAGAGTCTGATCCACCTGGCCGAAGAACGAATCGCTATGCGAAAGTCCGCCTTCGCGGGAACGACTGCGCCACAGGCGTGCGTGGTTCTGCCTCAGCGATGCAAGACGAGTGCGAAGCGTGCGGATGTTCTCGCCGTCGGCCTGATCACGCCGCATCGCACCGCGTGCCGCTGCGAAGCACGCATATTCGATCGTGTGCTCAAGCTCATCGCGCATCAGAGAATCGTTCAGCTGCGGGATTCGCGAGCTCAAGTGTTCGAGACGATCGAGCGTCTCGTACCAGGCGTTGCGAGTCCCGACGGAGGTCTGTTCGTCGAACTGCTTGAACATGTCGATGAAGAGCGCGGTCTGGTTGAGCAGACGCGTGCGCGTTGGGTGCGAGAGGGCGCCGCAGACTTCCCGCAGCGGGAGATCGGCATCACCCACTTCATCGAGCCACTGGCTGCAATTGCCGGTGGCATCGCCGAAGAGGTGGAGGCTCTGGGCCTTGAGATCGCGGGAGGCTTCAGGATTCCACGCGGCCTGCGCACCGTCGGCCAGCGCATGCAGCGAGATGGGCCACTGCTGTTGGTGGCCGCTGTCGCCCCAGTCGCAGATGAGAAATCCGGAGGCGCGTGATCGGAGGCCCTCGCGTGCCGCGACTTCGATGTTGCCGCGTCGTTCGCTCGTGCGGCCCGTGATTGTCCGCCAGGTCGAGGTGCCCGGGCAGACCCAGTGGGGGCGTCCGGCAAGCATCTTGCCCCACTGATCAAAGGGGGAACCCGGTTCATATCCCCATGCCAGCGAAAGCACATCGGCGGGAATCTGTTCAACGCATTCGGGATGCGAGAGGGCGATGTCACCCCAGAACTGGGCCTTCTTGCCGCGGCTGCGAACCGCCGCTGCGATCTTGTTCACGAACTCCATGTACACCGTCGCCCGCCCGCGCGCATCGACCTGCGCTTTGGAACGACCGAAGGCGATGTCGTAGGTTTCATCGCAGCCGATGTTGACCCAGGGAGAGTCAAAGCACGGGAGCAACTCATCGAGAAGCCCCTCGACGAACGTCATCGATGCAGGATCGGTCGGGCAGAGTGAGAACGGTCCGCTCCGCGGCCAGATGTCAAACATCCAGTCACCATGCGTCTCCGCCAGATGCTTGTACGGATCGTGCTTGAGCCAGGGCACCATGTGACCAAAGCAGTTCTGATTCGCCGTCAGTTCGATTCCTTCCTGTCTGCACCAGGCATCGAGCCGCCGCACCTCGCTCGGAGTCAGCGGAGACCACCCGTTCCACACGAGGTCATGTCCCGTGTAGGCAAAGGTGTGCTCGGTGTAGAGCTGCAGGTGGTTGTACTTGAGGTCCGCCAGCGTGCTGATGATGCGGCGGAACTCCTGCATCGTCGGGATTCGATCACGGGAGACATCGAGCATGACGCCCCGGGTCTCGAAGGCCGGCGCATCTTCGATGATGCAGGTTGGCAGCTGCGTGCCTGATGCCCGCGTCATCTGCCGCAGCGTGCGAAGGGCCATCCGCACACCCGCCGGCGTCGTCGCTTCGATGGTGACACTCGATTCAATCGTGAGCCGGTAGCCTTCCCGAGCCGACGCCAGACTTGATTGAGCGGAACTGCCGAGCTTCACGGAAAGCCAGCTTGGGGCCGGCGCCAGATGCGGCGATTCATGTTCGAGGAGCCCGGTGAGCGTCGCGGTCGCATGCTCCGGCAGCGTGCAGGTGCCTCCGAGGTGCGTGTGATGGCAAGGTGCGGGGAGGAGCATGGATGTATTCCGAGTGCGAGCGAGGGTGCGGTCTGATCCTAGACCTTGAAGAAGATGCCGCGATTGTGGAGCAGTCGATGCGCCAGATACCAGAGGCCGACAGTGATCATCGCGAAGACAAACGAAGCAAGCCGCGGCTCAGGCAGTGCCCAGGCGAGCTGGTCGAAAACCCAGCGGTTGATCGGGATCGGTGATGCACCGCCAGGCCCAGGGACATGGATGAATCCCAGCAGGCGGCCGACGATTCCCGAGGCAACGAAGGCAAAGATGGCATTGCTGCCGAAGATGACCAGCGGCTTGAGAACGCCCTGTCGGCGGTCGGCACTCGCGCCCGTGTGGTGGAGCAGGGCCCAGCACATCATGGCGGCACCTGCAGTCAGGATGACATAGGAACTGGTCCACAGCTGCTTGTTGATCGGCGTGATGGAGTTGGCGGCAAACCCCAGAAGCACCAGCCCGGCACCCGTTCCCAGCAGACGCTGGGTTGCGTCACTCGTAGTCGCTCTGGGGACGAACCAGAGCGCGGTCCAGTAGCCGATCATCGTGGTGACGATTGCAGGAAGCGTCGAGAGGAGCCCCTCAGGGTCCAGCGGGCCACCCCTGTACATGTGCCGCAGCGGCAGGATCAAGGCATCAAAGACCGCGGCGGGGTTGGAGGCATCATTCACCGGTTGACGGCCAATGACCGCGGCATATCCGACCAGGATCGCGGCAGCAAGCACAATCTGCGCAAGCCGCGGGAGCATCAGTGCGGTGAATGCGGCGAGGAAGAAGACGATTCCGATGCGCTGGAGCACGCCCAGGAAACGCAGTGTGTCCCACGAGGGGGCTGCTTGTCCTGCAAGGCGAGGGAGTATGAGCGAGAGCGTGTTGAGGCCAAGGCCCAGCAGAAACAGAATGACGCCGCGGCGGAGTGAGCCAACCAGCAGCGCTCCCCGGCCGTCGCCTCTGGCCTGCGCGCGTCCCAGCGAGATGGCCATCGAGGCACCCACCGCGAACAGGAAGAAGGGGAACACCAGGTCGGCGATGGTGCAGCCGTTCCATGATGCGTGCGCGAGCGGGGTGTAGATGTGGCCCCACGAGCCCGGGTTGTTGACCAGCAGCATGACCGCGACGGTCAGTCCGCGCAATGCATCGAGGCTGAGCAGCCGCGGCGACGGATTCATGGACTCCGGAGTCTGATTCAGTGCCGTCTCACCGCTCATGGGTTCTTTCGTTCGTCTGCTGCGGGCGTGGGTGGGGCCGGGACCGAAATGTCCAGGTAGACCGGGAAGTGATCGCTCGGGAATGCCGCGGCACCTTCTGGCGGGTGACGCCAGACCTCACCCTTGAGGACTTTGAGGTCCCTGGACGGAAGCACATAGTCGACGCGCAGCTTGAAGGAGGCGGTATCGGCGGGATCGAGGCCGGGCAGCGAGATGGTCGATGTGGGAATGATGCCGAAGTTCACTCGCGGGTTGCCTGCAAGATGCCGCGTGATCGGGTCGCGGAATGAGTTGCCCTTCTTCGGATCCGCGTTGAGATCGCCTAGCACGATGAACGAATCGAAACGACCAAGGCCGCCCTCGCGTTCGTTGTCGTCGACCACGAACGGAGCATCGCTGATGTACTCTCCGATGAGGCGGATTTCATCGTGGTTGCGCTTCTTGTTGCGCTGCTCGGGCCCGTCGAAGGCTGGTGGAGTCGGGTGGCTGCAGAGCAGGTGAACAACGGCACCGTTGGGCAGTTTGACCGGCGCATCGATGAAAGTCTTCGAGGAAAGCCTCATGTACTTGGCTTCCTCGTCCGTGAACCAGGGCTTTCCAGCCGCGTCGGCGGGCATGTAGCCCCCCTGCAGGTACGCCCACGGAAAGCGCATGAACGTGCGAATGGCCGTCTCGTCAAGCTCGAGCCGCTCATCGATCAGGAGCGCCATCCCATACTGGCCGGGAAAGGTGCCGTATCCGTAGCAGTCATTGGCGTACGCCTGCTGCATGGCCGAGGGCTTTGTCGCGGCGGGATCGGCGGGGCCCGGGGCCTCAGCGACCTTGCCGTCGTTATCGAGGTCAAAGCCGCTGGGAAGGCCGGTGTTGGTGGGGGGCATCCAGGCTCGGTACCGGGGAAGGTCGGGGATGGTCGCGAGGTACTGGTCCGCGAACCGGCGGGCGTTGCTGCCGGGCTTGGTCCCCTCTTCCCATCCCGGGCCGCCGGGCATGTCGTAGGCTATTTCATTGAGCAGAATGATGTTGGGGCGGATCGCTCCGATCACCCGGGCGATCTGGCTCAGTCGGGTCGAACTGCCGTCGGCAAGGTCCTGAGTTCGGATGTCTTCGACATTGAACGTGGCCACGCGGATGGTGACGGGCTGAGCAAGGGCCGGCGTCAGAGCTGCGGGGGCGAGAAGGAGGGTGGCGCAGGGCAGGAGGAACCGCATGGGACAGGACGTTAGCTCACCACGGGGAGGCGGGACAAGATCGAAGTCTGCCGGACCCGTCGCGGGGGCTTGAGGGGATCTATGATGGACCAGTCCCAGTCCCTCCGGAGTTCTGAATGAGCGTTACGGCCCAACTGTTGCGGGTGTTCCAAGTTGACAAGCAGATTCGAAGCTTGCAGTCACGCCTCAAGGTCGCCGAGGGCTTCCTGGGGCAGCAGGTCAAGGAGCTCGAGCAGCTCGAAGCCCAGAAGAAGACGCTCGATGGCCAGCTCAAGCAGATCGCAGCCGTGGCTGGGGATCATGAAGGCGAAGCCAAGCGACTCGAGGCGAAGATGGAACATCTGCGGGAGCAGATGAACAACGCCCAGACCAACAAGGAATATCAGGCATTCCTGGTCGAGCTCAACACGATCAAGATTGAGAAGGATCGCTTCGAGACCGCCGCGCTCGAGCAGATGAACAAGGGCGAAGAGCTCCGAAAGCAGCTCGCCGAGCTCGAAGAGAAGCGGTCACAACGCGAGCAGGTCAAGACCGTCGCCGCGAAGGACCGCGGCGAGCGCTACGCGGAGATCGAAGGCCGCCTCAACGAACTCAAGGCCGAACTCACTGAATGCGTCGCCGATGTCCCCAAGGACACCATGATCATGTTCCAGCGGCTGCTGGACGTTCGTGGCGACGAAGCCATGGGTGCCATCGAGATCGTCGATCGCAAGCGTCATGAGTACCACTGCGGCACCTGCATGATGGCCATCCCCATGGAGGCCGTCAACGGACTGCTCAGCGGTGGTCGATTGACGCGTTGCAGTTCTTGCCAGTGCGTGATCTATCTCACGCGCGAAGACGAAGAACGCATGCGTACTACCAAGAAGTGAACGCTTCGCAAGAAGTGAACGGCGTTGAAGGAAGTGGCCGACGCAGCGGCGGCTGCCGGTCAATTCACCGCATGCGGTTTTCCCAGCTCCAACGGGCCGCATTGTCAAGCACATTGATTCTCGCTTGAGCGAGCAGTTCTGACGCGAGCTTGTCCATCGCCTCGCGCTCGAGCCGCGTCCTGACTTTCTGCTGCGCTGCGTTCTGAGACTCCTGTGTCGCAGGAGCCGCGGCGATCTGTTCCTCGATCATCACGATGGCCATGCCTGAATCAATCGCAAGGACGGGAGAGATCGACCCGACCGGCTGGCTGAGAAACTCGCGGATGGATGGCGGAATCGAAAGGTCGCCCGTCGATGCTGGGCCAAACAGGCCGCCGCGAGCCGCTGAGGAATCGCGAGAGCGCTCAACCGCGAGCCGGGCAAAGGTTCCTGAACGCTCGCCGGCGGGGAGCGATTCAAGCTGCGATCGGATCGCGGCAGCATCCGCCGGGCTCGGCAGCACAAGCAGACGGGCGCGGGCCTTTGGACCAAGTTCGGCAGTCACCATCTGACGCATCGGCTCTTCCCACGCCGCGGCTTGTTCCTGCACCAGGGTGCGAAGCTGCGCGTTGCGACGCAGCATCGCCGCGAAGCGGATCGGGCCAAGGCCGCGGCTTCGACGGAACCGATCAATCAGCGCGCCAGCCTGCTCCTCACCGACTTGAGCTTCCGCGGCTACGCGTTCAAAGAGCAGTTGCCGTTCACGTTCCACCTGCGTTTCGCTGATCGTGATGCCAGCTCGCTTGATCTCGGCCTCGAGCAGCACATCGAGTGCTGCCTCCTCAATGGCGACGGCACCCGCGGCTTCAAGTGCCGTGGCAGCGAGCGAACTGGTACGGATCGGGCTGCCGTCAACGGTCAATGCCGTTGAAGAGTCAGGGGCGGCAGGAGATTGGGCCGTCGCGGGACGTGCAGGGACGTCACGAGAAGTTCCTGCGCAGCCGCCAAGCGACACCAACAGCGGAACCATGCCGAACCAGTATCCAAAGGCAGTCTTCATCACGCAACGGTACCTCCGCCAGACAGTCCATGAGAGGGTTGAGAGTCCGATAACAAAAATGCGTTCTGCAAAGATGGGCGAAGAAGAAACCGGTCCTGCTTTGTGCATCCAATCTTCGTTTGCCGGGGTATTGAAAGAAGTCCTGATGTGCCAGGCGGATCTTCCAGCAGGCAGGTGGTTGTGCCGGGTCACGAGAAGCATTTCAGTTGGGAAGCGCGAAAATTGCTCGACACAGCTGGCATCTTGTGATATCGTGAGGGTTAATCAGAATCGGATCGGCCCGTTCTGGGTTGGTCTGTTCGGTGGGAACACAAGTCGGTTTCAATCGTCGGATGCCGGTTGGCTTGTTGCGGCCGGATCGGGTTGCAGCAAGTGTGTTCCGCGAGTCTTGGGTGTATGTGTTGTCTCGCAGAAAGTCCGCGTTCGCGGCAAGCAGACGGCCCGTGCGTACGGGAGTCTGGACAAGAGGTTTCCGAAGGAGGCCCACACCATGTGCGGTCGGCTACGTAACAAACGCGTCGGATTTACCCTGATCGAACTTCTGGTGGTCATCGCGATTATCGCGTTGCTCATCGGCATTCTGCTTCCCGCACTCGGTGAAGCACGAAAGGCCGGGCGGCAGACCATTGACCAGGCCAATGTGCAGCAGCTGGGGCGAGCGACCCACAGCTACGCTGCAGATTACCTGAACAGGCAGTTCTCATTCACAACGACCGCAAGGTCGTACCAGTTGCTGTCGTACCCCGACCTTCAGGGTCTGGCCAACACGACCAATCCCATCCAGGCCGCGGCCGCTCAGGCCGTGGACATCATCCGCCGGCGCACTGGCCGCGACACGGACTTCGATGGCACGGACTACATCCCCAACTGGATTCCCCATGTGCTCTACAGCCACCTGATTCTTCAGGACTACCTGGCTCAGCAGCTGCCCTCCAAGCTCGTGATTTCACCGGCTGACCGCAACCGCGCGTTGTGGCAGCAGGATCCCAAGGGCTTTGAGAATCCGTCAAACCCGCTTCCGGCTCCCGCTGGCCGCGAGAACCGCTGGCCCTACAGCTCGTCCTACGAGACGGTTTCGTTCTCCTACTCGAACGACCGTTGCGACGGCACCATCGGTGGCGTGACGCAGGGACCGACGCACCGCACCTACCAGACGGTCAACCCGGAGAACTTCTCCGCAACGATCGGTCGGCGTTCACTCGCCGACGTGCAGTTCCCCGACAAGAAGGTCGAGATGTTCGACTCCATCTCGCGGTACTACGGCAAGCAGCAGTTCTACTACCTCTACCCCGACGCCGTCACCCTCAACCTCTTCTACGACGGTCACGTGGCCTTCAAGAAGACGGGTCTGCCCTACAACAAGGGCGGCAAGCGATTCGACGCCAACGACGGCGTGAATCCCCAGACCCCGTTCTCGCAGTTCCCGATGATCGTCAACTACACGCCCGAGGCAAGTTGGGAGCCCATCCGTGGCGGCGAGACGACCTATTCCGCCCCCGGATTCCAGCGCTGGACCCGTGGCGGTCTCAAGGGCATCGACTTCGACGGCAACCAGTGGTGGTTCCCCGAGCGGCCCGCTGGCGACTATTGATCGCTGGTATACTGCTCCAGCCTCATCTTGAATGGGGCTGAAACATCGGCTCTTTTCAACGGGCTCGCCTCACGGCGGGCCCGTTGTCTTTGGCAGATTCACCGCACGCCTGGTTGCTGGTGTGGGCATGCCTGATTCGGCACACGATGGCGAGTGACCGCTGCGAACGCGGCATTCCGCCCCTCAAGGCCATTTCAACGACCGGAGGCCCAGCATCCATGGAGTCAGAGGCAAGACCAGTACTGGAACCGATCGATCGGATTTCTGAGGTGCTCTTTGGCCTGATCATGGTTCTTGGGTTCACCGGCTCCATGAGTGCCGCGGATGCAGGCCAGGGTCAGGTACGCACCTTGCTCTACGGTGCGATCGGGTGCAACATCGCGTGGGGGCTCATCGATGCCATCATGTTTCTGATGGCTGCATTGAGCGAACGCGGCGGCACACTCAGAACCATCCGCATGGTGCGAACGGCAACAGATCCGCACGAAGGCCGTGGCATCGTTCGAGATGCACTGCCCCGCATGCTGGGGACATTCATTTCCGAGGCCGAACTGGAACGTCTGCGTCTGGAGGTGGTGGCGATGCCCGAGTCTCGTGCCACGCCGCGGATCACGGGGACTGATGTGCGAGGTGCACTGGCTGTCTTCAGCCTGTGCTTCATCTCGACATTCCCGGTGGTCATCCCGTTCCTGCTGCTGAGTGATGTTCAAATGGCGATCCGGACATCGAATCTCATCGCGGTGAGCCTGCTGTTTGTCACGGGATACTGGTTTGGTCGCTGTGCGGAACTAAGGCCATGGCTCACGGGGATCGCAATGGTCGCCGTTGGTTCGCTGATGGTCGCTGCGACGATGGCATTGGGGGGCTGACGAGCCCCTTCGCGAGGTTCTACCATTGTGGTTCAACCACGCAAAGGGCCGCCGCGGCCCCACTCCAAGGAACCGACATGTCCTGGCTCAAAGTCACCGAAGCGTTCAAGGCACCCGTTGGAACACCCGTCACGATCAAGGGCTGGGTGCGCACGAATCGTGAATCAAAGGCCGATGGTGGCCTGTGCTTCGTGGCGGTCAGCGACGGCACGTGCTTTGACGCGATCCAATGTGTCGTCCGGGGCTCGGCGGAGAACTTCGCCGCGGTTCAGAAGCTCACCACCGGTTGCTCTGTTGAAGTAGATGGCGAGCTGGTCGCAAGCCAGGGCAAGGGACAGACCGTTGAGATCCTCGTGGATCCGGCCAAGTCGGGCGCGGTGCGAGTCATCGGCCTTGTCGAGAACCCTGATCATTATCCGGTCGCCAACAAGCGCCACACGTTTGAGTACCTGCGCGAAGTGGCTCACCTTCGCGTTCGCACCAACACCTTCGGTGCCATCGCCCGTGTCCGCCACTGCCTGAGCATGGCCGTTCACCGGTTCTTCCATGAACGTGGTTTCTTCTACGTGCACACACCCATCATCACCGCCAGCGACTGCGAAGGCGCCGGCCAGATGTTCCAGGTATCGACACTCGACATGGTCAACCGCAAGCTCGATGCCGATGGCAAGAGCTGTGATTACGGCGAGGACTTCTTTGGTAAGCAGGCGCATCTGACGGTCTCCGGCCAGCTCAACGTCGAGACCTACTGCTGTGCACTGAGCAATGTCTACACCTTCGGGCCCACCTTCCGCGCTGAAAACAGCAACACCAGCCGCCACTTGGCGGAGTTCTGGATGATCGAGCCGGAAATGGCCTTCTGCGATCTCATGGCCGACAGCCAGGTCGCCGAAGCTTTCATCAAGTATCTGGTCAGCGCCGTGCTGGCCGAGCGCCCGGACGACATGAAGTTCTTTGATGAACGCATCGAGCCGGGTCTGCTGGAACGCCTGCGTCACGTGCTCGAAACGCCCTTCCGCCGCCTGCCTTACACCGAAGCCGTGGAGATTCTGCAGAAGGCCGCGGCGTCCGGCAAGAAGTTTGAGTACCCCATCAAGTGGGGCACCGATCTCCAGAGCGAACACGAGCGTTATCTCACCGAGGAGCACTTCAAGCAGCCGGTGATCCTCATGAACTACCCCAAGCAGATCAAGGCCTTCTACATGCGCCTCAACCCGCCCGGCACCGATGGTGCGCCCGGCGACACCGTGGCGGCCATGGACGTGCTCGTGCCCAAGATCGGCGAGATCATCGGCGGAAGCCAGCGCGAAGAGCGTCTCGATGTCCTCGACATGCGCCTCGATGAGATGAAGCTGCCCAAGGAAGACTACTGGTGGTACCGCGACCTGCGGCGCTTCGGCAGCGTCCCGCACGCCGGCTTTGGTCTTGGCTTCGAGCGGCTCATTCTCTTCGTCACCGGCATGCAGAACATCCGCGACGTCATCCCCTTCCCCCGCGCTCCCAAGCAGGCTGACTTCTAAGCCGCGTGCGAGACTCACTTTCCATCTTCGCCGTTCAGGTCGCTCTGGCCGTCATCGTCGGCTTCGCCACCTCGTTTCAGCCCGGCGTGAACGCGGCATTCGCCTCGCACACGCCCTCACGCCTCCACGGCGGCGTCCTCAACTTCCTCACCGGCCTGGTCGCCATGGTGTTGGTGGTGGCCATCTGCCGCACTCCCATCCCCGAGCCCGGAAAGCTCGCCACGGTTCCCTGGTGGGCCTGGACCGGCGGACTCATCGGCGCCTTCTTCGTGACAATGGCGATCTTCCTCGTCCGGCCAATGGGCAACGCCAACTACTTCGCGGCGATGATCTTCGGCCAGTTCATCGGAAGCATGATCATCGATCACTACGGACTCCTTGGCCTCCCGGCACACTCATTTTCCTGGGGACGCGCTGCAGGCATCGGCCTCATGGGATTGGGTGTGCTCTGCATCCGAGCATTCTGAACTCCCGCCTCAAAACGCATACCCCGCACAGTCGGGAATCTGGGCAACCTGTTCCGAGCGGATATTGATATCCGTTGATTTTCGGACCCGGGATTTCGCTGATTGTGGAGGTCTATGGGGGTTTCCCGTTGACTTGTCCTGCGCCAGAAATACTCTTTTCCTGGATAGGAGGAAAGCACACTTTCCTTTACTTTCAGGAGACAGAGACATGAACAACCGTTTCCCCCTCATTGCGTCCGCAGCTGTGGTTGCGTGCGGCGCTGGTCTTGCCAGCGCGATCATCGTTCCTTACACCGAAACCTTCGATTCTGCCGCGAGCAACTGGAGCAAGTCCAGCACGTTCTCGCCGCTGACCTACTCCGCCACGGGCGGACCCGACGGTTCAGCCTTCGGCAGCATGACGACGGCATTCGCCTCGAATAATCCGGGCGATATTCCGATCCTCTTCCGCGGCCAGAGCAACTTCGGCAGCAGCGGCAACGCCTTCGTCGGCAACTGGATCACCTCCGGTGTGACCGCCTTCTCCTTCTCGGTGCGTCACAACGGCGCATCGCCGTTCACCTTCTTTGCCCGCTTCGCCCCCTCAGCCGGCCCCGGCGTCGTCGCTCTCGAGTCGTCGATTCCGGCCAACGAGTGGCACACGTTCGTGGTGCCGATCAGCCCCTCGACCCCGTTCATCTACGAAGGCACGAACTTCAACATCTTCGCCAGCATCGCCCGCGTTCAGGTCGGCGTCATGCTCGATGAGAATCAGGCCGGCAACCAGGCGAACGTTGCCTTCGACATCGACAACGTCAGCATCATCCCCGCCCCCGCAGGCGGTGCAGTGCTCGCCGGTGCTGGCCTTCTGGCCATGCGTCGTCGTCGCCGCTGATCGAGTGGCCGGTTCAATGTCCGGCAGCTCAATCTGAACAATCGATTGCATCAGCAAGGACTCCCGGGACTTCCGGGAGTCCTTGTCATTTTCGCACCCAGGCGCAGCCACGTACCCTGAGGGCGTGCCCGAACTGCCGGACATCCTGCTCTACCAGCACGGGCTGCACCACAGGCTTGTGGGTGCTCGCATCAATGAAGTTCGCATCAAGAGTCCGTTCGTGCTTCGAACGTTCGATCCGCCGATCGATGCCCTGCCGGGGCAGCGCATCGCTGCGGTTGGTCGCATCGGCAAGCGGCTCGTGATTTCCACCTCGGACTCGGTGCACGTGGTGATTCACCTGATGATTGCCGGGCGGTTGTTGTGGAAGCCAGAGCGGCAAGTGGCGGCAAGCGGAAAGATCGACCTGGCTTCGTTCCTGACGGACCGGGGGACGCTTGTGCTGACCGAAGCCGCGAAGCTCAAGCGGGCGAGCCTGCACGTGCTCTCCGGTGACATGGAGTTGTCCGCACATGCCCAGAGAGGTCTGGATGTTCTGACATGTGAGCCCGACCAGTTCGCCCGGGTGCTCACCAGCGAACGCCGCACGCTCAAGCGAGCGCTCACCTCGCCAGCGAACTTTGATGGAATCGGAAACGCCTACTCCGATGAGATTCTCTGGAAGGCCCGGCTCAGTCCTCTTGCCCATACCACGCTGCTCAGTGTTGCGGAAGTGCATGACCTGCATGAAGCCTGCCGCGTCGTGCTCTCGGACTGGACCAATCGACTTCTGAAGGAGTTTGAGATGTCTGACGTGGTTCTGGAGCCGGGGCAACTGGGGGACTGCTCCCGGACCGTTTCAGGGAGATTCCCAGGTGTTGGGCAGGTGACGGCCTTCAGGCCTGGATTTGCCGTGCATGGTCGGTTTCAACGACCCTGTCCAACGTGTGGCACGCCGGTGCAGCGCATCGTGAGGGCCGAGAACGAGGTCAACTACTGCCCGATGTGCCAGACCTCTGGAAAGGTGCTTGCCGACCGATCACTGTCGCGGCTGCTCAAGGACGACTGGCCCGACACGGTCGATGCGTGGGAGGCTCATTTCGGCGGGTGATGTTTCCACGGACCCCGGACCCGAACGCACCATATCCTCCGGCCCTTGGATACGAAGACCCAGCTCCCACCCACCCGCCTTGTCACGACGCTCGCACTGCACATGGCGGCGGTGATCCTTGTGCAGGCCACGGCGACGACGATGATGGCGGTGCTGCCGGTGCTGGCACGCAAGCGATTCGGAGCCGGAGAGTGGGAGACGCTGTTCATCACGGCGGCACCCACGGTGTTCTTCACCTTCTCGATCTTCTGGAATGACCTGTTCACGCACACACGCTTCACGAAGTACATTTCGATCTACTGGTTCGTCGCCTGTCTGCCCCTGGCACTGATCGGTGTGGCGACCAACTACTGGATGCTGCTGATCCCGCACCTGATCTGCTCCTTCGGCGGAGCGGGGTATCACCCAGCCACCGGCGAGGTGCTCAAGCGGCTCTACCCGGCCCAGTCACGCGGCCGCATCTACAGCCTGGTGTGGGGGTCCAATCTGGTCGCTGGCGCGTTGCTGGGGTACGGCGCCGGCAAATGGCTGAGCCATGACGAGGATGCGTTCCGCATCTTTCTTCCGCTCGCGGCCGGGCTTCAGCTGATCGGTGCCGCGATCTTCGCGTTCCTCGCGTACCGGACCCGCGCCGATGAAGGGCGCGTGAAGGTGAGCGAGGACCGCGCGTTCTACGACCGTGTCGTCGAGCCGATGACGCACATGAAGGAAGTGCTCAAGGCTGATCCGGTCTTCGCCCGCTACGAAGGCGCGTACATGACCTACGGCATCGGCTGGATGATCTGCTACGCGCTGCTTCCCATCTTCGTGACCGACAAGCTCCTGCTCAACTACGACCAGATCGCACAATCAACGCAGGTGACCTACCTCATCGGCATGGTTCTGATGATCGGTCCCGCCGGATATCTCATGGACCGGCTCGGCGCGGTGCGCAGCACAGGGCTTTCGTTCGCGATGCTGGTGCTCTACCCGCTGGGGCTGCTTGCTTCAGGCGATGAACGCACGCTCGCCATCGTCAGCTTCATCTACGGCCTCTCGCACGCAGGAACGAGCGTCGGCTGGATGCTCGGTCCGGTCGCGCTCGCGCCGACTCCCGCCAAGGTGCCCCAGTATGTCGCGATCCACGCCACCTTCGTGGGCATCCGAGGCAAGATCTTCCAGGGCCTTGGCGTCCTCATCTACTCCATGACCCACAGTTTCGTCATTCCCTTCGTGCTCGCGGCGATGGCCTTTGCCTGGAGCGCAGTCCAGATGTGGCAACTCAACCGGATGATGAACAGGCCCGTCGCGGTGCCCGATCCTGGTGAGAAGGAGCCCGAAGTCTGACGCTTCAGACGCGGATTCGCACGATGTCTCAGCTTTCCGAGCGACCCACCTACACACGCGGCCAGGTATACGCGGCACTCAAGCGATACTGGGGCTACTCATCGCTCCGTCCGGGACAGGACGAAGCCGTTCGATCAATCCTCCGCGGCAAGGACTCACTGGTGGTCATGCCTACCGG
The DNA here is from genome assembly GCA_044371005.1 of Phycisphaerales bacterium. Taxonomy (GTDB): domain Bacteria; phylum Planctomycetota; class Phycisphaerae; order Phycisphaerales; family UBA1924; genus UBA2402. Next base: position 28,642 of record JBILUL010000003.1, on the reverse strand, counting down.
TGGGGGCAAGAGCCTGTGCTATCAGCTTCCTGCAGCGACGATGGGGCGTTTGTGCGTGGTCATCTCGCCGCTGATTGCGCTGATGAAGGACCAGGTGGACGGATTGACCGCCAGCGGATACCCCGCCGCGGCGATGCACAGCACGCTCGGGCCCGATGAACTGGCTCAGATCGAACGTGACTGCCTCGCGGGACGGACCTGCCTGCTCTACGCCTCGGCCAAGCGCATGGCCTCGCCCCGGTTCCGGCAGTTCATCACGCGCTGCGGGCTCGCGGCGATCATCGTCGATGAGGCGCACTGCATCAGTCAGTGGGGGCATGACTTTGTTCCCGAATACCGCCAGCTCTCGAATCTGCGGGCCATCTTCCCCGGGGTGAGCATTCACGCATTCACTGCGACGGCGACCCCTCGTGTGCAGACGGATATCTGCCGGCAGCTGTGCCTGAGTGACCCTGCGGTGCTGGTGGGTTCGTTTGATCGGCCCAACTTGCGGTATCACGTTGTTCAGCGGGTGCGGCCCGAGCGAGTGGACTGGCAGGCCCGCAAACGCGGCCGTGAGCCTGAACTCGCGCATGTGGAGCAGATCGCCGAGATTCTCAAGGCAAGGCAGGGAGGAGATTCAGGTGCGGCGATCGTGTATTGTCTCAAGCGAGCGGATACGGAGACGATTGCGAGCGAGTTGACACGCCGCGGGATTGTCGCGCGGGCCTACCACGCGGGGCTGGATCCGGTGGAGCGGCACGATGTGCAGGATGCCTTCGTGAATGAGCATCTGCATGTGGTCGTGGCGACGGTGGCCTTTGGCATGGGCATCGACCGAGGTGACGTGCGCTGCGTGATTCACGCCAACTCGCCCAAGACGATCGAGTCGTTCCAGCAGGAGACTGGACGCGCCGGGCGAGACGGGCTTCCGGCCGAGTGCCACCTGCTGTTTGATGCGGATGAGGATGGAGATTCGTGGCGGTTCTTGATCGGGCGGAGCGCGGGAGCGATTGAGGATTCCAAGCTCGCCGCGGCGGTCGAGCGGGAGCAACTGGTGCTGCTCAACGACATGCTCGGCTTTGCCGGTGATGCGTCAACATGCCGCCACCGCCGACTGGTCGAGTACTTCGGTCAGACGTACACGAGGGGCTACTGCGGTGCGTGCGATGTCTGTGACGCGGCGGTCCGGCGAGCGCCGCATCCTGTCCTTGCCGCGTTGATTCGCGACTCGCTCACACTGCCGGGGACCGCGGCGGATCTGGCGGTAGAGGTGGCGATGGGGGAGGCAACGCCCCGTGTGGTCGAGGCCGGATTGCATGCGACCGAGCCATTCGGCGTGCTGCGATCAATGGGCCCGCGGACGGTCACTGCGATGGTCGACGAGTTCATGAAGGCCGTTGACGGTGCTGGCGCGGGAGGCATTTCCAGCGAGGCCCTCGCGCAGTGGCGGTTTGCGTGCCTGGCGACGCGCAGTGTGTCGCCACGTGCTTCGCGTGCGCGGCACCAGCTGGATGATCATCAGCAGTTCCTGATGGATCACCTGCGGATGGTCCGAAGCCGAATCGCCAAGCGCATGGGAAAATCACCCTCGGCGATCTTCGACGAGACAACGTTGATGGCGTTGATTGTGCGACTCCCGGAGGACCGGCAGGAACTCAGCGAAGTCGGAGGCCTTTCCCGCGCGAAGATCGAGGCCTTTGGCGAGGAACTGCTCGCGGCGTTGCGCAGCCGTCCGGCGGAGAAGGATGACTGAAGCGCGAGGTGGTTGCCGGGTCGGGGTTCAGCCGCAGCTGCCCGCCTCCCACGAAGTGAAGAACGCCTCGATGTCGCCACCGTCGACGCCGCCATCCGCGCTGACATCCGCGGCAGGCTCACCGGCTTCCCAGGCGGTGAAGAAAGCATCGATGTCGCTGCCGTCGATGCCGCCGTCCTGATTGAAGTCGGCGAAGCAGATCACGACCAGTTCAAAGCCAGAGCCCAGGCCGCTGCACTGATTGCTGTAGCTGAAGTCCAGCTGTCCCGCATCGGAGCTGAGGATCGGATCGATCACCAGTGTCGCGGTGGTTGCGCCACTGATTCGTCCGTCATCGACCAGGTCGATGCCGTTGAGTACCCAGCGGTGTTCCATCGGGAATGATCCGGTTGGAACGACCGTGAACTCGGCACGCTGGAAGGCCTGACGGGGCGACATGTCGGGGAAGGAATCGATCCCCACCGCGACACAGGAGGTATCGGGTTCATCATTGAACGTCCATGAGGTGATCTCCTGGATCGCCGTGGCGCCACCGGTTGCTGCGGTGAACCCGATGTACGCGCACTCGCTCTCGACGTCAAAGATGTCGCCACCGTTGAGATCGTGCAGGTAGACCGGGACATCGATGAACTGGCCCTCGTAGGTGATGCGCATGCGGCCGATCTGTGCGTCGCGGTTCTCGCGATACTCGATGAAGACGGTGTGCTCCTCGCCATCGGCCGGATCGTTCGCCAGCGTGAACGAGCCCAGCGATCCATCAATGCACGCGCTGCAGTTCTCGTCAAGGCCCCTGGTCTGCACCGAGATGCTGGGCGCTTCGAGTTCGAAGGGAGGTCCGAAGCTGAACGTGTCGATCTGGACCGCGATGCTGCGCGTGATGCCCGCGGGACCGGTATCGGAGCCGAATCCGTTGCCGCTGCCGCCGCCGCCCAGCGCGGAAAGAGACTCGTTCTGGATCACGAACGCCAGGCCGTCGGCACTTCCCTCGCGGATGCGGAACGTAAATGAGCAGTCAAACCCGTCCGCCACGGACGTGCGCGAGGGCATGTACCAGACGGCACCCGCCTGCCCGTTGGTGTTCTGGGTCAGTTGAAGTACACCCTCGACCAGAGCCGCATCGCCCACGATGGCAAAGTCGCCCGGGTCGGCCAGCGTGAAGTCAGCGTAGGAAAACGAGGACGAGCACTGGGCCAGCGCAGAACTGCCAAGGGCTGCAAGAGCCCCCAACGCGATCATGAGTTTCATCTGAGTTCTCCCTTCCAAGATCCGATTCACCCCGGCTTGATGCGGGGAGACACGGGAAATGGTACACCAAGGCTTCGGGGGGGGACGCGGTCGTCCGATATCCCCGGTCGTGCGGTCATGCAGGAGACGATGCGGGCTGGGGGTGCGTACGCTCGCGGCATGATGAACTCCTGGATCTGCCGCACGGCGGCTGTCGCGCTGGTCTGCATCGCAGCCCCCTGCCAGGCTGCTGACACTCGTGTCGAGATTGAGTCCATGCTTCGCGACATGGCCGCGGCGTGCATCGCCGGTGACTCTGCGGGCTACATGAAGCACGTCTCAGAGGCCGACCCGGAGTTTTTCCACGAACAGAAGTACTTTGCCAACGACCTCATCAAGAAGCCCGCCAAAGAGTGCGCCTTCACCATCGGCGAGCTCAAGGAGCAGGAAGGCGTTGCGCTGGCTCCGTTCACGATGGAGTGGGCCATGCCGACGGGAAAGCCGCGGACCTTGACCTTCGATGCGAAGTTCGTTCGCGCGGAGGAGGGCTGGCGCTACGCGGGCGAAACGTGGGAGCGTCACGAAGCGCCGGGTGTGCTGGTACTCCACGACCCGGGCTTGTCGGAACTTGCGGACCGAGTCGTGACCGCGTTCGGCGAGGTACGAAGCCATGTGCAGGATGGCTTCAATCTGGGCGACAAGGCACTTGCTTCACGGACGCAGAAGATCAAGCTGTACGGAACGATGAAGCACCTGCAGGCTTCCATCTGCCTGAGTTACTCGGATGGACTTGCGGGCTGGAATGAGCCGGGCGAATCCATCAAGATTCTGACCAACGCACGCAGCAGCATCGGTGCGCTGCGCCCGCTGCTGGCGCACGAGTTCGGTCATGTGGCGACCTTTGAGCTTGGGCCCACCTCGAACAAGATGCCCTGGTGGATCCTCGAAGGTGTTGCGGAACTTTCCGCCGAGCAGTGGGGACGCAAGCCCGATGGCATGGTGAAGGCGTGGGCGCAGGCCGGTCGGATCGCCAAGTGGGACGATCTCGCGGACTTTGAAACGGTCGAAGGCAAGTGGAGAGGCCACGTCTACACGCAAGGCCACCACATGCTCGGGTTCATTTCCGATCAGTTCGGCCGCGACGGCCGCGTTGCCTGGATGACCGCGATGTCCAACGGCAAGACTCTGGATGAAGCCTCACAGGAGGCATTCAAGCTCTCGTTCTCGCAGCTCGATGAGCGCTGGCGTGCGTCGCTGCCTCCGGTCAAGCCGGCCGATGAGAAGGCTGCCGATGAGAAGCCGGCCGCGGCCGAGGATTCGGGCAAACCCAACAGCGAGAAGGCGGACCCGAAGGGCAACTGATTGCTGCCGGTTCAGTAGAGCTTTCGGACATCAACACCCGGGTAGAACTGCTCGACCATCGAGCGCCAATCCATCCCGGATTCGGCCATGCCCTTGGCGCACCACTGGCACATGCCTACGCCGTGGCCAAAGCCGCGGCCCAGCACGCGTACGTCGTTGGCGTAGATGCTGATCTCAACATCGCCGCTGTGGAGACGGTTCTCGCGCGTGATCGGAGCGAGCCCTTCGACGGGCCAGTTGCACGCTTCACGAAGTTCCTCGGCCGCGACGGCGTATTCGCGGCCGTTGTCGCCGGTGATGGTGTAGCGAGTGGGGCGCTTGGCTTCATTGCGAGTCTTGGGCTCGATGCTGCGAACGCGCGAGAGCTGGCCGAGTTCGTTGCCCTTGGCGCGGCCCCAGGCGCGCAGGCGCTTGTTGAAATCGTCAGCGGTTCGTGTGACGGTCCACCGGTAGAGGGGCGAGCGCTGGCAATAGGTCTGTCGCGGTTTTCCCTGAAGGATGTCGATCTGGTTGAAGAGGGGGATCGATCGAACGGACCAGACTTCCGCCGCGGATGCCGGGCGACCGCCGCACTGGCTCGAGAAGTACGCGCGGATGAGCCGACCCTGATCGGTGAGCGTCCAGCCGCGTGTTGCGTGGGCGGCCTCGACGGCCACCATGAGCGTGCCCGTGCCTCCGAAGACCTGGTCGGCCGTGGAATCCTCGACATCACTGACCTTGGCCTCGGAGCGGGCTCGCTGGCGTTCCTGGAGCGCGTAGGTTCTCGCGGCGACGGCCTGTGCCTCAAAGGTCTGGCGCGGCCAGTCCTTGTAGAGTTCCTTGCTCAGGACGCCTGGGAGATACGACTCGATCGGCATGGTCGCGATGATGTCAAAGCGGCTGGCGTTGTCTCCCCAGCGCGGACGGAACGTCAGAAAGCCCGGGATCAGGCGGCCATCGAGTCGAATGGACTCACCGGGTGCCTCGGCTGCGCCATCGGGAGTTCCATCGCTGGCGAGCACATCCAGATCGACGCTGAAACCCCAGTCGAGCGTCTGGCCTGAGCCATCGATGGTGCGCACGCCCTTGTCGCTGCTGGTGATGGTGAGCGGACCTGGCACTGCCCGCGCGCTGTGGGCGGGCGAGGTGGCAGTGCCCGAGGTCGGGCGGAGCACGAACTTCTCGGGGCCGGCCACATTCTGCGACTGGCCCTGACGTGCGATTCGGACGCGGATGTCGGGCTCGCGCTTGAGCACATCCACATCGCGCGGGCCCGAGGGTCGTTCACGCGGCGTGATCGCATCAACTGTTGAATCAACTGAACTCTTCACGGTGTCGCACGCGCTGATCGTCAGTGCGGAGAGCGCGAGCAGCGCAACGACCGCCAGTGAGCGATGGCGGCATGACGAAGGTGCGGTGGGCGTACAAGTGGCGCGAGGCGCGGCACTGGAAGTGGTGGGGGTGTGCATCAAGGGGCCTACTCCGTCAAGCCCGCGTCGATCGTCGTCCTTCAAAAAGGCGGATTCGACGCTGTGGTTTCCATTCGCCCCGGGCCGTTCGGCATCCATACCGTGGAGGCCAGAGGCAAGTGAGTATATGGGTTCACGTGTCGGGCGCGGTGTGGATTTCCTGTTTCTGCTGAGGTGCGATTGATGAAGAAGAACATGTGCAAAACTGCAGGCGCGGTGTCGGGTCTGGCGTTGGCTTCCTGCTGGACCCTCGTGGCGCTGAGCCTGGGTGCTGGCGGGTGTGCGGGTGGGTCTCCACCGCCGGTCATGTCGGAACTGCCTTACAAGGGCCCCGCCGCGACGCTCGAGTCTTCGGGCGGCCTGTGGGTCGTGGTCGTTCGCTCTCCCAGTCCGGGGTGGAAGGCACAGGTTGACCGGCTCTGGGAGGAGTATGGGGCTCAGGGTGTCTATATGTCATTGACGGAGCCGAACCCGGCGTTTTCGTACGCAACCGTCGAGGTAGAGCAGCGGCTGGCCACGTCGGTAAGGGCTACCGATCCGGTCAAGCTCTATGTGCAGGAACTCAAATTCACCGGTGAGGCGGCTGGGGTGGAGGGGTATTCGTTCGCCGCGGACGCGGGACTGCCGCCCAAGCCCTGACAGGCTTGATCGCTTGCAGAAGTTCGGGATGAGGGGGCTCTGGTCGGGATTGGCGTGAGGTTTGAATGTGGGGGCGTCGATGGCTCGAGTTTCAAGTCTGGCGGAAGCGGTGTTGCCCCTGGCGTTGACGCCAGGGCTTGGCCCGGTGTTGATTGAGCGGCTGCTGGAACGCGTTGGCGGGAAGCATGACAAGGCGGTTCAGGCACCGGAGGCACTCCTTCGCAGCATTGCAGGGATCGGTCCGGCAAAGGCCGAGCGAATCGCGGCGAAGCTGCGTGAGGGGCGAGATGCCGCCGCGGCGGAGATTGAACTTGCCCATCGCCTGGGGATCAACATCCTGGCCAAGGGCGACTCTGAATATCCCAGCCTGCTGGCCTCCCTTCCAGATGCGCCATGGATTCTCTATGTGCGAGGCAGGCTTGATGGAGGGACCCTTGATCGGTTCCCCGTGGGGATCGTCGGATCGCGGCAATGTTCCTCGTATGGGCTTGAACAGTCCCGGGTCTTCGCGTCAGCGCTGGCCAGGTCCGGCTTGACGGTGGTTTCTGGAGGTGCGCGGGGCATCGACAGTGCGGCCCATCGAGGTGCGCTGGTCGCCGGTGGCCGGACGATTGCCGTGCTTGGGTGTGGGCTTGGGCATGTCTACCCGTCGGAGAATGCGGATCTCTTTGATGCGATTGCCCAGTCGGGGGCGGTGGTGTCGGAGTTGCCGATCGACACGCCGCCGCAGGCTTCGCAGTTCCCGGCGCGGAATCGGATCATTTCAGGTCTGAGTCTGGGCGTGGTGGTCATCGAGGCGGGTGAGCGGTCAGGCGCCTTGATCACTGCCCGGGTCGCGGCGGAGGATCACGGTCGTGAGGTGATGGCGGTGCCGGGCCGCGTGGATTCCGCGGCGAGTGCGGGAACGCACGCGTTGCTCAAGGCGGGCGGAGCTGCGTTGGTGACCAAACCTGCGGATGTGGTGCAGATTCTGGAGGGGGCGGCGCGGCATGTGCATCGGGGCACGCACGCGACGCTGTTCGCGGCCAAGGAGGTTGTGGAACGCGAGGTGGTGGGGTTGACGCCAGAGCAGGAACGCATCTGTGGGAGTCTGGGGGAGGGGATGCGGACCTTTGATGAACTGGTGGAGGTGACGGGGCTTGATGCGGCGAGGTTGCGGCGTGAGCTGACGATGTTGGAGTTGGGCAGGAGGGTGGTGCGGGAAGGGCTTGGGTTCGCCGCGGCTGGGTCTGGCGACCGGTAATTTCGCCGTTTGGAACACGGCTGGATATTCCTAACAAAATCAAACAATACCCATTGACGTGCGGCCCCTGATATGCTATCGTGTACCAAACAGATCAGTCGCAACGGGGTCGAGTGTTGTCGCAAGGGTGCGATTCGAACCACCAAGCGGGCCTGAGGCAGTCACACATCATGCTGATGGGAATCCTGATATTGCAGGGGTCATGAGTTCGCAAGCGAAGAGCTTTGCGAGCGTGGGCTTCTGAGATGGGATTCGTTGAGGTGCGATGGCTTGTGGAGAAGCTGACGGTTTGAGTGGTGGTTCGGGTGGCGGAGTGAATGTTGGTTGGTGTGCGATGGCGTTCGGAGTTGCGAGATTCATGAGCGAGGCGTTAGGGTGCTAACGCCCAGGTGGTATCGGTGGAGGTGCCGTCGGTCGCTCAAGGGTCTTTGGATCTGTAGGTTTGGTGTTGGTATCCCGTGCAGGGGTATCTGGAAAGAAGGAAACTGTCATGAACCTGACTCCCAAGCAGCTTCGCATTCTGCAGTTGATCCGTGACTGGCGTGTCCGCCGCGGCTATTCGCCGACGATGCAGGAGCTGGCGGATGAGATCGGTGTGAGCAAGGTCACGGTCTTCGAGCATGTCGAGGCGTTGATCAAGAAGGGCGCGTTGATTCGTGAGGCGAACAAGGCTCGTTCGCTGTCGATTGCTGATGGCATTGCGGTGCCGGATGAGTCGCGTCCGCTGCGTTTCCCGCTGGTGGGCAAGATTGCTGCGGGGAATCCGATCGAGAAGGTCGCTGCAGAGGAAGAGATCGATCTGGCGGACATTCTGGTTCCCAAGGGGGACCGTCAGAACACGACCTTTGCGCTCAAGGTCGAGGGCGATTCGATGCGCGATGAGGGCATTCTCGATGGCGATTACGTGCTGATCGAGCGTACTCAGGTGGCGCAGAATGGTGACCGTGTGGTGGCGTTGCTGCCCGATGGTTCCACGACGCTCAAGACGTTCTTCAAGGAGGACGACCACATTCGTCTTCAGCCTGCGAATCCGCAGTTTGATCCCATCAAGGTGAAGTTCTGCCAGGTGCAGGGCATCGTCAAGGGTGTGGTCCGCCGTTACGGCCGCTGATTGGGGCCATCGGCTGTGGCAAGTGGCTATGGCCAGTGACTATGGCCAGTGACTATGGCCAGTGACTATGGCCAGTGACCTCGGGCCGGGATCAGTCACCTCGCGTGAGGTGCCTCATTCGGCCTCTGCGATCCGTGCGATCTGTTTCGGCTGAGCCTTGGTGGCCTGTGCGAGACCGGTCTCACCAGGATCTCGATCACGGCCTCGTTTGTTCAAGTGTGCATTCGTGTTCAGCCGCCGCTTCTCTTTGAAGCGGCGGCTGTTTTTCTGAAGGCATTTCGAACGATTCGATCGGGGCTGGCACCCCCGTACGCACCTGTCGTCAGGATGTGAACGCTGGGACGATGGGTCGCAGCGAGAAGCGGCCGGAGACTGCCGTGAGGTCCGGAGCATCGGGTGATGGTGCCGAGCCAAGCTTCTTGGCTTCACCCTTGAAGTCGTACGACCCATCTTCGAGCTTGCCTGCCAGCGTGACTTCCACCCGCAACGTGCTGCCTGGGGGCATGAAGGTTCCGTACTTGAGTGCCCGGACCTTGCCCAGGACCAGCGGCCTGCCATCGGGCTCACCCACGAGCTTGCGGGCTGCCTGCACCATGGCTTCAAGCATCATCACGCCCGGAAGCACCGGAAAGGTCGGGAAGTGATCCTGGAGATACTCCTCCGCCATCGAAATGTGCTTGAGCGTCACGATCCGGGCTTCGCTTTGTTCGACCACGGCGTCAACAAGGTTGAAGTGCATCCGCAACGATAGCAGCCGCGCCCGCTACCCTCTTCCTTCCCGTGCCCCTCATCACCGATCAGGCTGTCTGCATCCGTCACTGGGACTGGTCGGAAACCAGCCAGACGGTCTCGCTTTTTTCCAGAACCCACGGCGTCATCCGTGGTGTGGCCAAAGGTGCGAAACGCGAGAAGTCCACCTTCTCGGGCGGCATCGAGCTGATGACACGCGGCGAAGTCGTCGCGAGCCTGAAGAACACGGACGCGATGTCCACGCTCACAGCGTGGGACCTTCTCGAAACATTCAGTGCGTCCCGCGCCACGCTTCCAGGTTTCTTCGGTGCCATGGCGATGCTCGATGTCGTTCAGCACTCCATGGGCGTCGCGGATCCACACCCGGGCTTCTTCGATGCGCTGGTTGCTGGGTTGCGAATGCTGGGAACACCGGGCGCCGAGCGACTCGCGGTGACTCGGGTGATATGGAGTGCCCTCACTGAGACTGGGCATGCACCTGAACTTGAACTGGACATTCGAACCCAGACGCCGCTGGTCGACGCCACGATCTATGGGTTCTGGCCCGGGCTTGGCGGATTCAGCAGGCAGGTCGCTCCTGAAGCCATGGACTCAGAAGCCTCAATGCAGACTGTCTGGAAGGTGCGAAGTGAAACGCTGGAGCATCTGCGACATGTCGCCAGGGCCGCGGCGGATCCTTCGGTGGCGCACGCCGCGGGTCCGGGTGATGACCCTTCGGGCACCACCAGCAAACGCTGTCTCCAACTGCTTTTGGCCTATTTCCGATTTGTGTTCAACACTGAGGCACAGGCACTGACGCAGTTCGTCACTCACGCCTGCGGCTGAAAGGCCGCCTCGGTGCGGATGCATGCGAAGGACCGACGCCGCGAGCGAGTGGGGCGTGTGGTCAGGCCTTGGGAAGGAGCCGCCCGATGGTGGCGGGCTTCATCGGGTAGGCTGCGTAGACATCGCGAAGGTCCTTGAGCGTGACCTTGGAGAGTCGATCGAGCTCTTCTTCCAGCGGCATGTAGCGATTGAGGTAGGTCCACATGCGGCCCAGGCGGTGCATCCGGTCGTGGGGGCGTTCGCCGCCGATGGTGGCACCTGTGACGAACTTGTTGAGCAGGCGATCGATGTCATCCTGCACGAGTGTCTGCGAGAGTTCGGAGAGCTGTGTGCTCATGATCTCCCAGATCTCATCGAGGCGGTCGGGTTCGCCGCTGGCGAAGACGAAGAACTCACCGAAGCCATCGTGCGCATCGAAGCTGGCCTGCGCCTCTTCAGCGATGCCTGGCTCGATGAGCGACCAATGGAGGCGGCTGTTGTCGGGCGAGCCCAGGATCTGCGCGAGAATGCCGGCGGCATAGCGGCGTTCGTCATCGATGCCGGGTGCATCGCACATCGCCAGCACATAGCCGCGTGTGACCTTTTCCTCACGCATTTCAAACAGGCCGCCACCGACCTTGGGCCTGGCGGTATCGCGGCTCACGCCCGTGGCCTTCCACGAGCCACACAACGCGGCGATCTGATCGACGGTGCGGGCGAAATCCAGTTTGCCGGCAAGAGCGACGATCGTGTTGTCCGCAGCGTACCGATTGTCGAAGTACGCCTGCATCCGATCGCGAGGAAGATCGGTGATCGTCTGCGTGGTGCCCAGGACGCGGTGGGAGAGGGGATGGTTGCCGAAGTGGCGTTCAACGCATGCTTCGTATAGGACCCAGAAGGGATTGTCCTTGTACATCGCGATCTCTTCGAGGATCACGCCCTTTTCGGTGTCGAAGTCCGCCTGCTTGAGGGCGGGGCGCATCATCGTGCCCAGCAGATCGACCGCTCGTTCAAGCCCCTCGGGCAGTACGTGGGCGTAGAAGCAGGTCATCTCATTGCTGGTGAAGGCGTTGTTGCGGGCGCCGATTTCATCAAAGGCTCGGTTGAGTTCTTCGGCGGTGATTGCCTCGGTGCCCTTGAACATCATGTGTTCGAGGAAGTGGCTGACACCCATGTCGATCGCGACCTCATCGCGGGCGCCGGTGCGCACGAAGAAGCCCGCCGCGGCGGAGTGGGCGGCCGGGTCGGTCTCCGCGATGATCGTGAGTCCGTTTGCGAGTCGAGCCTGCTGAAAGGTGTACGCCATGGTGGGAGAGGGTATCAGGATGGGAGCAGTCGCCGCAGTTCGCGGCAGACGCCGGCAGGATCGGACGATGAACAGACGCATGACGACACCGCCACGCCCTGACAGTCCGCGAGTTGACCGAGATTGGAGGGTGAGATGCCGCCGATGGCCAGATACGGAAGCCGGTGGGGCAGTTGGTGGTAGGCCGCGAGGTAGGCAGGGCCTGCGAGCACGGGCTTGTGCTTGGTGGTGGTGGGGAACATCGGGCCCACGCCGCAGTAGTCGGCCCCCTGCATTCGGGCCTGATTTGCTTGCTCGATCGAACTGGTGGAGAGGCCGATGAGCAGCGAATCGCCAGACACGCGGCGGGCATCTGCGGGTGAGAGGTCGGTCTGACCCAGATGGACACCGTGTGCGCCGCAGAGCAGTGCGACATCGACGCGGTCGTTGATGATCAACGAAGCCGCGGGATTCACCCGTGCCGCGAGTTGAACCAGTGCCTTGCCGCGTGATACCAGTTCGCCACCATCCATGTCCTTTTCGCGCAGCTGGAGGCAGTCGGCACCGCCTTCGAGGGCGCGGGCGGCCACATCGAGCCAGGAGGCGTGGGTGCACAGGGCCTGACTGATGAGCACGCACAGGCGCCACTGAGGTGCGCTGGTGGGGGGCATGGCAACGAGCAACTGCTGCTCGAGGGTGTAGCCCTGGTAGCGGACCTGCTCGATGCCGGCCGCGACTGCCGGGTCGATGCACTTGCAGGCTTCCTCGAGTGATCGAAGGGCCTCGCTGAGCCTGGAGCAGGCGGCCGCGGCGACGTGCCGCAGTGTCGACCGCGTGAGTTCATCGGAGGTGGAAATGCGGGTGCCCACATCCCCGGGCGTATCCCGGTTGAGGAGTCGATGGGAGGCATCGAGCCGTTCGACGTGGGCGGTCAGTGTGTGCCGGAGTGACTTGGCGAGGCCGGAAAGGTGGGAACTGTCAAGCCCGAAGCGAGCGACATCCTCGGCCGTGCGAAGGGCTTCACGGGCTCGGTTGTAGTTGGCATCGATGATCCGCCATGCGGCGAGCATACCCGTAACTTAGGCCCACGTCCGCAACGTTGCGCGGCGGCTCCCCATACGATGCCGCTCCATGACCTTTGGAAACGGGACAACTCCAGATGGTGGTGCCGGAGCCGTCCGACTCCCCGGCAAGATGGTCACACGCGAGTCCGGCGATCTTGCCATCGACGCGCTGCTGGCAGACGTCTTTCTGCACGCCACCAATTGCGTCCGTTCGTTCGGCGATTTTCATCTGGCGATCTCGGCATCGCCCGAGATTGAGCCCGCACTGATGCGGATGATGTACGACCCGGGGTATCGCGAGTTCCCATGGCAGCGAACTCGGGTCTGGATGGTCGACGAGCTTGATGTGGCACTCGACGATCCGAGGCGGCGATGGACGCGCATCGCCGACACGATTCTGGCCTGCTCAGGGATTCCTCAGGAGCAATGCGTTGGCATGGACGAGTCGCTCGACGTGGGCGCCTACCAGCAGACCATCCGCGGGCATCTGGAGTGGCGGGAGCGCGGGCACGACCGGATCGATTGCAGTCTCTTTGCCACCTCGGCGCAGTCGCACATCGAGGCCATCGCACCGGCCGATGCCGCGGTGAAGCACGTCCGGCTCGATCCTGAGTTCGTTCGCGCTTCGCGGCTGCTCGGCGTCCTGGTGACCCAGACCGATGAAGAGTCGCTCAGGCAGCTTTCGAAGTGGGCTCGCGGCTCCAAGTCGTCGCTTGCACCCACCGGCGGCGAACTGGTCTGGTATCTGGGCATGGATGACGGGGCCGACATTCCGCTCGCCTGATTTGCTCTTGAGGTCCTCTCGCGCGACTGCAATCGGTGTTTCCGGGCTTCGCGGCGGTCCGTCTGGTGGAAGATTCGTGTTTCGGAGGCTGATTCTGGCCTCTGCGCCATGGCTGGGCGATTGCTGTGCGAATAATCCCGTTCATTCATGGCACAACTCTCCATCGAACCCAGCGAACATGTCACCTACAAGCTGAGGTATCAGGACGAGCATGTCCTGGTCGTCGGCAAGCCTCCGGGAGTTGTCACGACTCCGGGCAAGGGCCACGACTACAACTCGCTGCTCAACGGCCTTTTCTTCGCCTTCGGTGAACGCCTGCAGAAGCTCGGCAAGACGCGAGATTTTGGTCTGCTGCACCGATTGGACCGAGGCACGAGCGGCCTCGTGCTGGTGGCATTGACCGTGCCTGCCTACGACACACTGCGATCAACCTTCGAACAGCGGTCTGTGTCGAAGTACTACTGGGCCGTGGTGAAGCAGGCACCCAAGAAGGTCAAGGGCGTGATCAATCGTCCGATTCTTGAGTACACGGGCAAGGTACCCAACGATCCCAGGACCAAGAAGCTCGCCAAGATCGCGGCGTCAGGCAAGCCTGCGGTGACGGCCTATCGCGTCCTGGCCGCCTCGAACTCGGGCGCGCTCGTCGAGTGTCGCGCCGTGACCGGTCGCCTCCATCAGATCCGCGTGCACATGGATTCGATCGGGTGTCCGATTCTGGGGGACGACTTCTACGGGCCCGCGGCGATGCGAGAAGCTGCCCCGCGTCTGGCCCTGCACGCGCATCGGATTGTCTTCAAGCACCCGATCACCGGGGCTCGGATTGATGTGAAGTCACCCTGGCCCAGCGATCTGCGTGCGTTGCTCAAGCGCATGTCGCTGCCGAGGCCTGATGAAATGCCCGCCGCGGCTCCGGAACTGGAAGTGCCGGAGCTCGACGACGAGGCGTGAACCGTTTGTCGGGCAGTTCATTCACGACGGGTCGACTGCTTCGGCGGCCGCGAGGATGACGCTGTTGGTGATGCGCATTCCATCGGATGTCAGGCACCAGCGATCGCCGTGGGTCGTGAGCAGACCGGCTCGTTCTTGCGTGGTCGCCCATGAGGTGAGGCGCGTCGTGCATTCTGGCTCAATGGCGCCGGCCAGCGAGAGTACTTGCCGCGAATCAAGGCCCTCGGTCAGTCGCAGGCCGGTCATGAGCAGCTCGACCAGGTTGCGTCTTGGTTCGGGCGACTCAGCTTCGCAGATCGGGGCAAATGCGGTCGTTGAACTGCCGAGATAGTCGTCAAGGCGGGGTGTGTTCTTCCACCGCAGGCCGTTGATGTGGCCACTCGCCGCGGGGCCCGCGGCGAGCCAGTTTCCCTGCCGCCAGTAAACCAGATTGTGCCGGCATTCTGCGCCCGGGCGTGCGAAGTTGCTCAGTTCGTAACGGGCCAGTCCACGGTCGGCGAGGAAGTTGACGGTGGCATCGAACATGTCGGCTTCGAGGTCTTCGTCGGCGGGAGTGAACTCGCCGCGGCGGAGCCGAGCGGTCATGGCGGTGCCCTGTTCGTACGTGAGGCCATAGCACGAGAGGTGCTGCGTTCCCAGATCACATGCGATCTTCAGATCCGAAAGCCAGTCACTCATCGATTGACCGGGAATCCCGAAAATGAGGTCGATGGAGTCGCGGGTGATGCCGGCGCGGCGCGTCATGTCGAGCGCCTTGGGAACGTTGGCCGGATCGTGCCAGCGTTCGAGGGTCTTGAGGTGGACCGGGTTGAACGACTGGGCCCCCATGCTCACGCGAGTGACTCCGCCAGCGACGAAGATGTCGGCCAGTTCGGGAGTCATTGTCTCAGGATTGCATTCGACCGTGAACTCTCCCCCTCGGTCGCTGCCGTCGACCTTCCGTGTGGAAATAGTTCGGGTGGCAAAGAGGCGGTCCATGTGATCCAGCAGACGGGTCCAGAGTGCAGGGGCCAGGAGGCTTGGCGTGCCGCCTCCGACGAAAATCGTCTGAAGTGGGGTCCTGACCCAGGGGGCGAGGGCCTCCAGTTCAGCCATCAGTCTGGTGGTGAAGGGTTCCTGGCGGTCTCGGGGATCGACGATGCTGTAGAAGTCGCAGTAGTGGCACTTATGGAAGCAGAACGGGATGTGGATGTAGAGGCTGGAGGCTGCTGCCTTGGGGGCGAGGGCCAGGGCAGCCGAAGCTTCGACCTTGGATGGCCGGCCCGGGCCGCCGAGCTGCTGCAGGACCACTTCTGGCGCATTGGATTCGGGTTCCGGTCGCGGCATGGCAGGCTGCATTCAAGGCTGGAGGGAAAAGGGCGGGATCGGGCTGATCGCCGAGACCGCGGCGTGGGAAGATGGGCACATTCACCTGACGCGGGCGGTGTGGCAACCATAGCGGAGCATCCCGGGCAGGGCGGGAGGGGGGGGGCGTGGGGGCGCAACGAGGTCAGATTTGGGGGTCGGGGGCTGGCCTGAGGGGTGCGTAGCCCTGCACGGGGGGTCATGTCATATACTCTCTGGCCAGCGCCGGGGGTGTTCCCATCGGCGGCGGTGTGTGCGTTGAAAGGTGCTGGGGGTTCGAAAGGACTGTGGCATGAACGTCTCTCTGGTACTGGTTCAGACCGACGGCAAGCAGCGTGAAGTTCCGCTTAAGAAGTCGGTTCAGGTCATCGGACGCCAGACGGATTGTCAGATTCGCATCCCAAGCGCGAATGTGTCGCGGCATCACTGCGAGGTGACGGCTGGCGATGATGGCCAGGTGATGGTGCGGGATCTGGGTTCGAGCAACGGCACCTACGTGAACAAGCAGAAGGTGACTCAGGCCAACGTCAATGCGGGCGATCTGCTCTCGCTTGGCGGGTTTGTCTTCGTGGTGAAGGTTGACGGAAAGCCCTCGTTCATCGATTCTGATGATGTGCTCGAGGATGGTCTGGTGGAAGCCGGTGGTTCGTCGAGTGTCGCCGAGAGTCGGCCGACCGCGGCGACGCTGGTGGCACCGCCGCCGCGTTCAAACGCGGCATCCAAACCCACCAAGAAGAGCCTGGTCAGCGACGATTCCGACGACAGCAGTGTCGCAGACTTTGACTTCCTCGACGATGATGACGATCTCAAGAAGCAGCCCAAGCTCTGAGTGATCGCAATTGGGTGATCGCAATTGGGTGATCGCAATTGGGTGATCGCAATTGGGTGATCGCAATTGGGTGATGGCGATTGGGTGCAGGTGAAGGCTGCGATCAGGCTGCCTTGCCCGACTTCGCATCAGGGGCGGCCGAGGTGTCAGTCACCTTTGGAGACGGGATCCGGATGTTCGTGCCGCATGTGCGGCAGCGAACGGTTTTCCCGCGGCATGTGGGCGGCACCATCAGCACCTTACGGCACGTCAGGTTCGGGCACATGATCCTGAGATTTGATCCAGCGTCTTTGGCCACAATCGCTCCCGGAGGGAAGAGTCGAAGTTGTATCGGCACAACGCGGGCACTGCTTCATTCGGACGCGCAGGTGGGATGGTTTTGACCCCCCGGTCCGGAGGGGTTGCGGGCCCTCGGGTACGCTTTGGCGTCCGAGAAGAGACTACCCTTCGCGCGGTTCGGGGGCGACCTGGTATCCAAGGTCGGACGGTCAGTTCCCCGGACGGTTTTCCCTCAAGGATCAAGGAAGCAGCATGCCCCAGACAGGCGTAGGAAGTGTGAAGCCGGTCATTGCCGCCACGTGCTCAGCGGTCGTTGGCCTGCAGTGGGGCGATGAAGGCAAGGGCAAGGCCGTGGATCTGCTGGCGCCCCAGCATGACGCGGTGGCTCGATACAACGGCGGCGCGAACGCGGGTCATTCCGTGGTCGTCAACGGTCAGCGGTTTTCGCTGCACCTGATTCCCTCGGGCATCCTGTACCCGGGAAAGCGCGCGGTCATCGGCAATGGCGTCGTGGTCGATCCGTGGAAGCTGGTTGAGGAGATCGACGGGCTCAACGCCAAGGGCGTTGATACGTCCGGGCTGGTGCTCTCTGATCGCGCGCACGTGGTGATGCCGTATCACAAGGTTGAAGACGGCGTACGCGAAGATCTGCTCAGCCGCGGCACCTCTCAGGCTTCCTCGGGCGGAGCCATCGGCACGACGCGCCGCGGCATCGGTCCGGCCTACGCCGAGAAGATTCAGCGAGCCGCGGCGATCCGGATGAGGGATCTGCTTGACCCAGCGGTTCTTCATGAACGCATCCGCGTGGCTCTGGAGTTGAAGGCCTCGATGCTGCAGCAGTGGGGGGCCGACAAGTCCGAGGCGGACCGTGTCTCGATGCAGGCTCCGGCTCTGATCGCCCAGGCGACGGCGATCGGGCAGCGCCTTGCACCGATGATGACCGATACGACGCGCGTGCTGCACGAAATTCTCAACCAGGGCGGGCGGATCCTGTTCGAGAGCGCCAACGGGACGCTGCTCGATGTCGATCATGGCACCTTCCCGTTCGTCACTGGTTCGAGCTGCGTGGTGGCTGGTGTTGGAACGGGAGCCGGCGTGCCTCCGACGCGGCTCGGGCGCGTCCTGGGCATCATGAAGGCCTATTCGACACGCGTTGGCGCGGGACCGCTGCCCACCGAACTCAAGAACCCCACCGGTGATCGCATCCGGGAGCGTGGACGTGAGTACGGGACGACGACCGGGCGGCCGCGGCGGGTCGGCTGGCTTGATCTGGTGGCCGTTCGATACTCCGCGATGATCAACGGGACGACTGGCATCTGCATGACGCTGCTTGATGTTCTGGCGGGCTTTGAGAAGCTTGAAGTCTGCACGGAATATGAGATTGACGGGGAGCGGACCGGTCACTTCATTCCGGACGCAGCGGCGCTGGCGAAGGCAACCCCGATCTACACGAGTCTGGAAGGGTTCGGTCAGGAAATCTCCGCGGCACGTTCGCTTGCCGAACTTCCCCGTGCGGCTCGAGCGTACATCGACTTTGTCGCTGAGCGCGTGGGCGTGCCGGTGGAGATCGTCAGTGTGGGCCCCGGTCGTGAACAGACGATCTTCGGGTAAGCGCGGGGCGATGTGCCGCTTCGTGCAAGGCGTCGGTTCGGACTGAGTGTCCAGTTGAGGTACTGTGTCGAGTCAGCAGGAACTACAACCACCCTTGGGCCCCGACGACCCGACCGTCGCCGCGGCATTGGCGCGTATTCACTCGTACAACGACAAGGCGACTCCGCTGGCTCAGCTTCCCGATGTGCATCCGGCCCGTATTCCGGCGCATGTGGCCATCATCATGGATGGGAACGGTCGGTGGGCCACGTCGCGAGGCTTCCCTCGCCAGTTCGGTCACGTCAATGGCGCAGCGAGCGTCAGGGCCGTGGTGGAGGAGTGCGTTCGGCTCGGCGTGCGGTGCTTGACGCTGTATTCATTCAGTCTTGAGAACTGGAAGCGGCCTGCCGATGAGATCGCTGCGTTGATGCAGCTGTGCCGCACGTACATCGACGGCGAAGAGCAGGAGATGATGCGGCAGGGCATCCGATTCCGTGTGATCGGGCGCCGCGAGGGCCTTCCGGCTGAAGTGCTTGCCACCATCGATCGCGTGAGCGCCGCAACCGCGGCCAATGACCGTTGCACGCTGTGCCTTGCGATCAACTATGGCGGCAGGGCCGAACTGGTGGACGCGGCGAAGGCGCTTGCGAGCCGCGTTGCAGCGGGCGAGCTCAAGGCCGCCGAGATCGACGAGCGGGTGTTTGCCGGGTGTCTCACGACTGCTGGCATGCCGGACCCGGATCTGCTCATCAGGACCGCGGGCGAGATGCGGATCAGCAACTTCCTGCTCTGGCAGATCAGTTATGCCGAGATTCACGTGACGCAGACGCTCTGGCCGGATTTCGGAGTCGGGGATCTGCACGAGGCGATCCGCGCGTATTCGCGGCGCAGCAGGAGATTCGGCGGCATTCAGGAGGCGACCGTGAATGCTTAAGAGACTCTCGCTTGGCCCGCTGATGATTCTGCTGCTGGTGGGCGGGCTGCTGCTGGATCGCTGGATCGATGCGCAGCCGGTGCCCGGGGTCCTCGCGAGGGTTGCTTCGGGGTTGTTCGAGGATGGCACCTTGCCTCCTGGTCTCGTGATCTTCGGTGTGATGCTCCTGCTGGCGGTGCTCGGCGCTCGTGAGCTGGCCGGGATCCTGCACGAGAAAGGCATTCTTTCCTCGGTGCGGATCTCGGTGTTCGCATCGGTCATGGGGCTGCTGGCCTCCTGTCTGGTGCCATCGGGTGCCGCCGCGATTGATGCCGCGGCGGTGGTGGGGACCGCCGCGATGTTGGTGCTGTCTACTTCGATCATTTTCTTTGCACGACATCGAAGTGTCGAGGGCGTCGTCGCGGCGACCGGCGGTGCGCTTCTTTCGTTCGTGTATCTGGGACTGATGTTCGGATTCCTGCTTGCGATCAGGCGCGATCACAGCATCACCGCGCTGCTGTGGGTGCTGATGGTGACGAAGCTGTGCGACATCGGCGCGTACTTCACGGGGACGGCCATCGGACGGCACAAGCTGATTCCGTGGCTCAGTCCGGGCAAGACGTGGGAAGGGCTTGCGGGCGGCGTGGCACTCTCGGCGATCGCGGGTGTTGTGGGCGCTTCGTTGCTGGGTGAGACGCTGCAGACCTCCTGGTGGGTGTTTGCGATTGCCGCGGGCATCCTCGCGCTTGTGGGGCAGGCCGGCGATCTCTTCGAGAGCGTGATGAAGCGCGATGCAGGGATCAAGGATTCGGGCAGGGTGATCCCGGGTTTTGGCGGCGTGCTCGATGTCATCGATTCGCCGCTGCTGGTGGCACCAGTTGCGTACTGGTGGCTGCGGTGGCTCGATCTGGCGCAGGCCACCGGTTCGACGTAACCTGGCGGATTCTGGCGCCTGCGTCAGCGAATTGGCGCACTCTTAAGATGTTCGGATGGAGTGCACCGCACGAATGCCGCCGCGATCCCGAACGCGGCGCATGGATGGTGTTTGCCTGTCGTGTTTTTGCCTGCAATTGCTGGACAAACTCGCTGCTGCGAGTACCATTTTGCATCGTGAAGTACACGAACTAGAAACCTCACCGGGGCGATGAAGCATTCATCTGCCCCGCTCGTTCCAGGGTTGGCCTTTGTGCCGCCTCATGGGTGATACGAAGCCGCCGGGAGCGATGTTCGAGTGCCGCGTGCCGAGAATGCTGAATAGCTTCCGGTGTGCGGAGCCGCAGAAGGTTCCTCTCATCACATCAATCGCGAGTGCGTCTGTGGTCTGGCGTGCGGGCTTCTCCCTCATCGGGTGAGTGGTCGCGCGATCCGGCCAGCTGGCGAGCGATGCAGCAGGTGAGCTGGAACCGACCGTCAGATTTCCTGAAGATGCGCTGCGGCAGGCGACTGTGCAGGCCGCGGCGAGGGTGCAGAGGTTCTTTCGGGCTCAGTTCCGACAACAGGAGGTGCTCGCGTGCAACTGCTGGAACTTCACAACATCGTCTTTGCGCTGCCGCTGCTGGTTGCCGTCGTGCTGGTATTGGGCATGGCGTTTGGCATTCCCTTCATGCACCACGATGTGCACGCGGGGGACTTCGATGTCGCTGATGCAGGTGCCGGGCATGGCGTCGCTCCTTCAAGCGATGCCGATGCGGGCGAAGCGGGAGTGCTGCAGGTGCTTTCGTTCCTTGGGATCGGACGAGTGCCATTCATCCTCACGCTGCTCTCGTGGTTTCTGGTCTGGGGCGCCAGCGGGCTGGTCATCAACCAGATTCGGCCGCATGCCGCGGACCATCTTGGATCTTCGGCGCTGATGTGTCTCGTGCTGACGTTGACCGGTACGGGGTGGGTATCGGGAATGATCGCCCGCCTGCTTCCATCGGTTGAGAGTTACGCCACTGGCCGCGAGCAACTGCGGGGCGTGCGGGGCCATGTGCTGCACGAGGTGACGCAGAGCGGTGGGACGGTGCGTCTCATGGATGCCACCGGAAACCTCAGAGATGTCAGCGTGGTGCTCAGGCCAGACCAGCCTGGCATCGAACGCGGGGCTGGTGTGGTGCTGGGAAGATTCGATGCAGCTCGCGAAGTCTTCGAGGTTGAACCCCTGGCACGGGGCGAGGCTGCCACGCAGGTGCACGCGCCATAGCAGCTGGGCTGGAAAGTGCCCCGCGCTCACGCGGGCGGGGCCTTACGTCTGAACAGGAAAGTACACGCTCGACCCGGCGGACGCGACTGGTGGTGACCGGTCTGCACACGCCCCGGCGGGAGTGATCAACGCGGATCCCCGCGGCGGGATCGCAAGTCTGGAAGCGCAGTGGTTCCTCACACAACGGAAGGGAAAGCAAGCAATGACCAACGTTCATTTCGTACCGTCCACCAAGAGTCGCAGCGGCTCGCTCACCCTCGTGCTCACGATGGGCGTGCTGGCCGGAGTGGCGCTCATCATCGGGCCCTTCATGATCGAGAGCACGAAGATCCCCGCAGGCTCGCGTGCGGCGATCTCAGGCGTGGGGCTCGCCATCACGCTGGTCTTCTCGATCCTGGTGATCATCACCAGGCTCTACCGCAAGACGGCAGCCGATGAGGCCTTTGTCCGCACCGGTGTGGGCGGGCGCAAGTGCGTCATCGATGGCGGCGCGATCGTCGTCCCCGTGGTGCATGAGGTGATTCCCGTCTCGGTCAAGACCTTCAAGATCGAAGTGGATCGGACCGGGCCCGATGCGCTGATCACCGGTGACTACCTGCGTGCAGATGTCACTGCCAACTTCTTCCTGCGCGTGCAGAAGGACCCCGACAGCATCATGCAGGCCGCGACGAGCCTGGGCGTGCTCTCATCGGACCCGTTCGCCGTGAAGGAGCTGGTGATGGAGAAGCTGGTGAGCGTGCTCCGCAACGTCGCGGCGACGCAGACGCTCGAAGACCTCAACGCCAAGCGTGCTGAGTTCGCCAAGGCGGTGCAGGACAGCGTGAAGGACGATCTGCGGGCCAACGGTCTGACGCTCGAAAGCGTGACGATCAGCAAGCTCGACCAGGCGCCCCTCTCGGCGATGAAGCCCGATCAGAACGTCTTTGATGCGCAAGGCGCGGCGACGATTGCCCGTCAGGTGCAGGCCCAGCGCGTGCTGCGCAACGAGCTCACGCAGAATGCCGAACTCAAGGTGACGCAGCAGAATGTCTCGACGACGCAGCAGATCGCTCAGCAGCAGGTGCTTGAGGCCAAGGCACGGGCCGATGCTGAAAGTGAGAAGGCCATCGCCAGGAGTCTCTCTGAGCAGAAGGCGGCGACGTTTGCTGCGGAGCAGACCAAGCTCGCGGGTCTGGCGCGGGTGGAGTCCGAGCAGATCGTGAAGCTGCGCCAGGTGGAGCAGGACAAGGTGGTCGAGGTGGCCAATCAGGAGCGTGAGCGCGCCTCGCAGGTGGCTCGCATCGAGCGGGAACGGGCGGCCGAACTCACGTTGCGAGAGAAGCAGATCGCGTTGGCGGAGGCTGAACGCCGCCGTGCTTCGAAGGAATCCGAGCAGCTGGTGGCCGAGCAGGAACGCAAGGCCGCCGAGCAGGCGGTGGTGACGGTGGAAGTGAAGGCGACGGCCGAGCGTGAACGTGAGCGAGCGGTCATTGCCAAGCAGGCTCTGGTCGAGCAGCAGCGCATCGAGCAGCAGATGCAGGCGGAAGTGGTGGCGTATCGGCAGGTGAAGGAGGCTGAAGGTGCGCAGGCCGCCGCGGCGTTGCAGGCGCAGGCCCGCATCGCGCTGGCGGAAGCCGACCAGCAGTCAGCGACTCTTCGGGCCGAGGGCGAGCGGGCGGTGGCGATGGTCCCGGTGAATGTGTCGCAGGAGCAGGTGAAGGTTTCGGATGCGCAGGTGACCGTGGCGATCCGTGAACTGGAAGGCAAGGCGAGGTTTGAACGCATTGCGCTCGACCTTCAGGTGGAACTGGCCAGGATCGAGGCAGAAAAGCAGGCCAGGATCGCCGCGGCGAACGCGGCGGGCCAGGCACTCGCCCAGGCGCACATGACGATCTATGGCGACCCGCTCACGGCCCAGCGGATGATCGCGGCGATCACCCAGGGGCAGTCGATGGGTCTGTTCGCGCAAGGCGCGAGTCAGACGCTCCCCGAAGGCCTCAAGGACGCGGCTGGCGCGGGCGGGGCGGCCCTGGGGGCTTCGATTGCGTCCCTGATCAAGAAGTTCACCGGCGTGGATGTCGACCCGGCCCACGCCGCGGCGATGGCCAATGCTGCCGCGGGCGCGGCAAGTTCGGAGGGCAAGGCCTGACCGAAACGGTTACATGGCCCTGGCGAGATGCCAAGGCATGAATGGGAACGTGAATCCGGGCTCCTGTCGAGAGGTGGGGGCCCGGGATTGGCTTGGTGGCCGGGATTGTGCGGCGTGGTACGCGGCAGGAGCCCAATTTCAGGGCCCGGCTTTGGGTGCGGCGGGCCACTTTCGGGCTGTCCGCCACCTACCTTTGGGCGTGTCGCCCGGCAACGGGCGGTCGTGCAGTCCAGGGTCGGTTCACAGCACCAAGTCAGGAATCAGCGCATGTCGTTTGAAATTTCGTCGGTCAAGGCCCGTCAGATCCTCGATTCGCGGGGCAACCCGACGGTGGAAGTGGAAGTCAAGCTTGAGTCGGGCTTCGTCGGCCTTGCGGGTGTGCCCAGCGGCGCATCGACGGGCGAGAACGAAGCGTGCGAGCTTCGCGATGATGACAAGAAGGTTTACATGGGCAAGGGCGTGCTGAAGGCCGTTGCCAATGTCAACGAGCGGATCACGCCTGAGCTTCTGGGCATGGATGCACGGCGTCAGGAGGAGATCGACGGGCTGCTCAATCGCCTCGACGGCACCGCCAACAAGTCGGCGCTGGGCGCGAACGCGATTCTGGGCGTGAGCATGGCAGTCGCCAAGGCCGCGGCGGAAGCTTCGGGTCTGCCTCTCTACCGCTACTTGGGCGGCAGCGGCGCCAAGGTGCTCCCGGTTCCGATGCTGAACATCCTCAACGGCGGCAAGCACGCCGACAACACCGTGGACTTCCAGGAGTTCATGATTCAGCCGTGGGGTTTTGACACCTTCGGCGAGGCGATGCAGGCTGGCGTTGAGATCTACCACACGCTCAAGAAGGTGCTGCACGAGAAGCATCTGTCGACGTCGGTGGGCGATGAGGGCGGCTTTGCTCCCAACCTCAAGAGCAATGAAGAAGCGCTGCAGATCATTGAAGCCGCGGTGAAGAAGAGCGGTTACAAGTGGGGCGAGCAGATCTTCGTCGCGCTGGATCCGGCCACGAGCGAGTGCTGGAACGAGGCCGAGAAGGCCGGCAAGCACGGCTACATGATGTTCAAGAGCAGCAAGGAAGTCGTCTCCAGCGATCAGATGATCGACATGTGGGCCGGCTGGTGCAAGAACTATCCGATCCGTTCGATCGAGGACGGCCTCGCGGAGAACGACTGGGATGGCTGGAAGAAGCTGACGCAGCGTCTTGGCGACAAGGTGCAGCTGGTGGGCGACGACCTGTTCGTGACCAACCGCAAGTTCCTGCAGAAGGGGCTCGATCAGGGGTGCGCCAACTCGATTCTCGTGAAGGTGAATCAGATCGGCACGCTCTCGGAGACGTTCGAGGCCGTCAATCTCGCCATGCGGAACCGCTACAGCGCGATTCTCTCGCACCGCTCGGGCGAAACCGAGGATTCGACCATCGCTGATCTGGCGGTCGCGACCAACTGCGGCCAGATCAAGACGGGCGCTCCATGTCGTTCCGACCGCAACGCCAAGTACAACCAGCTCATCCGCATCGCGGAGGATCTGGGCGACAACGCGGTCTACGGCGGGACGACCTGGTGGCGCAAGTGAACTGAGCAGCGAGGAACACTTCCGGTGGCGAGCTGACGCTCGTCATCGTTTCAGACGGCAACAATGCGGACAACGATGCATACAGCCGCCCATCGCTCTGCGAGGCGGCTGTTGCACTTCGAAGGCAAAGGAGCGTACATGCGTTCATTGATCGGGATTGCGTGTGGTGGAGCGGCGATGCTGGTGCTGGCGGCGTGTCAGGTGCTTGATCCGGCACCGGGCGGCATCTCCACGACGACGGCCAGGGCCCGCGAGTCCTCGCTTGAAGTTCGCACCGAGGCGCTCGTGCCGCCAACCCGCATCGAAACGGTCGTTGATGACCTGCACGGCGTGCAGATCAAGGACGACTACCGGTGGCTGGAGGGGGACAACTCGGACCCCAAGGCGATGGGCAAGAGCACGCCGGAAGTCGCCGCGTGGACCGACGCACAGAACGCATACACGCGCAGCGTGCTCGACACGCTGCCGTACCGCACGCAACTCGAGGAACGACTGCGTCCGCTCATGGAGGTAGGGTCGGTTTCGACGCCCATCATGCGGGGCAACCGCTACTTCTACTCAAAGCGGGAGGGCAACCAGAATCAGTCGAGCATCTTCGTGCGAGATGGGCACGCGGGTGAACCCAGGCTGCTGCTGGATCCGGCGAAGATCGACGAGACGGGCCTCACGACGATCTCGTGGTACGAACCAAGCCGCGATGGAAAGCTGCTCGCCTACGGGACCTACCGGGCTGGCGATGAGAACTCGACGCTTCGGCTCCTGGAAGTGGAGTCGGGCACGGTACAGCCGCTGGAGATTCCCGGCAAGGTCAGTGACATGTCGTGGCTGCCCGACGGCTCTGGCTTTGTGTACCGCAATCTGTGGGACGCCTCCAACCCGTACGCGGGCCAGGTGATGTTCCATGAGATGGGCAAGCCGGTTGCCGAAGACCGGCAGATCCTGCGCCAGTTCAAGCCCGAAGAGGACGCCAAGCTCGCTACGACGTACGGTCCCGGGGGCGCGGTCTCAGACGACGGCAAGTGGCTCGTGCTCGGCTATGCAACCGACACCCGCAACAACGATCTGTTCGTTGCCGACTTTGCGCAGTGGAAGACCAGCGGCAAGCTTACCCGCATCAGCGTCGCCCAGGGCCAGGCGGCCTCCTTTGCCGGCGACGTGCACGGCGATGTGCTCTACATGCTGACGACGCTCGATGCTCCCAATGGCCGCATCGTCGCCGTGGACCTCAAGAATCCCGGCAAGGACAAGTGGAAGGTCCTGGTGCCCCAGAATGCCGACGGCGGCGTGATCCAGGGGTTCAAGGTCGTCAAGGACATCCTGTGCGTGACGTATCTCAAGAACGCCAGCAGCAGCGTCGACACTTTCGACCTGACCGGAAAGTTCCGTCAGTCGCTTCGGCTTCCGGGCATTGGCTCGGCGACCGTTGCTGCCGAGAACGACCGGTACGAGGCGTACCTGAACTTCACCAGCTACAACTATCCGTCGACGGTCTTCCGCGTTGACCTTTCCCGGCCAGGTGCCCAGCCGGAGCTGTGGGAGCGCCCCGCCGTGCCGGTTGATCCTTCGACCGTCGTGGTCAAGCAGGAGTGGTACAAGAGCAAGGACGGGACGAAGGTCTCGATGTTCATCGTGCATCGCAAGGGCCTCAAGATGCACGGGAACAACCCGACCATCCTGTACGGGTACGGCGGCTTCAAAGTCTCGCTCACGCCGACGTTCAATGCGCCGCTGTTTTCCTGGTTCGAGGATGGGGGCGTCTACGTCGTCGCCAATCTCCGCGGCGGCGGCGAGTACGGCGATGCGTGGCACGAGGCTGGCCGCAAGCAGCGCAAGCAGAATGTCTACGATGACTTTGCCAGCGCAGCCGAGTTCCTGGTCGAGCGCGGGTACACCAGCGCCTCCAAGCTCGCGATCATGGGCGGAAGCAACGGCGGGCTGCTGACCGGCACGCTCGTCACACAGCGCCCGGATCTCTTCAAGGCGGCGATCGTCGCGGTGCCGCTGCTCGACATGCTCCGCTTCCAGAACTTCCTCATGGCCCGCTACTGGGTTCCCGAGTATGGATCAGCGGAAGTGCCCGAGGACTTCGATGTGCTGATCCGTTACTCGCCGTACCAGAACGTCCGCGCTCGGACGCGGTATCCGGCGGTGCTGCTGACGGCCGGTGAGAATGACAGCCGCGTGCATCCGCTGCACGCCCGCAAGATGGCCGCGGCACTGCAGGCCGCGACCACGAGCGATCCCTCGGCCGAGCCGATTCTGCTCTGGGTTGACAAGGAGGCCGGACATGGCCAGGGCAAGCCGCTGAACCTGCGCATCCGCGACGCGGCGGACGCCCGCATCTTCCTGATGTGGCAGCTGGGCATGCTCGACGACCGGGATTGACTCATCCGGCGTCGCCGCAGCGAATTGAAAACGGCCCGGGACCTTGGTGGTCCCGGGCCGTTGGTGTTTCATGAGTGCTTGCCGGCGTGCTCAGTCAGTGGATCAGCCCAGCAGCTGGAGTGCGGAGTTGGGTGACTGGTTGGCCAGCGAGAGAATGTTGGTCGAGCTGCTCACCAGAATCTGCGAGCGGGTGAGTGCCGCGGTTTCCGAGGCAAAGTCCGAGTCGCGGATGATCGAGGTGGCTGCCGAGGTGTTCTCCATCGCGACGTTGTGGCTGCGGATGGTGGCACCGACGATGTTTCGC
Organism: Phycisphaerales bacterium; assembly: GCA_044371005.1. GTDB lineage: Bacteria > Planctomycetota > Phycisphaerae > Phycisphaerales > UBA1924 > UBA2402. The sequence continues at coordinate 722 of JBILUL010000003.1, read as the reverse complement.
TGGAAGGTGCCCACGCGTCCTCGGGCCTGGGAGACCTGGCCGATGGCCTCGGCGACGATCTTCTGGGCGACAGTGGAGTCGCCGTCAATGATGTTGTTGGCCTGACCGCTGCCCAGGCTCTTGAGATAGCCGACGGTGCTGTTGCCCAGCTTGTTGACGGCAAGTGACTGGATGCCCAGGGAGACTTTGCCCGCGATTCCGACCTTGCTGTCGAGCTGGAAGTCGGCTCCGCCGCCGGTGACATAGAGGGCGGAGTTGCTGCTTCCGACGTTGCCGATGGCCTGCGAGGTGGCTGTGTTGAGCGTCATCTCGACATCGAGGAAGTCGCTGTTGACGCGAGCGGTCTTGCCCTTGCCGGTCATCGCAATGCCGTTGATGGTGCCGCCGATGTCCTGTCCGTAGTCACGGACGGAGTTGGTGGCATTGGCAAAGGAGCTGTTGATCGTGGTGTTGGCCGATGCGAACGCTCCGGTCTGGCGGCTGTACACGCCGCGCACCGGGGTGCTGGCATCACCGTTGGTGGTACTGTTGATGCCGCCGCTGTCGACGACCTTGACCGAGACAAACTCGGCGGAGCCAAAGTCGCTGCTGGACAGGCCGATGCGTGTTGCACTGCTGGAAAGCGATGCTGTGACGCCGGTGACATCCGAGAACGTGTTGATGACCGAGGTCATCTTGGTGAGAGTGGTGCCGGAGCTGAAGGTCAGTTCGCGGCTGCCCTT
>JBILUL010000048.1:0-29417 GCA_044371005.1 Phycisphaerales bacterium | reverse complement strand
GCAACGGCAAGGAATACAAGCTCAACCTGATCGATACCCCCGGCCACGTGGACTTCACGATCGAAGTGGAGCGTTCGCTCCGCGTGCTCGACGGTGCAGTCGCCGTGTTCGACGGCAAGGAAGGCGTGGAAGCCCAGTCTGAAACCGTGTGGCGTCAGGCCGACCGGTACAAGGTGCCGCGTCTGTGCTTCGTCAACAAGATGGACAAGATCGGCGCGAGCTTCGAGTTCAGCTTCGGCACGATCAAGACCCGCCTTGGCGCCAACGGCATCGCCATCCAGATCCCGATCGGTCTTGGCCACGACCACAAGGGCGTCGTCGACCTGATCACCCGCCGCGCGTACTTCTTCGAAGGCGACAAGGGCGACACGGTCAACGAGCAGGACATCCCCGCCGACATGGTCGAGTACGCCGAGAAGTGGCGTCGCGACATGGTCGAGAAGGTCGCGGAACTCGACGACACGCTGATGGAACTCTTCCTCGAAGGCAAGGAACTGACCGTCGAGCAGATCCGCATGGGTCTTCGCAAGGGCGTGATCGAGCGCAAGTGCTACCCCGTCCTCTGCGGCGCCGCACTCCGCAACATCGGCATCCAGCTCCTGCTGGACACCGTCGTTGACCTTCTCCCCAGCCCCACCGAGAAGCCCGACGTCACCGGCACCGATCCCCAGGACAAGGACGTGCCCCTCAGCCGTCCGCACGATCCCGCGGCTCCTTTCTCGGCGCTGGTCTTCAAGGTCGTCTCCGACAAGCACGGCGATCTGACCTACATCCGCGTCTACTCGGGCACGCTGAGCAAGGGCACGCGCCTTCTCAACCCCGGCAACGGCAAGAAGGAAAACGTCAGCCGCATCTACGAGATGCACGCGCAGCACCGCAACGATCTGGATGCGACCACCGCAGGCAACATCGTTGCCGTCGTGGGCGTGAAGGATTCGTACACGGGTGACACGCTGTGCGATGCCGATGAGCCGATCATCCTCGAACGCATGCACTTCCCCGAGCCCGTCATCGCCATGGCGATCGAGCCCAAGACGCAGGACGACAAGCGCAAGCTGTCCGAAGCACTGGGCGTCATCCGCCGCGAAGACCCCTCGTTCCGCAGCAAGTTCGATGAGGAAACCGGCGAGACGATCATCTCGGGCATGGGCGAGCTCCACCTTGAAATCATCAAGAACAAGCTCGTCCGCGACATGAAGATCAACGTCAACGTCGGCAAGCCGAAGGTTTCGTACCGCGAAGCCATTCAGCGCAAGGTCGAGGACGTCCGCGGTCTGTTCAAGAAGCAGTCCGGCGGTCGCGGTCAGTTCGGTGACTGCGTCATCACCCTCGAACCCTTCACCGCCGAGCAGGCAGCCGAAGAGGAACTCGACTTCACCGACAACATCGCCTTCGAAAACGACGTCGTCGGCGGCGCGATTCCCAAGGAGTTCATCCCCTCCATCGAGTACGGCGTTCGCCAGACCGCGGTGACGGGCGTGAAGTTCGGCTACCCGCTGATCAACATCAAGGTCACCCTCACCTACGGCTCCTACCACGACGTCGACTCGTCGCAGATCGCCTTCGAGCAGGCAGGACGCCTGGCTCTGATGGAAGCCTGCGAGCGGGCCAACCCCGTCCTCCTCGAACCCATCATGAAGGTCGTCGTGACCGTTCCCAACGACTACCTGGGCAACGTCACTGGCGACATGATGTCTCGCCGCGGCATGATCATCGACACCGAAGATCGTGACCCCGTCAAGCTCGTCAGCTGCGAAGTGCCCCTCTCCGAAATGTTCGGCTACACGACCAGCCTCCGCGGCATGTCGCAGGGCCGCGCCAGCAGCACGATGGAATTCCTCGAGTATCGCCCGATGCCCGTGGCCATCATGAAGCAGATCCTCGAAGAGCAGCAGGGTGGCAAGGCCGCGAAGAAGTAATCTCGCGAGCTGATCCGTTCCGATTGCACCAAACCCCCGCGATGTTCGCGGGGGTTTTTTCATTGCTGGTTCCGAAGTTCGCAGCACGCGGCGCACTTCGGAACTCAGGCACTTCGGAACTTTCCCCTCCCCCCTCCTACCCTCTCCCCATGCGGCACATCGTTCTCATCACCACCGGTGGCACGATCGAAAAGACCTACGACGAGGCGACCGGAAGCCTGGACAATCGGCGCAGCATCGTCGGCACCATGCTCCGTCGGCTCCGCCTCGACGACCTGTCCATCAGCATCAACCAGCTGATGAGCAAGGACAGTCTCCACATGACGGATGATGACCGTTCCAGGGTGGTAGCCGCGGTCAATCTCGCCGCGGCGGGCTCACCGCCTCCGCAGGGGATCGTCATCCTCCATGGCACCGACACCCTCGAACGCACCGGCGAAGAACTCTTCCGGCACTTCAAGGCCACACTTCCCATCGTCCTCACCGGTGCCATGCGCCCCTATGAGATGAAGCGAAGCGATGCGCTGCAGAACCTGACCGAGGCCATCTTCGCCTGCAACATCCTGTCGCCTGGCGTCTACTGCGTCGCGCACGGGAGAGCACTCCCCTTCCCGGGTGTGACCAAGGACCGCGAACGCGGCACATTCGTCAAGCACTGATTACCCTTGGCCCGGCTGTCCTTCATCCACGATCTGAATGTGCCGATACCCCCGCAGGAGTCGGCTTACACGAGATCACCCTATGGATAAGGCCAGCCTCATCGGCATTCTGATCGGCGCCGCTGCGCTGGGCATCGTCTTCATCGAGGTTTCCCATGGAAACCTCATGATGTTCTTCTCTGGTGAAGGCGTGCTGATGGTCGGTTTCGGCTCCGTGAGCGTCGTCTTCATGGCGATGCCGATGGAACGCCTCAAGTGCGTTCCGGGCTATCTCCGAGCATTCCTCTTCCACAAATCCCAGCCGATGCCCGAGATCATCAAGCAGCTGGCCGCACTCTCGGAGAAGGCCCGCCGCGATGGCATTCTGGCACTTGAGAGCGAGATGGCCAACATCAAGGATCCATTCCTCGCCGCGGGGCTCAAGATGGCAGTCGACGGCATCGAACCCGGGCAGATTGAATCCACAGCACGAATGGAACTGATGGCGATGCAGGATCGCCACAAGGCTGGCAAGAAGTTCTTCGACCTCATCAAGCTCTACGGCCCCGGATACGGACTGGTCGGAACGCTCGTCGGTCAGGTCGGCATGTTCGGAAAGCTGGCCAGCGCCGACATCGGCGCGCTGGGTCACGCCCTGGGCATCGCCGTCGTGGCAACCATGTACGGCGCGATCGTGGCCAACGCCATCGCCGGTCCCATCGGTGACAAACTCGCGCTTCGCTCCGGCGAGGAGATCCTCGCTCGCGAGATGATGCTCCAGGCCATCCTCTCCATCCAGGCCGGCGACAACCCCCGCGTCACGCAGGACAAGATGCTCGCCTTCATCCCGCAGGCCTCACGCGGCAAGCTCGGACTGGCCGCCTGATCCCTCTGTTCTCCGTGAATCCCTGTTCCCCCGGACCGGTCCACACCTATGGCTGAAGAACATGGAAAGCACGATGAGCATGGCGGCGGCCACGAGGGCGGTGGTCACGGTGGTGGCCATGGCGGCGGCCACGGACCGGGGGCTGGCCACGGTGGCGGCGAGCACGAGGAATCGGGCGCACCGGAATGGCTCATTTCGTTCGCTGACAACGTCGCGCTCATGATGGGATTCTTCGTGATTCTGCTCGCCATGAACATGGGTCAAAAAGGCAGCGGCACCACCGATGGCGAGAACGCCGCGGATGCGTCGACCAACGCCGAGATGCTCGACTTCGTCATCGCCGTGCGCGAAGCCTTCAACAACAAGGTCGACATCAACTCCAAGGACCCGGCCGATGCCCCGCTCATCCGCCGCATGCTCCAGCGCACCAGCGGCGAAGTTCGCGAGGAAGGGCCGCAGGGCGAATCGGACTCTCTCCAGGCACCGCGCCCCAGCGATTACGAGCAGGTGACCGCCGCGGTGGAGTTTGACGACCGTGAAGCAGTCCTCTCTTCAACCGGGCGTGCCACGCTGATCGAACTGGCCCGAAATCTCCGGGATCAACACTGGGTCATCGAAGTACGAGGCCATGTCAGCCCATTTGAGACGATGCGCAATCCGGTCAAGGCCATGACGCTCTCGCACGAACGTGCGGTTGCTGCCGCCATCGCACTGGTTGAGGGTGGCATCAAGTGGGAGAACCTCAGGCTCGTCGCATGCGGCGACAACAACCGCGTCGTCGGCCGGACCTTTGATCGCCAGCAGGATCGTGCCAACCAGCGAGTGGAGGTTGTCGTCACGAATCAGGAAGTCGGGCCGGATCCTGCAGCGGCACCCGATGAATCGGCAGCAGCTGGCGAGAACTGACCGCCATCGCCGTGTGAACCATTCTCAGTCCCGCGAGGCCCCGTGCTTGTCTCCACCCTGGCACTCTATCTGACCTTGGCGTGCTGTGCCGCGGCTGCGAGCGCGCTGGTCATCAAGTACGATCTCTATCGGCCCGAATCCCGCTGGATGCTCCTCATCGCGACGGTGCTGGGTGCCGCGTGCATGCTGGCGGCTGGAGAGATCCAGGTTCTGGTCATCCGCGCCGTCACCTCGAGCGGCCATCTCATCAGCAATACCGCCCTCGCCTGGCTCGCCGGTTCCACCGAGGAGTTCGGGAAACTCCTGGTGCCCCTGACCCTCGCGACCCTCGCTCGCCGTCACATGGAAGAACCCATCGACGGCATTCTTTACGGATCCTTTGCGGGACTGGGAGCAGCGCTCGCCGAGTCAGTGCTCGTGCTGGGCTGGAACTCCCCCACGCCCTTTCTCCCCGCCCAGGAACCGATCCGGCTCGCAGGCCATCTGGTCATGGGCGGAATCGGAAGCTTCGGTGTGGGCCTTCTGATCGCCCGCTCGCCACGTGCCCTGATCGCCATCGTGGCTTCTTTCGCCGCGGCGATGACGTTGCACGCCCTCTGGGATGTCGTCGCCTTCGATGCGGCCGACCACTATCAAGCTCATTCGACGCTTGAAACCTGGCACACGGCTTCACCCATCGGCCTCATGGTCGTCGGACTGATCCTCTTCCGATGGATGGTCGAGGTTGCATCGCGGCAGACCCGCGTACACCTGCAGGTCTGCGATGTGGCGACGCGCCGCTGCCCACCCTTCTGACGACACGGCCGGAGCCCGGTGGACTAAACTCCGCCATGCACCGCGCCTCAGATGGGCTTTCGTCCTCACACTCGCCGACCTCTGCCCCTCGCTTCCTGCTGGCGAGCCTGCTGATCACCGCGATCCTCACACTCGTCACCACCGTCATGCTGGCCAGCCTGGCGCATGCCCACGACACCACCAAGCCCCGCGCTGACGACCTGGTCCTGCAGCCAATCGCCAAGCTCCCCCCCGGTGCTGATCTGGAAGTCTCGGGAATGATCATGAGCCGCAAGTTTCCCGGAGTCCTCTGGACTCTGGGCGACTCGGGCAACCCTTCAAACCTTTACCCGGTTCGACTCGATCGCCTCGGGGCTGCCGCAGAAGCCTCAACTCCACCGATGCTGCCTTCCACGCGGGGCGTGAAGGTGACCGGTGCCTCCAACCGCGACTGGGAAGACCTCACCCGCGATGCATCGGGCCGCATGATCATCGCTGACGTCGGCAACAACTCCAACGCGCGGACCGATCTGTGCCTCTACATCACCGATGAGCCGGACCCGGATTCCCAGCAGACGCTGCAGGCCCGCAGGTTCGTCGTGAACTACCCCGACCAGACCCGGTTCCCGGCACCCAAGGACCAGTTCAACTTCGATGCCGAAGCACTCTTCACCATCGGCGATTCCATCTACATTCTCACCAAGCACCGGTCCGACACCTTCACGTCGCTGTACCGCGTCACCGATCTCAGCGAAGAGCACCCCTCGACGCTCGAGTACGTCGACCGCTTCGATGTCATGGGCAAGGCCACCGCCGCCGCGGCGAGCACTGACGGCCTCTCGCTCGCGGTGCTCACCTATGAACGCATCTGGCTCTTCCAGCGTGAATCACTCCAGACCCCCTTCTTTGCCGCACGCGTCAGCTGCCGCACCTACCGCTACACCGACGGCGAAAGCGACAGCGAGAGCCTCTGCTTCGAGGACGATCGCACGCTGCTGATCGCCGATGAAGGTCGCGCAACACTCTACCGCGTCGCACTCAGCGAGCTCAAACAAGTCAGCCCCGGCATTGCTCCACTCCCCGCAGCAGCACCACCCGCGCCGACGCTCGAAGTCGCCTCGTTCAACATGCGCTACGCCAGTGCCGACGATGGCCCCAATGTCTGGACCAGACGCACTCAGGCCGTGAAGCGTGCGATCAACGACGCCAACCCCGACATCATCGGACTGCAGGAAGTCGAGGCACTGCAGGCAGACTGGCTGATCGAAACACTGCCATCGCACGCATTCCACGGGGTCGGCCGTGCCGATGGATCCCGACGCGGCGAGTTCGCCCCCATCCTCTATCGCACCAGCAGATTCTCACTCGAACGCGCAGGCCACTTCTGGCTCAGCGAAACACCCGAAACGCCCGGATCCCGCGGCTGGGACGGCGCGTGCGAACGCATGGCCTCGTGGGTTCTCCTGCACGACAAGACGTGCAACAGCAAAGTCTTCGTCCTCAACACACACCTGGACCACGTCGGTCAGCTGGCCCGAAAGAACGGCCTTGAGCTCATTCGTGACCGGATCGCCTCGCTCGCAGGCGATGCATCAGTCATCATCACCGGTGATTTCAACCTCAGCGCCGACAGCGATCTGGCCCGAACGCTGATCAATGTCGCTCGCGAAGGAGAAGGCACTCTGGCCGATACGTTCCGGAGTCTCTATCCCGCTCGTGATATCGACGAAGCCACCTTCAACGGATGGAAGCCGATCATCAACGGCGATCGCATCGACTGGATCCTCGCATCGCCGCAGTTCACAACGCTTGCGGCCAGCATTGAGCGGGCCCGCCCGCAGGGACAGTTCGCGTCAGATCACTTCATGGTGAGGGCGACGATTCGATACCAGGTCACAACGCCCTGAGCACTCGCCGCGTCGATGGCGCAACTTCGAGCGACGGCGCGTCTTCACGTCTTGGAGCGAACCGACTGGCCCGCACGTTCCGCCGCTTGCACGACATTGGAGAGGAGCATCGAGACCGTGACGGGCCCGACCCCACCGGGCACGGGGCTGATCCAGCCTGCGACCTGAGCCACCGCATCAAACGCGACGTCACCGGTGGTCCGGGTCTGCCCATCAGGCATCTTGACGCGATTGACGCCCACATCGATGACGATGGCACCGGGCTTGACCATGTCGGCCGTGATGAGGCCCGGCACGCCCGCCGCGGCGACCAGAATGTCTGCATTGCGTGTGAGCGACGCGAGCTGCGGAGTCCAGCGGTTGCACGAAACCACAGTTGCCTCTTCACGCATCAGCAGCACCGCGATGGGCTTGCCCACGACATTGCTCGCCCCCACCACCACCGCCACCTGGCCGCGAAGGAACGGCTCTCCCGCAACACGCGGCGACTGCCCAGGCTTCAGCGATCCCTCCTGCGTCATCGTCGTCCAGACATCCTCCAGCATCCGCATGACCGCCAGCGCGGTGCACGGCGCGAGTGAAGACCGGCCGTACACGATGTTCCCGATGTTCATCGGGTTGACACCCTCAACGTCCTTCTGAGGTGCAATCAGCCGCTGAATGGTGTACGGCTCGATGCCCGCGGGCAGCGGCATGTGCAGCATCAGCGCGTTGACGTGGTCGTCATTAGAGAGCAGCAGCACGCGGCCCGCAATCTCATCGAACGCGTGGGCCGGGTCGGTGGGCGTGATCCGGTGCAGACGATACTCGATTCCGAGTGCCGCGCAAGTCTTGGCCTGATTCTCGGCGTACACCCTGGCCCCGTTGTCGCCGGCTTCAACGAGGACCGCATCGAGCCGGACCAGCCGATCAGGGCTCTTGCGATGCAACTCATCGACCCGGGCACGCAGCCGCTGCTTCTCGCGATTTGCCAGTGCCACTCCGTCGATGATGCGGGCATTCGTGGTGTTGACCATGACAGCACATCGTAGCCCGACGATCCGGGAATACCCCGCATACCAACCCGCATCAATCAGACGCTCACAATGTCCGGGGCATCGCAACCGCCCCGGCGTGGGGCCGGCAACCTCACAAAAAACAACCGGCCTGTTTCCAGGCCGGTTGCGTGATGCAATCAAATGGGTCCGAACCGCTCAGGTGCTACCGCATCGGCGGATGCCTGAGAGACTCTCAGAATCGGGGGCCACGGAGCTTGGGGCCGTCGCCCTCTTCGCCAGCCGCGCCCAGGAAGCCCGAGTAGTTTCGCATCAGCAGGTTCGCCTCGACGCGTTGCAGGAAGTCCATCGTGACCGAGACGACGATCAGCAAACCCGTTCCGCCAAGGAACTGGGTCACCGTGTAATCGATGTTCATCGCCCGGTTGATGACGGTGGGCATGACCGCCAACGCTGCGAGGAAGCCGGCACCGACGTACGTGATGCGGTTCATCACCGTTTCGAGGTACTCAGCGGTGCGCGGGCCCGGGCGCAGGCCCGGAATGAAGGAGCCGTGCTCCTTGAGCTGCTTGCTCATTTCCTCAGGGTTGAACTGGACGGTGATCCAGAAGTAGCTGAAGAAGTAGACCATCGCGATATAGACCAGCACATAGGGGTATTCGCCCGGCTGGAACGCATCGGACAGGAAGGAGCTGACCGACTGGAAGAGGGTGATTTCACCGGTCGGGGTGAGTCCCTGAGCCGTCTGCGCCTGCATAGCAACCTGCGCCGACTGGTTGGAGAACTCCTTGAGCTGCGAGAAGATGAAGGTCGGGAAGATCATCAGCGAACTGGCGAAGATGATGGGCATCACGCCGCCGTGATTGATGCGAAGCGGCAGATAGCTCTTCTGACCGCCGAAGACCTTTCGGCCACGGGTGTGCTTGGCCTGCTGCACCGTAATCCGTCGTTGCGCGACCTGCATGATGACCGCGCTCGCCACCACCGCCACAAAGCTGAAGATCAGCAGGAACAGCCCCATGAAGCCGATCTTGTTGGGATCGCGGACATCGAAGTTGTCGTAGAGCGAACTGATCGCACCCGGGATACCGCCGAGAATGCCCGCCATGATGATCATGGACGCGCCGTTGCCGATGCCGTGCTTGTCGATCTGCTCACCCAGCCACATGAGGAACATGGTGCCAGCCGTCAACGCGGCGGTCGCCATGACCCACCAGACCGGATTGTCACGCCATGCCGGCAGGATCAGGCCCTTCTGCGCGAGGAACGAGAGCCAGCCCACACCCTGAATCACGCAGAGCGCGAGCGTGACGTAGCGGGTGTACTCCATGATCTTCTGGCGACCCGTGGGACCTTCTTCCTGCAGCTTCTTGAGCTGAGGAAGAACGGTGGCCAGCAGCTGGAAGATGATGCCCGCCGTGATGTACGGCATGATTCCAAGGCCGAAGATCGTCGAATGCGACAGAGCGCCACCCGAGAAGATCGCGACGAAGCTTGCGAGCTTGCCGATGGCTGAGCCTTCGCTCGAGGCCTGGTTGAACGCCTTTGCGAGCTGTTCCTGATCGAGGCCAGGAAGCGGAATCCAGTGTCCGATGCGGAAGACGAACAGCATGCCCAGCGTGAAGAGCACCTTGTTGCGAAGTTCCGCGACCTTGAAGACGTTGAGCAACGTCTGAATCATGCCTTGGGGACCTTGTGCGAGCCTTGCACCAGCCGCGGCGGCCTTTCGCTGCAACGGGCAAGGGAATGAGAACTCTGGAAAAGACAAGAGGAAAGGCCGGGCCTTCCCTCTTGGAGGAAATCACGTTCAGATCGGCCTGGCCCGAGGTGCGGCAGGACCGGTCAGGACCGGGGCGGAAATGGTAGCCACCTGGCTCATTCCGCGTCAGGAGCCGCCGCCGCGGCGGGCTTGCCCTTCATGGCAGCCGTCGGACGGTTGAGCTTCTTGGTCAGATTCTTGGGCTTGAGCTTCGTCTCGGGAATGTTGGGGTCGACGCCGCGGACCTTGTCGCGACGGGTGCCGGTCTCGTTGACCTTGCCGCCGGCATCCTCAACCATCTTGCGGGCGCTGGCAGAGACGCGAGCGGCGCTGACGTTGAGCTTGGCCTTGAAGCTCGACTGGCCCTTGCCCAGCGAACCCAGGATCTTCAGATCGCGGCTGGCATCGCGGACGAGGCCTGCAGCGATGAGCGTCTCGCGGTTGATGTCGCCACCATTCTTGAACGAAGGATGACCGACGATGTCGCCCAGGTTGACGGTCCAGAACTGAACCTTGAAGTTCGCATTGGTGAAGCCGAACTTGGGCAAACGGCGGAAGTACGGCATCTGGCCGCCTTCGAACGACCGCTTGCTGGCGTGGCCCGAACGGCTGCTGGCGCCCTTCGCACCCCGGCCCGACGTCTTGCCGTGGCCCGATCCCTCACCGCGACCGACGCGCTTGCGCTTCTTGGAACGGCCTGCGAGGGCGGTGATGTCATGGATCATCATGGCTGGTTACTCCAAACTGCTGAAACGGGGTCGCGGACACCAAAGGCCCTGCAAATCCCGATGGATCACTGAATGTACAAAGACTGCGTACGAAGACAACTCGATCGAATGCGGGATCAGTGGGCTGCGGGAGCCGCACCAGCATCTGCTGCGGGCGCTGCTTCTGCCGGACGTTCCTCGCTGCGACCACGACGACCGCCACCGGGGCCGCCGCGACCGCCGCGACCCTTGCCGCGACCATCATCGACGGTGTTGACCGGGCCACGAGCCTTGTCCTTGGTGCTCGCGGTGGGCTGGAAGCGCTTGCCGCGTTCGATCTTGGACTCAATCGCGGTCAGGCCCAGATCCTGGCCACGGAGCATGCTCACCGACTTGGCCAGACGGAGCTGCTCGAGCCCGTCAAACACGGCCTTGACGATGTTGCGCTTGTTGGTCGAACCGAAGCACTTGGTGAGGCAGTCCGTGACGCCAGCCTTCTCGAGGATGGTGCGGACGGTGCCGCCGGCGACGACGCCGGTACCAGGGGCGGCGGGGATGAGACGAACCTTGCTGGCGGAGAAGGTGCCTTCGACCTCGTGAGGGATCGTGGTGCCGATCAGCGGGATGCTGATCATGGCCTTCTTCGCGTACTTCTCAGCCTTCTCGATGGCTGAGGGGACTTCGTTGGACTTGCCGTAGCCAAAGCCAACCTTGCCGCGGCGGTCGCCGACGACGACCAAGGCGCCGAAGGCAAACCGGCGACCACCCTTCACCGTCGATGACGTGCGGTCAACGCCGATGTTGGATGATTCAATGTGACTGGACTCGTCGAAGTTCTCGGGCTTCATGGTGATTCTCGTTGGGTATTGCTGCTCGAAAGTGAGTCGTGCGCTTCGCTTAGAACTTCAGACCGGCCTTGCGGGCTGCGTCGGCCAGGGCCTTGACGCGGCCGTGAAACTTGAAGCCGCCGCGGTCGAACACGACTTCCTTGACGCCCTTGGTCTCGGCGCGCTTGGCGAGCAGTTCGCCCACCTTGGCCGCGGCGGAGCTGTTGCCGGTCTTATCCAGCGAGAGTTCCTTGGCGTTGGTCGCAGCCGAAGCGATGGTGACGCCGTCCAGATCGTTGATGATCTGAGCGTACATGTGATTGAGCGACTTGTAGATGGCGAGCCGCGGCTTTGCAGCGGTGCCGACGATGCGCTTGCGGATGCCGATGCGGCGGCGAGAACGGCGAAGCGCCTTGATTGAGTTCCTGTCCATGGCTGTATCCTTGGTTCCTTTGGGGGTGCTTCACCGGCATCAAGCGCCGAACTGCTTGCCCTGCTTGCGACGAACGACTTCCTCGACGTACTTGACACCCTTGCCGTTGTACGGCTCGGGCTTGCGGTAGGCACGCATCGCGGAGGCGAACTGGCCGACGGCCTGCTTGTCCGGACCCGAAACGCTGACGATCTGCTTGTCAACCTTCACGGTGACGCCCGCGGGGATCGGCATGATGATCGCGTTGGCGAAGCCCAGCGTCATCTTGAGATCCTTGCCGGCGAGGGCGGCGGTCCAGCCTACGCCGACCACTTCGAGCTTCTTCTCGTACCCGTTGTTCACGCCATCAATCATGTTCTTGATGTGGGCGCGGGTGCTGCCCCAGTGGGCGCTGGTCTGCTTGTCTTCGGCCTTGAAGCCGTCGGCCAGGGCGACATTGACGGCCTTGGCCGCATCGTCGACCTTCACCGTGACCGCCGCGGGAAGCTTGAGGCTGAGCTTGCCCTTGGGGCCTTCGATGTTGACGGAACCGTCCTTGACGGCGATCTTGACGCCGGCGGGAACTGCAACGGACTTCTTACCGATACGAGACATGATTCATTGACTCCTTCGCGTGCGGCTCGCCCGTTGTCCTTTCCCGGACGGCGGGGCTTCCGCGATCAAACTGCTTATTCGATGGTGCACAGAAGCTCGCCGCCGACGCGCTCGACGCGCGCCTTGCGGTCCGAGAGAACACCCTTGGGGGTGCTGACGATGGCAATGCCCAGGCCCTGAAGGGGACGGGGGAGCTCATCGACGCCGCGGTAGACGCGACGGCCGGGCTTGCTCTCGCGGGTCAGCCGGTGCAGCGCCGGCTCGCCGGTGTTGCTGTACTTCATGCGGATGTTGAGCATGCCGCTGCGGCCGTCCTCGACCAGATCAAAGCCGTCGATGTAGCCCTCGTCACGAAGGACGGAGGCGACGCCGCGAGCGACGTTGCTGTTGCGGCACATGACCGTCTTGGACTTGTTGCGCAGAGCGTTGCGCAGGCGAGTGAGCATGTCCGCGATTGGATCACCGATTGCCATGAGTATCCTCGTTCGATTCTGCTCGTGCCCGGATCATGCTGATCCGACGCACGCACGTGTTACACTTTGCTGCCGTGTCTGCTCCGACCCCGCCGCATTCACGCGGCTCAAATCCGGGGCGGGAGGCAGACCCTCTCCGATGCTGCCCTGTCAACTCCGACCTTCGCTTACCAGCTGGCCTTCCGCATGCCGGGGATCTTGCCCTCAAGCGCGAGCTTGCGGAGCATGATGCGGCTGATCCGGAACTTGCGGTAGACGCCGCGTGCGCGTCCGGTCAGCTGGCACCGACGCACCGTACGGGTGCTGAACTTGGGCTTGCGGTTGCTCTTGGCGAACTGAGCTTTGGTGGCCATCGTGGTTTCTCCGAGCGGTCGCACTTGCTGCGTGCTCTGGTCCTGTTGCTTTGGGGTTCTGTTACTTCTGGTCAGGCTTGACGAACGGCAGGCCCAGCTGCTCGAGCACGAAACGGCTCAGGGCGGGGCTGCTGTTGCGGAAGCACATGTTGATGTTCATGCCGTGCGTGAACGCAGCGTCAACCATGTTGATCTCGGGGAACACGCCCTGTTCCGTCAGGCCCATCGCGTAGTTGCCCTGCTTGTCGAAGGCCTTGTCACCAAGACCACGGAAGTCCTTGATTCGGGGCGTCGCCAGGTTGATGAGGCGGTCCAGGAAGTGCCACATGCGCTCGCGACGGATCGTCACCATCGCGGCGGTCTCCAGGCCCTCACGGACCTTGAAGTTCGACACGCTCTTCTTGGCCTTGAGGACCACGGGCTTCTGACCCGTCACCTTGACCAGCGTATCGAGCACAGTCGTCTTGATGTGCGGCGGAATCTTGGTGCCCTCGAGGTGGCGACCCATGTTCACGTTGAGCACGATCTTCTCAAGGCGAGGCATCTCCATCGGGTTCTTGATCCCGAACTTCTCGGCAACCTTGGCCCGGATCTGCTCCTCGTACATCACGCGCAGACGCGGCGGCACCTTGGGGCCCGTGTCCACTGCGGCGTCAGCCGCGGCGTCATGCTTGGGAGCGCTCTTCTTGCCCGAAGCACCCTTGGGTGCGGGCTTTCCGGCCTGCTTCTTGGAGTCGTCTTTCGCCATCGATCACACTCGTTTCTAACTTTGGAGGCCCGGAGCACCGCCCCGAACCGGTCGTTTCTGCTGCTTGAATCCCTTCCGCTCGCTGCCGCGGAGAGGACGTTGGTGGTCAACCGATCCTGCGGTCACTCCACCCCAATCCCTACACCGGACGACCCGCCATCGGGCCCCCCGTCGTCCCCCCTGCTTACTTGCGGGGACCGTGAACCACGCTCAGTTCCGCCAGTTCCTTGCCACCCTTGCGAGCGACCCGGACCTTCGAACCGTCCGCCTTCACCTTGAACCCGACGCGAACGGGCTTCCCGTCGACGACCGGGCTCACCTTGGACATGTGCACAGGCGCTTCCTTCGTGACGATGCCGCCCTGCGGGTTGGCCTGGCTCGCGCGCAGATGCTTGGTGCGGAGGTTGACCCCCTTGATCACCACGCTCTGGCTCTTGGTGATCACACGGATGACCTCTCCGGTCTGTCCCTTGTGATCTCCCGAGCGGATGTAGACTGTGTCGCCTTTCTTGACGTGTGCCGGCATGTGATGCTCCAGACAAATGCTCTGACTTGAAACCTTCGAACGCTCACACCACTTCCGAGGCGAGCGACACGATCTTCATGAAGTTACGGTCACGCAGTTCACGGGCCACCGGCCCGAAGATGCGCGTGCCCTTGGGATTGCCGTCGTCCTGAATCAGGACCACGGCGTTGCTGTCGAACTTGACGTAGCTGCCATCGGCGCGACGCGTAGCCTTGGTCGTGCGAACCACGACGGCCTTGCTCTTGTCACCCGGCTTGACATCCGCGCCGGGGAGGGCCTTCTTGATCGAGACGAAGACCTTGTCGCCCACGCCTGCGATGCGACGGGTGAAACGACCCGAACCGGTCGAACCGCCGTACACACGGATCACGTACGCGATCTTCGCGCCCGAGTTATCCGCGACTTCACACCTGGTTTCTTGCTGCAGCATACCAAACCTTGCTTTCATCTGTTCGACCGCATCCACACGCGGCCGAATTTGGTGCTCTCGAACTGCTCACACACAGACCCGCCAAGCGGCAGATCCATCCTCTGCTCCAAGGCCACCTGGCAACCTCGGATCTCACGACGGAGCTTCTCAGCTCTGCAGCGTCGCAACGCTCTTGATCGCCGCGGCCTGATCGGCGCGACGCTCAACCACACGAACCAGCGTCCAGCGCTTGCTCTTGCTGATGGGCCGGCAAGGAGCGATCTCGACGACATCGCCCGCACGGGCCTCGTTCTTCGCATCGTGCACCTGAAGGATGCTGCGTTGACGAACGAACTTGCCGTACTTGGGATGCATCGTCAGGTAGTTGATCACGACCCGGCGCGTCTGATCACGCGAGTCGGAATCGACTACGCCCTGACGCGTACCGGAAAGGCCACCCGCCTGCTTGACCGCCACCTTCTTCTTTACAGCCGCTGCCATCACTTGCTTCCTTTGCTGGGCCCCGCCTGGCGCCCGATTGGGTATGCACTCACGACGAATCAGATCTCTGCCGCGTTAGGCCTTCACAGCCGCACGACGACGCTGCTCGCCCAGGATGCGGGCGATGTCCTTGCGGAGCTTGCCGAACTTGCTCGTATCCTCAACCTTCGATGTCACCGCGTCGCTGCGGAGATCAAACAGGTCGTTGCGGAGCTTGCTCAGCTCGAGCTTCAGTTCCGCGTCCTTCATCGCACTGACTTCCTTACCGGTCATTTTCGTCACCTCTTCATCAGACTTCACGGACAGAGCCCGTCGTCGTTGGTTGTACACCGCAATCCTGCCACAGAGAACGGATCAGACGCTCACACGACGGCCGACGAAGCGGCAGCGGATCGGCATCTTCACCGCTGCACGAAGCAGCGCGAGCTTCGCTGCGGCCTCAGCAACGCCAGCGATCTCGAACAACATCGTGCCCGGCTTCACTCGAGCAGCCCAGTACTCCACTTCGGCCTTACCGGTACCCATTCGGGTTTCCAGGGGCTTCTTGGAAATCGGCTTGTCCGGGAAGACACGGATGAACAGCTTGCCCTCACGCTTGAGGTAGTGCTGGCAGGCAATACGACCGGCCTCAAGGACCTGTCCGCTCACCCACGCACCCTCGAGAGCCTGCAGGCCGTAGTCGCCGTAGGCAACGTAGTTGCCCTTGGTCGCCTTGCGGTCACGCACGCGGCGTTGCTCCTTGCGAAACTTCACTCGTTTGGGCATCAGCGCCATGGTTCATTCACTCCTGACCGGTCTCATGCCTCCTGGCACAGTCCGGGCTGACTTACTTTGCAACTCATTCCAGGTGCCTCTCCCCCACCACCCTGGCCCGATCCGGACTCAGAGCAAAGAGAGCTCGACACACTTACTTTCCACAACCAACCCACCCGCACCGCCGACTGCTTACTTGCGGCCACGGGCGCGAGCCCGGCCACCAGCAGCGTTCGACGTGTTCTCGTCCGCGGCGGTCGAGTACATTCCCTTGTACACCCACACCTTGCAGCCGATGGCTCCATAGGTCGTGAATGCCTCGGCAAAGCCGTATTCAACCTGAGCCTGCAGCGTCGAGAGAGGCAGCGAACCCAGACGGATGTCCAGGGTCCGGCTCATTTCAGCGCCACCCAGGCGGCCGCTGATCTGAATCTTCACACCCTTGGCACCCGCAGCCATCGCGGCTTCGCACTTCATCTTGACGACGCGGCGGAAGCTGGCACGCTTGGCGAGCTGCTCGCAGACGCCTTCGGCAATCAGCTGGCAGTCAAGATCAGCGTTCTTGATCTCGATGATCGAAATCGCCACCTTGCGGCCCGTCATGTACTGAAGCTCTTCAGTCATGCGCTCCACTTCGGCACCCTTGGGGCCGATCACCAGACCCGGACGGGCAGTCTTGATGATGACCTTGAGCTCTTCACGAGTGCGCTCGATGTGGATGTCCGACACGGCCGCGTTGGGGGGCCGGCGGTTCAGGCGCTTGTCGAGCCACTTGCGGATGCGCTCGTCCTCAACCAGCAGTTCGCCGTAGAGCGCCTTGGGGGCGTACCAGCGGCTGCGGTGGGCTTCGGTGATCCCGAGACGAAGGCCGAATGGATGTGTTTTCTGTCCCATGCGTTGCTGCCTGTTTCCTCAGTCTGCTCGCGGACTGCTGCCCGCGAAGGCGAAACTGCCACATTACTTCTTGGAGGAGCGTTCCTCGACGCTGACGGTGATATGCGAAAGGGGCTTCAAAATCGGATGAGCACGACCACGGTCCTTGGGCTGGAACCGCTTGATGACCATGCCCTCGTCGATCCGGCTCTCGCACACGAAGAGCGAGTTGCCGTCGGCGTCGGCCAGCTGAGCGTCGGCCACGGCCGCCGCCAGACACTTCTTGATGTTGACCGCCGCACGCTTGGTGTTGAAGCTCAGCAGGTTCATCGCCGTATCCACGCTCTTGCCGCGGATCAGATCCGCGAGCAGACGCGCCTTGCGGGGGCTGCCGCGGTGACCACGAACCATGCTCGTGAAGACCGAGATGTCCTTGGGCGAAACGCCAAGGGCCTGCGCGAGACGCGCGATGTACGCCGCCTTGCAGCGGGGGTGATCGTTGTTGCGCATCCAGTTACGGATCGCGCTCGAAGCCTCGTCGGCCGAGAACCCCGGCTGGGCGAGAGCTGATGCGAGCTGCTCGGGGCTTACGCCCGCGGCTTCCATGGCCTTGCTGAGTTTGCTTCCAGAAATCTTCACGGCTCATTCCTCATGGACCTTCGCTGACCATCGCACGCGACTCAGCCAGGCCCTGTATTACTTCGCCCTAGTACCACTTCGCCCGAATGTGTGCATCGGCACCTGGCACCGACACCCAACCTTCACTGTTCGTGATCCCTTCCCTCAATCAGGAAGGCATCACGCCCAGCCCTTAGCCACCCTTCGCGGGCGCCCCAGCTCCATCGATGCCTTCCTTCTTGTTCGTGTGACCACGGAAGGTGCGGCTGCTGCTGAACTCGCCGAGCTTGTGCCCGACCATGTCCTCGGTCACCAGCACAGGCAGGAACTGCCGGCCGTTGTGCACGTTGAACGTGTGTCCCACGAACTCGGGGACGATCGTGCAGCGACGGGCCCACGTCTTGATGGCGTCCTTCTTGCGCTGCTGAGACATCTTCTCCACCTTGCGGAAGAGCTTCTCATCAACGTACGGACCTTTCTTGAGGCTGCGTCCCATGTGTCTTCGTTCCTTGCGGTGCGGACCGGGCAAAGCACCCGACCGCCCATATGAATCGTTCCTGAATCGTTCCCTAGCGGATCAAACGAACCGACCTTGGATCACTTCTTCTGACCGTACCGCTTGGTCACGCGGCGACGGATGATGAGCTTGGCACTTGCCTTGCGCGGATTACGGGTATTGCCACCCTTGGAGTGCACACCAGTGGGTCCGCAGAGCGGGCGGTTGCCCTTGCTGCGACCGCTACCACCACCCAGCGGGTGAGCATGGTGGCTCTTGGCCACACCACGCGTGATCGGGCGGATGCCCATCAGACGCGAGAGGCCTGCCTTGCCGAGCATCCGGAGACGGTGATCACCGTTTC
The DNA here is from genome assembly GCA_044371005.1 of Phycisphaerales bacterium. Classification (GTDB taxonomy): domain Bacteria; phylum Planctomycetota; class Phycisphaerae; order Phycisphaerales; family UBA1924; genus UBA2402. Next base: position 10,958 of record JBILUL010000048.1, on the reverse strand, counting down.
CGACCTGGCCGATCGTGGCGCGCGCCTCGAGGGGCACGCGGCGGACTTCGCCGCTGGGGAGCACAAGGGTAGCGAAATCGCCTTCCTTGTTGGTCACCTTGGCGTAGTTGCCGGCTGAGCGGCACATCTGGCCACCGCCACCGGGGACGATTTCGACGCAATGAACGTCAAGACCGGTGGGGATGTCACGAAGCCGCATGCAGTTGCCGATGCTGGGCTCGATGGGGCCCGTGCTGGAGGAGAGCAGCACCATGCCGTCCTTGGCACCCATGGGGGCCAGGTGGTAGCGCTTCTCGCCATCGCTGTACTGAACCAGCGCGATGTGGCACGAACGGTTGGGATCGTACTCAATACCGATGATCGTGCCTGCAAGACCATCGCGATCGCGACGCTTGAAGTCGATCTTGCGGTACATCTGCTTCACGCCGCCGCCGATGCCGCGGGAGGTGATCTTGCCGCTGAAGTTGCGGCCACCGGTCTTGACCTTCGGAGCCAGGAGGGACTTCTCCGGCGTCTTCTTGGTCACTTCCACGTGCATGTTCACCGACGCGTTGCGGCGTCCGGCGCTGGTCTTCTTGTAGATGCGAATCGGCATAACTGTTTTCTGCCTTTCCTAGCCTTGCTTCTGAGCAAGAGAGTCGAGCCCGAGTGCAGCCCTGACATCTCCGATTTCAAACACGTGAGTCTTAGAAGAGTTCGATGGCATCATCCGCGTGCAGGCGGACAACAGCCTTCTTCGTGATCGTTCCATCAACCTTGCCGGACTTGGTCGTCCGGGTGCGGGCCTGACGGAGCGTGGTATTGATGCCGATGACGCGGACCTTGTAGATCGCCTGGATGGCGGCCTTGATCTCGGTCTTGGTCGCGCGGGGGTCCACCTCAAAGGTGTAGCGCTTCTGATCGTTCATCACGAAGGTGCTCTTCTCAGACAGCACCGGACGGCGAACGATGTGCTCGGGGGCGACATTAGCTGGCATGATTACTTACCTCCCTTGACGGCAGCCTGGCGGCCGATCGGGTTGATCTTGGCTTCCTTGGTGGTCTGCGAGCTGGCACCCTTGAGCCACGCCTCGAGATCGCCCTTGCCGATCACCATGTAGCGGTGATTGAGCATGTTGAATGCGTTGATCTGGTCGCAGCGGACGATCGTCACGCCTTCGACGTTACGGCCCGAGAGGACCGCGTTGTTGCTGGAGCCAGAGTCCATCGGCAGAGCAACCAGAGCCGAGCGGTCGACCTTGATCGACGCCAGGAACTCCTGGAAGGCCTTGGTCTTGGGCTGCGCGAAGTTGATCGCGTCAATCACCCGCACCTCATTGTCCATGAGCTTGGCGAGCAGCGCGTTGCGGTTGGCCTTGCGGCGCATCTTGACGGGCATCGTCTGGCGGAAATCCTCGCGGGTCCGCTTCTTGCTGTGGCCGTGACCACCGCCCTTGAAGATGTTGACCTTCCGGTCGCCGTGACGGGCGTTACCGGTACCCTTCTGCTTGTAAATCTTCTTGGTCGAACCCTCGACCTCGTGGCGGTTCTTCGTCTTCGACGAGCCCTGCCGCGTATTGGCGTGATACATCACGTAGGCCTGCTTGACCAACGCAGCGTTCACTTTGCCGCCAAGGGCGGCTTCATCGATCTTCAGCTGGGCTACCTGTGAGCCCTGCATGTTGTAGACGGGAATATCCATCGTCATTACCTCGCCTGATGCCTGTGTGCGATTCGCTCCGGCTCACTCATGAGCCCCGAACGACCGCTCCTGTTCGCCTATCCGTCTCGGCACCAATCCCTTCCTTCAGGGGACCCGTCTGCTTTCGCATTCGGGCGGTGCCGGATCGGACTCAACTCGGCTGTCTTCCCGAAGGTCCGGTTCCACTGGAACCTTCTCTCCGGTGTTTGTTGTCGTCGCCCGTCGGTTTCCTCCGAACGTCTCACTCATCGCGAGCGTTCTTCAGACCTCTCAGGCCCAGAGGCTGCTGTTGCTCACAGCCCCCGGCAGATTCCAACATCCAAGACCGCCTTCACCAACCACCCAAACCCAATCCCCCCCACCACTCCTGCATTCGTTCTTACTTCTTGCCCGCGACCAGCTTCGCCTTGCTCTTGTAGAGGCGAATCGAGGGACGGATCTCAACCAGACCATTCTTGCCACCCGGCACCGTTCCCTTGATCAGGACGATGTTGCGGTCGGCATCGATGCGGACCACATCCAGGTTGCGGGTCGTGACACGCTCGGCACCCATGTGACCGGGCATGCGCTTGCCCTTCTTCAGACCACCGCCGAAACCACGGTTCGAGCAAAGGCCACCGATCGAACCCGGTGCACGGTGCTTACGTTCAGTACCGTGCGAGGCGAACATGCCCTTGAAGTGGTGACGCTTCATGACGCCCGCAAAGCCCTTGCCCTTGCTGGTGCCAATCACATCCACAAACAGCTTGCCCTCAAGATCCTTCACGGTCAGCGACTGACCGATCGTGTACTTGGCCAGATCCGCCGCATCAACGCGGAACTCGCGATGATGACGCTTCGGAGTCGTCCCAGCCTTGAAGTCGTGCGCAATCAGCGGGATCGTCGAGTTCTTCGGAGCAACCTCGCCGAAACCGATCTGCACAGCGGTGTAGCCATCCTTCTCGGCGGTACGCAGCTGCGTCACGACGCAGGGACCAGCCTCAACGACCGTCACCGGCGTGGAGACAGCGCCCACATAGACGCGAGTCATGCCGATCTTCTTTCCAAGCAGCGAGAAACCCATGGCGTTCTTCCTTAACTTCTACTTCCAAAGACCAAATTCCGCCCGGCAAGCCCAGTTCCCTCAAGACACAAGCCCAGGAACTTGCCTGGGCTTGCCTCGAAGGCCTGCGGTCAGGCCTTGATTCGAACGAACACACCTGCAGGAACGACCAGGCGATTCAGCGCCTCGACCGTGCGAGCATTCGGTTCGATAATGTCAATGATCCGCTTGTGCGTACGGATTTCGAACTGTTCACGCGACTTCTTATCAATGAAGGGCGAACGAAGCACCGTGTAGCGCTCAACGCGGGTCGGCAGCGGAATCGGACCTGCCACCTTTGCATTGGTGCGCTTGGCGTGCTCGACGATCTCCTTTGCGGAGGCATCAAGAGCCATGTGGTCGTAGGCTTCCATCCGAATTCGAATCTTGCCACCAGTCATCGTCAGAGAACCTTTCGGTGTACTCACCTTTTCAAGGTCGCGAGGAGGTGTGCCAGACACACTTCCTCAGGCTTGAACAACCCGATCCGCCGCGTGTTGCCAAAGAGCTGCCGGAACTTTCCGGCTCATTCTTCAGAACGGTCGCTTCCGTTTCAGCACGCATTCGCGCGATGAACCGCCCTGAACCGCAAAGCGCAGGGAGGGAAGGATAGCCGTTGATGCGGGTAAGTCAACTTGGGGACCACACCCAATCAAGCGAACTCATCCAGACAACTGCACAACGGCCCTAACACTTTCCAGTTCCTGCCGCCGCGGCTCCCACCACCCGCTCGTGGTACCATATCCGCGCTCTGGTTCATTCGTTTGGCCAGACCCCCACGACACTCCCAGGTTCAAGCCTCCATATGACCAACCCCCAAACACGTTCCGCACTGCTCTGGCCGCTCGCCGCGGCTTTCCTCTGCGGGCCCTGCCTCGCCCAGGACCTCCTCTACTCCAACGGCCCATTCATCACCAATCCCACCGGCGGCACCAGCAGCATCGCCGGCCTCCCCATCAGCAACGCCGACGGGTTCACCGTTCCCGGCTCCACCTTCAACTTCTCCACGACCGGCGTCAATACCGCACTCGCGCCCAACACCTCCATCGCCGAGGATTTCGTCGTTCCCGAAGGCGGCTGGCAACTCGAATCCCTCACCGTTTACGCATTCCAGACTTCACAGACATCCCCCACCGTCACCACCATCCACGTAAACCTCTGGACCGCTCCCCCCTACTCCGCCAACTCCCCTGGCCCACTCCCCAGCCCGCTCCCCGAGCCGAAGCTCGCAACTTCGCTCGCTCTTCCCGCAGGTCCTGGCACCTTTGTCTGCCACCGCCAGAGCATCACCAGCACCTCCACCGTCCGCCCAGTCTTCTCCTACACGGTCCCGCTCACCTCACTGCCCGACGGTGGCCGCCTGGCCCCCGGCACCTACTGGATTCAGTGGAGCTGCGAAGGTGCATTGTCGCCCTCCGCAAACGTGTTCACACCATTGGTCTCCCCGCGCTCCGCGGTCACGAACCACAACACCCGCCTCTTCAACTCCGTTGACGGCACCGCCAACGGCCCTCGCTCCTGGTTCGAAGGTCGCGAAGGCTACGTCGCAGGCCAGGCCGATGGACGCGCCTACGCCGTTCCCTTCCTCCTCAAAGGCACCGCACTCCCCATCGGATGCCCCTCCGACATCAATCAGGACGGAGGCGTAGACGGCAGCGACATCGAGTCCTTCTTCACATTCTGGGAAATCGGCGCCGCTGAAGGCGACTTCAACCAGGACGGCGGCGTCGATGGAAGCGACGTCGAAGCATTCTTCACCGCGTGGGAAAGCGGCTGCTGAACTCGCATCCCCGTCGCACACGACAGGACACGCACACCATCGCCGTGAACAAACGCCCGTATTCCGGGCGTTTTTTCGTGCTGCACGCACTCGGTCACCCGCCGCGGCGAACTGACCTCACCCAATTCAGACAATCTGTCCTGCGAAGCCCCTGCCTCCGCTTGCACCCGACCACACCCCTCTGGCCGCATCGCCCGATTGGATTCGCCTCGCCACCAGCGCACGGCCTTCCCCCGCGCAGCGCACGACACCACCGTCTGTCAACGTGCGGCCACACATCCAGAAAATCAATGAGTCAAAACACAGCCGCACCGTTCCAGCGGCGGGCAAAGAGCGTTACCTCGCTCCGACGGACACCTTCACAGGCACGAACGTCGGCTTCACCTTCGCCTCAAACTCGGCGCGGTACTTGTTCATGATCGTCCGCACCGCCCAGTTGTTGCCGTCGGCCAGTCCGCAGATCGTCGTCCCTGGCATGCTGCCCATGCTCGTGGCAATCTCGAGCGCGAGGTCAAGATCCTTGGTCCGAGCCGACCCTTCCTCGATGCGGCACATGATCTGATACAGCCAACCACTGCCCTCGCGGCACGGCGTGCACTGACCGCAGCTCTCATGCTTGAAGAACCGCGTGATGTTGCGGGCCACCGACACCATGTCGGTATCCTCATCAAACACCGTCGGACATGCTGTGCCCAGACCAAGCACGTTGAACTTGCGGCCGATATCGAAATCCATCGGCGCATCGTACTGATCCGGCCCCAGAATGCCCATGCTGATGCCGCCGGCGATCGCACCCTTGAACTTCTTGCCGTTGCGGATGCCGCCGCAGAGCTCCTCCACCATCACCCGAAGCGGAATGCCCAGTTCGCACTCGTACACGCCCGGACGATTCACGTGCCCGCTCACACCCATCAGCTTCGTGCCGTAGCTGGGCGGATTGTTGCCGCCGAGCGAACTCACCACTCCCTGCTTCATGAACCACTCGGCGCCCTGCTCGATGATGCTGGGAAGGTGCGCCACCGTCTCGACGTTGTTGATGATCGTCGGCTTGCCGAAGAGACCCTTGATCGCGGGGAACGGCGGCTTGATGCGCGGCCAGCCACGCTTGCCTTCCAGACCTTCAAGGAGTGCAGTCTCTTCGCCGCAGATGTACGCGCCCGCGCCACGATGCACATGGCAGTCGACAGCGAACGATCCGCCTCGCCCCGTGTTCATGCCATTGAGCATGCCCTGCTTGCCAAAGATGCCGTTGGCGTACGCCTCGGCGATGGCCTTCTCGAGCACATGCGCCTGGTGGTGATACTCGCCGCGGATGAAGATGTATGCAGTCTTGATCCGGCACGCGTAGCACGCAATCGCGATGCCCTCGAGCACCAGATGCGGATCAAAGTCCATCAGGAGCCGGTCCTTGAACGTACCCGGCTCGGATTCGTCGGCATTGATCGCCAGGTACCGCTGCCCCGGGTCCGCTTCATTGCCCTGCTCATCAACGGTGAGCTTGGGAAGGAAGGTCCACTTGAGGCCCGTGGGGAAGCCCGCGCCGCCTCGCCCGCGAAGCACCGACTTCTTCACTTCTTCCGTCACGGCATCGGGCTTCATGCCCATCGCCTTGCGCAACCCGACATAGCCGCCGGTCTTCACGTACTCGTCATACGAGACAATGTGCCGGCCCTTGGGGTCAGCGTAAGGCCAGCAAGGAATGCGTTTGGTCAGCGCCGGGCCGCCCAGAGCGTCCAGATTCGGGTTGACTTTGCCGGAGGGCGAGCTGGTGGTCAGGCCGTTGGTTGCGAAGGGCATGGTAAGATGCGAATGAGGAAGCCAAAGGGATCAAGTCGCAGCCGCGGCACAGTCGCCGCGTCCGTCCGCGCGATGGTAGGACCCCCGATAGGCCCCTGATTGGTACCTGACCCACTTCCCAGCGGATCGCCTCCGACTCCGGTCCCCCCCACCGCCGACGCCACCCGACCAACTCCCCACCCTCACCTGCCATCACGAGACGAGAACACGGACCACGGCCCCGCGCTCACCCGCACCCTGGCGAGCACCGGTTGCCGCGGCCCTTCACCCGCCCACAAGGAAGACGACCGCTTGCTCGTGGCCCAGCGGGGCTGGCCTCACTGCCAGCGGGGCTCGCCTCACTGATAGATGTAGGTGATCGGTGCCTCGATGTCCGGATGAAGACTCGCATGGACCGGACAGGCATGGCCAGCCTTCTCAAGGCGGTCGCGATGCTCCATGGGAATGCTCGATGGCAGCGTCACGACGACGGGAAGCCGCCCAAGCCGCCGCGGCGACGCGTTCATGTGCTTCTCCACCGTCGCGGTCACCCCGGCGAAACTCACTCCATGACGTTCAGCAACCATGGCCATGGTCGTCAGAATGCACGAAGCAAGGCCCGCAGCAACCAGATCGGTCGGCGAAAAGGCCGTCGCCTCACCCCCGATGTCCTTGGGGGCATCAGTCCGAAGTACAGCCCCCTCCGGATGCTTGAGGTCACACTTCTTGTTTCCCGAGTACGCAACGTGGATTTCGACCATAGGTGCCGAGAGGTTACGCCCACTCACAACCGATGGCTTTGAGCGATGCCTGGTACCCGATGCCCGCAACTCTCGCGGCATGACCGCCCCGGCAAAACCACGAGGTCGCGTGGCCATGCCTCGCACAGGTGGCACCTGGAAATGACCCCGGCAGGACTTAAACCTGCGACCCTCGCGTTCGAAGCACGATGCTCTATTCAACTGAGCTACGGGGCCTGCTCCCGGAGCGTAGCCCCACCGCCGGAACAAGCCCATGAACCCATCTCCGAGACCACAAGCGCCTCCAGTCAAGGCCGCAATCGGCCGATCCATCGTGGACTGGCCGCGAAGTTCAGGTTCTATAACCTTGAAATGTGCGAAATGGAGCGGCCATACGCTGCATGATGCTCGCGATATCCCCCCTGCGCAGGAGTCAGTGCCTTTCCGCCGCGGCTGCTTTGGTGGCGTGTGCTGCGGCGTGCGCCCAGCCGCTGCGAATCCAGCCCATCGAACGCACGACGTCGGGCGGAACGGTCCGCGGCTATGTCGGCGTGGTAGACCTTCTTTCGCCCGGGGTCGATGTCGTCGTCACCAGTCCGCTTCCGGTTGGCTCCGGAGTTGAAGCCAACCTTGTGCGGACCGACACATGGCGCTCAACAACGGGCGTCAATCTCGCGGTCAACGCGAACTACTTCAGCACGCTGACCTCCACCACGGCCGACATCATCGGGCTCTCGATTTCAAACGGAACGCTTGTTTCGCCCGTGCGGCAGTTCGGTGCCAACCCTGACCCTTCCATCATTTTCCGTGCAGACGGGACCGCAGCGATCGGATACTTCGGCCCGACGCAACTGGCGGGCGTCACCGAAGCTGTGGCGGGCGTTGGTCCCAGCACCACCGATACGGTTCCCGGCACGATGCTCGTGATCGATGGAGTGAACACGGGAAGCACCTGCCGCGTCGAGCCAACGGTGCGCAACCCCCGAACGGCTGTGGGCATCAATCAGGCTGGCACGCAGCTCTACATCGTGGTCATCGATGGTCGCCAGACAGGCTGGAGCGTCGGCATGACGCTACCGGAACTTGCAAACTTCATGATCGAGCGCGGTGCCTACCGGGCCATCAATCTTGATGGCGGCGGCTCATCATCATTCGTCTATCAGGCCTCGCCTGGTGCAACGGTCATCGCCAACCGTCCCAGCGATGGCGCCCACCGCGCCGTCGCGAATCATCTCGGCATCCGCATCCCGGTACAGGCCGCCGCCCTCGAAACGCGTCCCATCCGCGGCGTATGGCTCCGTCCACCCTCGTCGATCTCGGCACTTGAGACCAACCTCGCGCAGTTCGCCGCGGCACGGGTGACGGATCTGTATCTCGAAACCTTCTATCACGGGCTTTCAACCGGTGCCGCGGGCCAGTTCGCAGCCCGGTTCGGCATCAACTACCTCGATCAGGCGATCAAAGCCGCGGCGAAGTACAACATCCGCGTGCACGCGTGGTGTGAGAGCGGCTACTGGCAGTTTGGAACCACCGGCCAGTCCAACTTCGTCGCCAACCCGGAATGGCGTTCGTTCAACGTCGCCACAAACGATGTTGGCGGTGACGGAACGGCGGGCCAGGTCTTCGCGAACCTTGCCAACCCCGGCGTGCAGGCCAAGATGCGAGCATACTTCGCAGAGCTTGCCGGCTACACGGGGCTGTGGGGCATCCAGACCGACTATCACCGCTTCGCGCTCGACAACAACACATCCGACACCTACCCGGCACCCTGGAGCTACGACACCTGGAGCCGCACGACGTTCCAGGCCATGTACGGAAGCGATCCGATCACGACTGCCGCGACCACGAGTGGTGCGAGGTGGCTGGATTTCCTGTCGTGGCGGCGTGCCGGCGTCTCCGCCGCGGCACGCGAGATGCACGAGGGAATCAACGGCGTTCACAGCGGCATCGAGTTCTCCGCCGCGATGTTCGCGTCAGCGATGAGCAGTTCTGCGCAGCTTGCCAAGTGTCAGGACTGGTACACGTGGACCACGAACAACTGGATCGAGACGCTTGTCCCGATGGCGTACGGCAGCACGACCTCATCGATTCAGACAGACATCAACCTGACGAAGACGTACGCTGCGGGCAAGCGCGTCGTCGCGGGCCTGGCCATCACCGGCGCTTCGCCCCATCCGGCGATTGCCGATCAGTTGAATGCGATCAAGGCGGTGGGCGTCGAGAGCTTCGTTTTCTTCGATGGGACCGCCTTCTCCGCCACAGCCAGTCAGTTTGCGGTGAGCAACTGGGTGCTCAACACAGCCACGACGCAGAAAGGCGACTTCAACGTCGATGGCTACATCGATTCGCGTGATCAGGCACTGCTGGCGAGCATCTACACGGGCACTCCGGTCAATGTGAATGCCAACAACCGCAAGTACGATCTTGATTCGAACAACACCATCAATGCAGACGATGTCTCGCTCTTCTGGCGTTACTTTGCCAAGTTCCGATTCGGTGAGGATGAGGTGGTTGATCAGCGCGACATCGACGCCGTCCGTGCCTGCTTCGGCGCGACGGCACCGGTTGCCGGCATCCAGCACCTCTACGACCTCGACGGCGACGCGGATGTGGACTACGCCGATCAGGTGCTGCTGCACGGCCTGCTGACAACGGTCATCACGCCCGACTTTGACGTCGACCGGAACGGTCGCATCAACATCGACGATCTGTATGTGCAGTGGCGGGCACCGATCGATGTGAATCGCAACGGCGTTGTCAACGATCTCGATGCGGTGGTTCTCGAATCGCTGCTTCGCGAAACCGAGTCGATCGACCTGACGACGCCCCGCCCCTGATTGTCATGCGTGCAAGCATGATCAGGTGACCCAGGGAAATGGCCGCCCATTGCCGCTGGAACCTCATACACCGACCGTGCGAACCCCATCAACGCTGCCAGGATCGTTATTATAAGACGTTGCCAAAAGTTCCTCGGCATTTTGTCCAGATTCTTCTAGGCGCAAACGCTCGTATTATATAACCTATGGAGAGTAAGCCGCGGCCCGTAGAGGGGTGACGCCGGACGCGTTGCCTGAATATCTGAAATCGGGCGCGGCTTGCAAGTGTGTGTTCGAGAAGACTGATTTCACGAGATTGGGAGCGATCAAGCATGAATACGAAGAATCTTGCGATGGCAATGGCGGCTGGCTGTGCGATCAACGCAGCGGCTCTGGCGGATGTGACCTTCCGCATGGTGGCTGATCAGGATCTGGCCGTCCTGTCTGACGGTGCAAACAACCCGACCTTCTTCATTGGCAACAACCCCAGCGTGTGTGCTCTGGTTGGCGACAACCTGTTCGTCGCTGGCTATCGCAATAACACCTCGGGAACCGGCGTCTTTGCTTCCTGCCAGATGGTGAAGATCGAGAACATCTTCGGCGCGCGAGCCTTCCGGCTGGTTCCCGACTCGCTCGTCACCACCATGCCCGGCCTCCGCGGCTTCTACGGCCTGCAGTACGACTACGGCCCTTCCCGCGCCGGCCTGGTGCTCAACTACGACGCAGGCTCCATTGGAACGGCTGGTGCCTTCAAGCTCTTCGACGTTGATACGCAGCTCAATCCGATTCTGGTTGCCACGTCACCCGCTGGCACTTCAGCGCGCGGCGGAGCGGGACCCGCTTTCGACTATGGCGCCAACGGCCAGGGGTTCGGCTCCGGCCCCGTCCTCTCGCTCCTTGATTTCTCGAACTACGGCGGCGTTCAGGCACGCGGCCCCTTCGGTGTTCAGGTCACCGGTGACTTCAAGCTCGATGTGGTCCAGGGTCGCGTCTATGACGGCAACTCGATCGACGGCAACAACAATCCCATCGCGCCGGTCATCAACGGCGGCGGTCTGAGTGGAACAAACTGGCGTGACATTTC
>JBILUL010000047.1:0-29545 GCA_044371005.1 Phycisphaerales bacterium | reverse complement strand
TCGAGCCGTCATTGAAGATGATGCCTCCCACCGTCAGCCGCACCGCGCCGCCGCCATTGCCCACATACCCGCCCGAACCCATTTCCGTCGGCAGGTTGTAGAGCCCGTAGACTGCGCCACCCGGATGGCACTCGCCATTCGCCGCGGCACCGCGGCCACCATGACCAGCGCCCGAAGTGTTCCCGCAATCACTCGCCGCACCAGGCCCAGTCATCGAAGCAAAGCCGCGGCCGTTGGCATGAATTGATGACCCCACCAAGGTGCCATTGGCCCCCTGCACCACCACGTTTCCGCTCACCGAGAGTGACAGCCCGTTGACGGTCCGAACGCCCGGACCCGGATCCGCGTCATAGGTGAACCCCGCCGTATGCGTGACAACGCCCGGCTGATTGCCCGCGCTGCGCTCGAGCGTCAACGAACGAATCGCATGCTCGCCATTGATCGTCAGCGTCACGCCGCGAACCGTGATGTCCGCCGTCGCCAGCGGAATGTCGGTGTTGGTCGTTGCATCGCGAATCACCGTCGCCCCGGGGGCGAGCGTGGTGTTCACCGTGACCAGCGCCGGCTGAGCACCTGCCATCGCCACCAGCCACGCCGCGGAAATGCCGCCGACCAACATGCTCGTACGCTTCATCACGGTTCTCTCCTCATACTCGGCGCCCGCCGCGTGCAGCACGCGTTACGCAACGCAGTGAAGAGATGATACCAGAATCCGCTCCAGACCCCTATGCAAAAGCCGGATATTCCTCCGGTTCGCCCCCGGATCACCAACGTGACCATGACCGCTGACAGATAAATACGCCCGCTGCTCATTCGGCAGCGGGCATCAAATGCAAAGTCAACGCAACTCGTGGTCAGCGAACGTCCGATCACGCGCCATGCACGACTATCCATCTCCTCGCCGGAGACTCACCGCATTCGGGCCATCGCCGCCAGCAGCGACTGCTGACGCCGATCCTCGTAGTAGTCGTTGGCCACAAGCAGCGCATGCACCGCACCGGGCACCCAGAAGCACAACGTGAGCAGCAGATTGAGCAACGCCTGCACCGGCTTGCCGCACACCAGCACCGCCAGCGGCGGCAACAGAATCGCAAGCAGATAACGCACGGTCACGACCTCCTCACCAGTGTTCTCACCTGGCACGCGGCAACACCCGCATGGCCTTCACCCACTTGTTCGGAAAGTCCACCCCCTCGATTTCACATCGCCCCCACACCCCCCGCACATCACAGCTTCAACTCCACCAACCCCGCCATCACCTCTCCACCCCGCAGCACCCCCTGCATCACCTCCGCCACCGCCGCACGCTGACCCGGCCACACAAACCGGTGCGGTTCATCACCCCGCACCCACCGCGCCGCCGAGTTCTCTTCATTGAGCACCGGCTCCCAGCCCGGCGCCACCTCCACCACGAACCGAGGCGAACAGACAATGCAGTCCATCCCCGCAATGAAGAACGGGTGCACCTGCTCCAGCGCCCACATCCGCATCAGCGCACGATCTCCCGCCTTGAGCCCCACTTCCTCGTGCATCTCCCGCAGCGCAGTCTGCACCGCCGTCTCGCCCGCATGCATGTGCCCCATCACCGGATGCCACGTCTCGAGCATGGGCTCGGTCGCGCGCAGCATCTGCAGGAACTCCACACCCGCGGCATTGGCCACCCGCCTGAACGGATACACATCCACCACATCACTTCGAATCGTCACACCCACGCGATCCATCACACACCCTCCTTGAATCACGCAGGCTGCTTCCGCCGCGTCAGCAACTTCCACAGGTCATACGCCGGCCAGCCAATCACCAGCACCCCCAGAAAGATCCCCGTCCGCAGCCACGGCGCCATCTGCCCCTCCACCACCGGCGCAGTCACCGCATCCTTGATCTGCAGGAAGGTCATCCCCACCGCAGAAGCGATGAACAACAGCGGCACCACCGGATACCCAGGGCAGCGATACGGCCGCTCCACGTCCGGGCGCAGCGTCCGCAGCCGCATCATCGCCACGCCACCCAGCCCGTAGAAGATCCACATCGTGAAGACAAACCCGCCCGCCAGATTATCAAACTGCTTGAAGAAGACCGCGCAGGTGCAGCTGAGCACCAGCTGCGACCAGAGCGCCACATCCGGCGTCTGACGCGTGGGATGCACATGCCCAAGGAACGAGAACAAGAGCCCATCCTGCGCCTGCGCGAACGTCACCCGCGCGCCCGTCAGCACCGATGCATGCGTGGCACCAAGCGTCGAGAGCAGCACGAAGAGCGTCACAACCCCCGCGCCCACCGGGCCAAGGAACCGCCGCATCACATCACTCGCCACCGCCTCCGACCCACGCATCTCCGCCAGACTCATCGCCGAGAGATACGCAAGATTCACCGCCACATAGATCACAATCAGACCCACCGTGCCCCACAGATAGATGCGCGGCAGGTTCTTCCGCGGCTCCTTCACCTCTCCGGCAATCGACCCGATGTCCGACCAGCCGTCATACGTCCACAACACCGATGACATCAACGGCGCCAGCGCGAGCAGACTCACTCCGCTCACCGACTCCACCGACTTGAGCACCACCGGCGCGGGCGTGAGCACACCAAGACTCACCAGCAGCGCGCACAGCACAATGGCCACAAGACACAGAATCTTGACGATCGTCATCGCCAGATTCACGCCGCTGCCAAGCCGCATGCCAAGGTAGTTGATCCATGTCAGCACCGTCAGTGACACGCACACCAGCAGCACATGGTGCCACGAGTCGCCGATCACCATCTGAAAGAAGCCTGACCCCGGCACATGCGCGAGCATCCACGCGCTGTACCCGGGTCCGGCAAGGGCACCCAGGTACTCCGCGAAGACCACCGCAATCCCCGCCGCGGCGAGGGGTTTGGTGATCAGCATGTACGTCCACCCGAAGATGAAACTCACCCGCGGCCCAAGCCCCTGATACAGGAAGTTGTACAGTCCACCCGACCGGGGAAAGGCACTGGCCAACTCCGCATACGTGAGGGCCCCGAAGAGCGAGAGCAGCCCGCCGACAACCCACGCCGCGACCAGTTGCCAGGGTGCATCCACCACCTTGGCGATCTCTGCGGGCGTCTTGTAAATGCCGCTGCCGATCGTCACGCCGATCATGACGCCAGCCGCCCCCAGAAAACCCACTGTCCGGGGCAGATCCCGCGGCAGTCCCCCGCCGCGGACCTCTTCCGTTGCCGTGTCGGTCGAACTCATGGGGCTGTCTGGGTGGGCCATGGCCTCAACCATATGAGCCGCGCGGAGCGAATCGGTGTATCTGGGCCAGCGCCTGACCGCTCCTGCTCCACATCCGCCACGCCGACTGCACGCTTCTCACCGATTGAGTCGAAAATCGTGACAGCCACCCTCCCGCCTCGCCGCATGGACATCAACCATGCCACGCGCGGACCCCGGGGGCGTCTCGCGTGGCTTGGAGCCTTCCCGCGGCATCACCGCCTCGGAAAGCACCCGTGTTTGGATGTGTGTTTGGTTCGTATTAGGGAGGTCAGTTCATGTTCGGTTCTTCAGCAACGCCAATCCGCTTTGAATCTCTCGAATCTCGCCGCCAGCTCGCGGCGGACTTCATCGCCTCCATCGTCACACCCGCCGCGAATGCAACGCTGGCCGTGGGCGTCGAACACGTGGCGTACATCACGGTCACCAACGCCGGCACGGCGATGGACCGTGACACCCGCGTAGCCCTGAACCTCTACGCCTCAACGGACGGCACGCTCGACACCTCGACCGACCTGCTCCTTGGCACTCGGACGATCTCGCGGATGAACTCGGGCGAATCCGAGACTGAAGACATCGAGTTCGTGATTCCCTCGGGCCTCGCTGGCGGCACGCAGTATCGCCTCTTCGCCCTGGTCGATCCGGCCAACCAGTTCGCCGAGTCCAATGAGAACAACAACACCTCCGCACCTGTTGCCGTGATCTTCGGCTCGGGCAGTGGTGGTGGCGGGGGGGGCAGCGGTGCGGATCTGACGGTCAGCCTCAATGCGCCCACCACGACCCTGCGCTCCGGCAGCGAAGCCAAGCTCTATGTGAACGTCGCCAACACCGGTAGCAGTTCCACGTCAGGGGCGGCACTGGTGGAGATCTTCATGCAGGTGGGTGAAGCCGCGAATCCTGCGACGGACACGCTGCTTGGCACTCGCAGCTTCATCTCGGTGAGCGCGGGCGAGACCGAACTCGAGGACATCGAGTTCATCGTTCCATCGGGCATCGAAGCGGGCACCCGCCGGCTCTACGCGGTGATCGACCGCGCCGGCTCCGTGAATGAATCCAACGACTCGAACAACACCTCGGCATCCGTCGATGCCACCTTCGGCAGCAGCTCGGGTGGTGGCGGCGGCAGCAACGCCGACCTCACCGTCTCGATGTCCGCGCCCTCACTCACGCTCACCACGGGCCGCGAAGCCAAGCTCTATGTGACGGTTGCGAACACCGGCAGCAGTTCCACCTCCGCCGCGGCATTGGTCGAGATCTACATGATGGCCGGCGAGGCTCCCAACGCCGCCACCGACACGCTCCTGGGCACGCGCAGCTTCCTCTCGGTCAGCTCGGGCGAGAACGAACTCGAGGATATTGAGTTCATCGTTCCCTCCAGCATCAGCGCGGGCGTCCGCAAGATCTACGCGGTGATCGATCGCGCCGGCACCGTCACCGAGACCAACAACGACAACAACACCTCGACGCCCGTCGATGCGACCTTCGCCACCGGCAGCAGCAGCGGCGGGACCAGCTCAGGCACCGACCTCTCCGTCGCGCTCGCAGCGCCCACGCTCAACCTCGTTCCGGGCGCTGAGACCAAGCTCTTCGTCAGCGTCACCAACTCGGGCCGAAGCTCCACGACGACTCCCGCGCTGGTTGAGATCTTCGTGATGAATGGCGAATCCGCCAATCCCGCATCGGACACGCTTCTGGCCAGCCGCAGCTTCATTTCGCTCAGCAGCGGCGAGCAGGAGATCGAGGACATTGAGTTCATCATGCCCAGCGGCCTCGAGGCGGGCTCGCGTCGCATCTATGCCGTCATCGATCGCGCTGGCTCGATCAACGAGACCGATGAGAGCAACAACACCTCCGATCCGGTCAACGCCACCATCGGCACCTCCACCGGCGGCGGCTCGGCGGGCTCTGACCTGAGCGTCTCGGTCATCGCCCCGACAAGCCCCCTGATCCCCAACGTCGAGCAGAAGATCTTCGTCAGCGTCTTCAACACCGGCACGGGCTCGGTCTCGTCACGAGTCGGCGTTGAGCTCTACATCATGCGGGGTTCCTCGCCTGATCCCGCGGCAGACACGCTCCTTGGCTCGCGCACCGTCTCACGCGTGAGTGCGGGCGAACGCGAGCTCGAGGACATCGAGTTCCGCCTTCCCTCGGGCGTCACCGCTGGCGAATACCAGATCTACGCCATCATCGATCGCGCCGGCACCGTGACCGAGACCAATGAGAACAACAACATCTCGGCGACTGTCGCCGCGACTGTCGGCACGGCACGCCGCGATCTGGGTGGCCAGATCGGCCGCACCTCGGTCCCCACCACCGTGGTGCAGGGCACGAAGGTGTCCAGCGCTTCGGTCTCGCTCACCGTCTCCAACCTTGGCAATCAGAACTTCGAGCGTTCGAGCACCGCCGGGGTCCGTGCGTACCTCCGGCCCGTCGGTCTCGACGATTCCTCGCAGGACATCGCCGTCAGCGATTCCAAGCGTGAATCACTCTCGAGCCTCACCAGCGGCAAGTCCAAGGCCAGTTCGCTCAAGCTCAAGCTCCCCGCCAACCTCTCCTCCGGTGAATACAAGCTCATCGTGAAGATTGATGACAGCGGCGTGCACTCTGAGTCCGACGAGTCCAACAACACGCTCAACACCGGCCGCACCATCCAGATCGCAGCACCGACGGTCGATCTGGCCTTCAGCAGCTCAACCTATATCGCTCCCAGCCGCGCCGGCCAGGCCGCCCGCGCCAGCGTCAGCGTGACCAACCTTGGCAACAGCGGCTTCAAGAACACCGCCACCATCCAGTTCTTCTACGTGGACTCCAACAGCGTCGAGACCGCCGCGTCGGGCATCACCAGCAAGCGCATTGATCTCAAGGCCGGCAAGATCCAGAAGTTCGACAAGCTCCTGCTCAACGCCGCCCCCACGACCCCCGGCACCTACACCCTGGTCGCTCGCGTCACCGGCACCGGCGACATCGATGCCACCAACAACACCGTCACGGTGCGCACCTTCACCGTCTGATTCGTTACAACCTCACACCCCCCACAGTCCCAAACACACATCGACTGGACCCGGAGCTTCGGCTCCGGGTCCTTCGGTGTTTTTGGGGCCACTCACTCCGGAACGACTGTTCTGAGCCGCTCTCATATGGCACGTAGCGGCGGCTGCTCTGAGCCGGTCTCTTATGGCACGTAGGAACGGCTGCTCTGAGCCGGTCCTGCGTGCTTCACACCCGCCGCGTGATCCGTCCCAGACCCGCCCGCGCCATCAACCACACACAGGGAAGGAAGCACGCAGCAGCCCGCAAAGCCGGGCTGCTACGTGCCATATCAGAGCGGCTGCTTCTCCCATCTGGCACGTAGGAACGGCTGCTCTGAGCCGGTCCTGCGTGCTTCACACCCGCCGCGTCATCCGTTCACAGGGCTCGCGAGCGCCTTCATCCACACACAGGGAAGGAAGCACGCAGCAGCCCGCAGAGCCGGGCTGCTACGTGCCATATCAGAGCGGCTGCTCTGAGCCGCTCCTGCGTGCTTCACACCCGCCGCGTCTTCCGTCCCCAACCCCACCCGCTCCATCATCCACACACAAGGAAGGAAGCACGCAGGAACCCTCAAAGCAGGGTTCCGACGTGCCATACGGATCCAACCCCCACTACCCTCCCCCCATGCTCACCTCCGACCACGCCAACGCCCTCACCGCCATTGCCCTCTTCGCCGCCTTCGCCGATGATGGGCAATCCGATGCAGAACGCACGAAGGTGCGCGAGCTCATGAACTCACTGGGCACCCCCGCCGCGGCGGACACCCTTCGCCGCGTCGTCTTCAAGGAAACCTCCCTCGAAGCCGAAACCGCCAAACTCGATTCGCCCCAGCTGCGCACCCTCGCATGGGAATCCGCCATCGACATCTGCGAATCCGATGGCGCCACCTCTCCCACCGAACAGGCCTTCCTCGCTCAACTCGCCCAATGCCTGGGCCGCCCGGCCGACCAGGCTCGCGCCGACATCGCACAGGCTGACGCGCTCCGCAGCGATCCCACACGCATCACTCCGCCCCTCCCCGCCGCGGCACTCGCCGCGGCAGCACCCGACCCCAAGGCCCAGGCCGTCCAAGCCGACATCCAGAAATACGCCATCCTCACCGCCGCGATCGAACTGCTTCCCCAGGGCATGGCCACCATGGCCATCATCCCACTGCAGATCAAACTCGTGCACGGCATCGGCGCCACCTACGGCTACGGCCTCTCCAGCGACTCCATCAAGGAGTTCATCGCCACCCTGGGCGTGGGCTTCACCGGCCAGGTCGTCGAGCAATACGCCCGCAAGTTCCTCGGCAGCATCGGCGGCATGATCCTGGGCGGCCTGGGCAAAACCGCCACCAACTGGGCTACCGGCCCCGCCATGACCTTCGCAACCACCTGGGCCATCGGCTCCGTCGCCGCGGCATACTACAAAGCCGGCCGCACCCTCTCCAACACCGACCTCAAAGCACTCTTTGGCACTCAGGTTGACCACGCGCAGAAGCTCTTTGGTCAGTATGAATCGCAGATCCGCCAGACCGCCGCGTCCACCAACGCCTCGAGCCTGCTGGCCTCACTTCGCAAGTGAACCACCCCAACCTCCAATGAAAAGACCGGCCCGAACTTCGGGCCGGTCTTCATTTTCATTCAACCTATCAACCTCAGCGCACGCGGCGGCGGCGACCCAGCACCGCACCAACGCCCGCCATCAGCGCAAATCCAACGCCCGGAGCCGGCGTGACCGGGAAGTCGGTCGCTTCCATCTCGAAGCTGTAGTGGCCCGTCTCGCCAACACCCGTCCACGAACTGAGCGGATTGAGCCCGCCAGGACCGTCAGCGCCCGAGATCTCCGTGTTGGAGGCGAAGTTGAACATCGCACCGGTGCGGCTCACAGGCGTACGACCGTACCCGGTCACCGCGAGCACATAATCGCCCGGGAACGTAATGATCACACCCGTGCCATCCGTCGAAGCGCCAGTCAGCTTCGGAAGAGTCGACATCGCACTCTCATCGTCGTTGGCGAGAAGCCCATACCCCTCGCCGTTGATCGTGATGTTGAACAGATAGAGCACCACATTGAAGTCAGCGCTCGTCGGACGAATCGTGAACGCACCCGGATCGGTGATGCGGATCAGATAGAGGTCCTCGTAGTCCGGATCAATGAACCCTTCCGAGAGCGACCCCGCAATGCTCGTCAGTGCGGGCGCACCGAACGGACGCGCCGGCACCTGTGCCGACCCGATCGTCGAGCCCGCATCGCCCTGCTCAAGCCAGTCCGGACCGGCCAATGCCGTGCCGCTCATGCCAAGCAACGCCGCCGCGCCCACGCGCCACATCATCTTTGACTGCATGTCTTGTCTCCTAGGTATCTCTTCCTTCGCGTGGCGGACGCCCAAACACCCTCCCGGCAGGTCCGGGGCATCGCCGCGTGCGGTTGACCGCACACGCCAAAGTCACCTGGCCCTTCGAGCCGCCATCCATTCCTCACCAGTGCCCGAACCGCGGAAACAACCCGGACACCAGTCTGCCCCTAATCTAATGCAGCGCAGCCGCTTGCATGCGCACCCACGCCATTGTTTGTGTATTCTTTTTGATTCACGCGGCTGCACTCGCACAAGTCTCCCAGTTCCACGCTCCATTCAGGCCCTATAACTCCTGCGAGCATCGACTATGGCCACCACCCGAATGATCCCACCGTCCCTCGCGCACCAGGGCGGGCCCCTGACGCTTATCTCACTCAGCGACGCCACGTTGCGTCCTGCTGAGCTGGATACCACGCGCCCCACACTCCTGGGCCGCCAGAGCCAGTGCGACATTCAACTGGCTGATCAGACCGTCTCCCGCGTCCACGCCATCATCGAATGCAAACTGGGCAGCTGGTACATCACCGACAAGGCAAGCCGCCTGGGCACCCTGCTCAACGGCGCACGCCTTGAAGCCGAGCAGCCCACCACCATCCGCGACGGCGATGTGCTCTCCATCGCCCGCTGGAGCTTCAAGGCACACGCCGGCAACGCTGCCAGCGCAGGACCCGCCGCGACCATCATCGGCTCCAGCCGCCTCTCCGATGGCCAGCAAGGCCGCGTCGAAACCTTCAAGTCCGACGTTCTGCTCAGCCGCGCTGAACAACGCCTCCACCTCGTGATGGACCTGGCCGCGAGCTTGCACGGTGCCTCCGACGAGAAGTCCCTGGCCAGCGCCATCGTCGCCGCCGCGGCCAAAGGCTCCAACTACGAACGCTGCGCCGTCGTCAAGCTCATCCCCGGCACCGATGTCGTCACCGTCCAGGCCGCCAGCATCAAGGGGGTCGATGCGCCCGACGGCTTTGCCTTCTCGCGCTCCCTCGTCCGAGCCGCGGCGACCGGCGAAATCGCCAAGCTCACCGGCGACACCGTCCTCCGCCAAGCCGTCAGCATCATCAGCCAGGGCATCCGCAGCGCGGTCTGCGCGCCCATCACCGTCGGCTCCGACATCGGCGCGTACCTCTACCTCGACAACGCCGACAACGACCCTCCGACCGTCGGTGATGTCGACGCCTTCATCGCTGCGGTCGCACGCATCGCCTCCCTCGCCCTCGCCGAACTCTCCCGCCGCCAACTCAAGAACCGCCACGACCAGCTCTCTGCCGACCTGACCGCAGCCCGCCACGCGCAGGTGCAGCTCATGCCTGCACCCAGCGGCACCCTCGGCCCCGTCACGTACGCCGCGAAGAACAAGCCCGGACGTCTCGTCGCAGGCGACTTGGTCGATGTCATCGATCTGGGCGACGACCGCGTCGCCGCGTGCCTGGGCGACGTCTCCGGCAAAGGCGTCGGTGCCGCCATGCTCATGGCCGCGGCTCAGACCCAGCTCCGCGCCACCCTCCGCCAGGAAACCGATCTCGCCCGCGCGATCATGCAGCTCAATCGCGAGGTCGTCTCTCGCCTCATGACCGACGGCTTCATCTCCCTCTGGGTCGGCGTCATCGACACCCGCGCCAACACGCTCACCTTCGTCGATGCGGGTCACAGCTACTGGACCCTGCGAACCACCGAATCGATCGTCCCCGGGCCCGCACCTGAATGCATGCCCCTTGGCATCGACGCCGATGAGCAGTACGTCGCCCGCACCCTGCCCTTCCGCCCCGGCGACCGCATCACGATCTACAGCGACGGCGTGGCGGAGCAGTTGAGCCCCAACGGAGCCCAGTTCCGCCCCGAAGGAGTGATCGAGGCACTTAGAACCTGCGGGAATGAAGCCGCGGATGTCGAAACCCTCTTCGAGACACTCCGCACGTTCGCCGGCTCCGATGCCTTCGCCGACGACGTCACCATCCTCTCGCTTCGTTATTGACACCAAACAAACATCGATCGATTGCATGGCGGGCCACTGATTCAGGACCGTTCCGCCAGAGCGCATGCAACCCTTGTTATACTGCGCCCGAATCAGTTGACAGCCCCGTCGGTTTCCGGCACGCACTCGCAGCGCCCTGGAGGCCGACATTCTTGTTCAATCGGGGCGCTGGTTTCCGCGGGAGTCGTTGAGAGAGCGTCGGGCCGTTTCTGCTGCCTGACCGTTTGTCCGGGGTGTTCGGGTAAGGCACGCACCTGCGCGCGGTTCCAGAGGCGTTCGCCTCGGGAAGATGCCTGTTGGTGCCGATGACATGCCAAGCTGGCGTTGCAGTCGCCGCGTTCCCGGACGTTGCCTCGCTCGATGCCCGCTGCACCAGCGTCACGCCGGAACTCGAAGGGGTCGGAAGGCAATGGTTGCCTCTCCTTTGAACTGCATGAACGGAGCTACGTGATGAAGAGTGACTTTGGAATGGCAGCAGCATCGTTGGTCATCCTCTGCGGCACCGCCGCGGCGGCACCGACCCCCACCACCAACATCCGCAACTCCTTCCCCTACCCCGCCCACGACTACTGCTTCCAGGATCGTCGCTCCGTCCACGACATCCTCGCCGGGCGCCTGCCCCGCGAGATCGCCAACGCCGGCGATCCCGACGATCTGGGTCCTGGCCTGGCCTGCTTTGATCCCATCAACCCTCCTACACCCGAAATGATGGAGGAAGTGCGCCGCTACATCGAAGGCGGCTACGCCTCTCGCTATGAAATCGGCAACCGCTGGTCACGAGGCAGCGTCGCCGAACCCATCGCGCTCACCTGGAGCTTCGTTCCAGACGGCCTGACCGTCGGCGATGCCGGCGCGCCCGGCGGCGCGGGACCCAGCACCCTGTTCGCCACCATGGACTCGCGCTTTGCCTCGGCGGGCGGAAGGGCCACTTGGATCACTCAGTTCCAGTCTGTCTTCAACCGCTGGCAGGCTCTCACGGGAATCACCTACACGCGAGTCCGCAACACCGCGGGCAATGACTGGGACGACGGCGCTGGCTGGGGCAACATCAGCGGCACCAACCGGGGCGATGTTCGCATCGGCATGAAGAACATCGACAATGCCAACGGCATTCTCGCCTACAACTCCTTTCCCGACAACGGCGACATGGTCATCGACAGCTCGGAGAACTGGGCCGCCAGCGGCAACACCTACCGCTTCCTCCGCGATGTGCTCATGCACGAGCATGGACACGGTATGGGCCTGGCCCACGTCTGCCCCCAGGCAAGCGCCGCCTCCGGCGGAGCCAAACTCATGGCACCCTTCGTCGACATCTCGTTCGACGGCCCCCAGCAGGATGACATCCGCGGCGCACAGGCCAACTACGGTGACCCCTTCGAACCCAACGACACCGCAGCCACCGCCTTCGACCTGGGCAGCCTCCCTGCCGGATCGACCCTCAGCCGAGGCGTCGTTCCCAGCCCCGCACCGGTCAACGCGGCACTCCTGAGCCTGGAACGCAACGGCGAATCTGACTACTACGGATTCACCATCGATGCGCCTCGCCTGCTCAACATCACCGTGACACCCGTCGGAAGCGTCTACGACGCAAATCCGCAGAACACAAGCTGCATCAGCGACGGCACCACCAGCGACGGCCTCGCCGCGGCGAACCTGGTCCTTGAAGTTCGCAACTCGGCCGGCACCATCGTGTATCGAACCGTCAACGCGAACGCGGCGGGTCTGGCAGAATCCACTACCGGCCTGCTCGTCAGCCCCGCCGGCGATCACGTACTCCGCGTCTATGAATCCGACAACCCCACCGAAGTCCAGTCGTACCGCTTCACCATCACCGCGCAGAATGTGAACCTCGCGCCGACGGCCTCCGATGGCACCTTCGCCAACTTCGTTCGCATCACGTGGCCCGGCACCATCACCGATGCCGAAGGCTATCAGGTGATGCGCAACTCCACCAACACCACGACGAACTCGACGCAGGTGGGCTCAGTCGCCGCGGGCGTCCTCACCTTCGACGACACCAGCGCACTGCCCGGCACCACCTACTACTACTTCGTGAAGGCGCGCCAGCCCGGCAACGTCAACTATCGCTACATGACCGGCACCGGCGATGCTGGCTTCCGCCCCGCCATCACCAACACGCCCCCCGTCGCCAACGCAGGTCCCGATCAGACCCTCACCGATGACGATCGCACCGGCGCTGAAACCGTCACCCTCAACGGCGCGGCAAGCAGCGACGCTCAAGGCCCCATCGCCAACTACCGCTGGGCAGAAGGTGCCACCGTACTCGCCAACGGCGCATCCGCCACCGCCAACGTCTCCCTCGATGTTGGCGCTCACACCATCACCCTCACCGTCACCGACAGCGGCGGCCTCACCGCGACCGACACCGTCACCGTGACCATCAACCCCGGCTGCTTCGCCGACTACAACCTCGACGGTGGCGTCGACGGGTCCGATATCGACTCCTTCTTCCAGGATTGGGAACTGGGTCTCCCCGGCGCGGACACCAACTCCGACGGTGGCGTCGATGGTGCCGACATCGAAGCCTTCTTCGACGTCTGGACCAATGGCGGGTGCTGATCCTGGCTCACGTTTGACCTATTCTGCCTCACCAGCACCGGCTCCCTCCAAAGGAGCCGGTGTTTTTTTACAGCCTGGAACCGGCCCTGTCCAATATCTGGTATCTCCCTGCAAATACGCAACTTCTGCACCCGCAGAACGATCATTGCCGGATCGTTTTGTATATCATGACAGGCGGTCCAGATCCTGTTCGTTTCCCCGGGGGTTGTTTCCCCGGTAGTCTCCGCGACGCCGATGGTTCGGTGGGTGTCAGTGCCGTACCCCCGAACCATCGGCGTCGTGATTTTTAGGATCCGCCGCTCCCGCCGCGAGCATCAAACGCAAACAAAGAACCCAGTGTTTTGCGCTCTGAACTCTGAGATCTGCTTTCTGCTTTGTCTTTCCCGCGGTGCGTTCGACTCAGAACGCTCGCGCTGCGTTTCCCATCCGCCGCGACAGCAGGAATGCCATCTCGAGTGCCTGCTGGTAGTTGAGCCTTGGGTCGCACAGGCTCACGTAGTTCGTCGAGAGATCTTCCTCGCGCACTCCCGCGGCACCACCGATGCACTCGGTCACATCCTCGCCGGTCAACTCGAAGTGAACACCCGCCAGCGGCACACCCGCGTGCGCGAAGACATCACATGCCGCCTCGAGTTCGCGCAGAATCGAATCAAACGAGCGCGTCTTGATGCCTCCGCCCGTCGTCATGCTGTTGCCATGCATGGGATCGCACATCCACAGTGCCGAGATGCCTCGATCCTTCACACCGGCCACCAGTGGCGGCAGCGCATCACGCACCTTGCCCGCGCCCATCCGCGCGACGAAGATCAGCTTGCCCGCTTCATTCGCCGGATTGAGCACTGCCGCAAGATCCGCAAGGTCCTGCACCGTTGCAGCCGGACCGATCTTCACGCCCACCGGATTGCGGATGCCACGGAAGTACTCGATGTGCGCTCCATCGAGCTGTCGCGTGCGTTCACCGATCCATGGCAGATGGGTCGTCAGGTTGTACCACCCATCACGCCGCGGCACCCGCCGCGTCTGGGCGCTCTCGTAATGCAGATTCAATCCTTCATGACTCGTGAAGAACTCCACGCGCGTCAGATCATCCACCGCACGTTCACCCAGAGCCTCCATGAAGCGAAGCCCATCGGCCAGATTGCTCGTCATGCGCTCATACTCGGCGCGCACCTCCTGCGAGAGACTTGCGTGTGAGAAGAAGGAGAGATTCCAGTACTCAGGATGATGGATGTCTGCAAAGCCACCGTCCACGAGCGAGCGGATGAAGTTGAGCGTGAGTGCCGCGTGCTTGTAGCCGCGGACCAGAAGCGCAGGATTCGGCGCACGCGACGCGGCATCGAACGCGGGGCTGTTGATGAGATCCCCGAAATAGCTGGGCAGCGTCAGCGGCTGTCCATCGGAGCCGGTGCGAGTTTCGGTCATGCTGCTGCGCGGCTTGGCATACTGGCCGGCGAATCGCCCGATGCGTGTCACGGGCTTCTTGAGCCCGTGCACGAGCACCAGCGACATCTGCAGCAGGATCTTGAGCTTGTTGGCGATCAGCTCGGCGCGGCAGTCATTCACGGTTTCCGCGCAATCCCCGCCCTGGAGGATGAACCGCTTGCCCATCTGAGCCTGCACCAGTTCGCCCCGGAGACGCTCGATTTCCCAGCTGGTGACCAGAGGGGGCAACGCGGCGAGCGCGGCTTCTGACGATGCGACCGCGCCGGCATCGGGATAGGCGACGTCCTGAGCGACGCGATGCCGCTTCCACGAATCCGGTGCCCACGATGCGGCCTGCCCGGCTGATTGCGATGCTGTAGGGTGCTCACTCACGTCAGACTGTACTCCACGCCACTTGCCCACTCGCCCAAGCATCGGCACGAAGCGCACCGACCACCAGCAAAAGCTCGCGGGGCAGAAGAAGCAACCGCCAAAAAAGCAATCGGCCGACTCTTGCGAGCCGGCCGATTGAAAGCTTCAGATTGAATGTCGGCTTACGCCGAACGATTCATCCCGAACCAGACTGCAGGAGTGTTGATTAGAACACGACCTGAAGCTGGGTACGGATGGCGAACTCGCCATCTTCGGGCTGGCCGAGGAGGC
Organism: Phycisphaerales bacterium; assembly: GCA_044371005.1. GTDB lineage: Bacteria > Planctomycetota > Phycisphaerae > Phycisphaerales > UBA1924 > UBA2402. Next base: position 14,302 of record JBILUL010000047.1, on the reverse strand, counting down.
CGTAGTTGCTGGTGCTGCCGAAGGGGAGGTTGTTGTCGAAGGTGGGGTCGACGTCCTGGGTCGCTTCGAGGGCGTAGATCACGTCAGCCGAAACCTTGGCAGCGTGGCTCTCGGGGGAGAGGTAGTAGTTGACGCCAACGGTGAAGAAGTTGGCATCCTTGAAGCCATCGCCGTTGCTGTCAACGCGCGAGCTGTCCCAGAAGATCGAGTCCCAACGGCCGAAGAGTTCGACCTGGTCGGTGACGAAGATGCCGGCCTGGAGGACCATGCCGAAGTCATCGGTCGACTCGGCCTGGACATCGCTGTCGCCGTGCACGCCGAGGAACGCAGCGAAGGCGTTCCAACCCTGACCTTCGAACTGAGCGTCGACGGTGTAGGACAGCGACTGAACGTTATCAGGGTTCGTGCCGCCGGTCTCGCCGGTGTCCTGCCAGCTGATGGCAGCGCCGACCAGGATGCCCATGTCTTCAGCGCTCTTCCAGCTGGTGAAATCGTCGAAACGCTCCCAGCTGGCGCCCATGGCCTTGAACTCGCCACGGAAGTTGAGGCAGTAGTCAGCCTCGGCAGCGGAGCCGAAGTTGCTGTTCTGGGTGTTGGCGCCATCGGTGAAACCAGCCCACATGCGGAAGGCATCGCTGGCGTAGGTGAACTGCAGGCCCTGGGTGTAGCCGCCCGAGAAGAACGACTCGGAGACCGAACGCTCAACGGCGAGCTGGTACTCGTTGTCGATCATGCTCTCGCGGAGCAGGGGGTGCTTGAGCTGGCCAACGAGGATACCGAAGCCGTTATCCCAGGTGTAGCCGGCGAAAGCCGTCTCGAGGTTGAAGGAACCTTCGCTGCCGAACTCGCCACGGACCTGGTAGGTGAACGCCTTGTCCCAGACCGAGCCCTTGACGCCCAGACGGGTGAGACGGTTCTCAAAGCCGTGCGTGAAGTTCTCGATGGCACCGCCGTTGTCGTCGCGGAAGTCCGCGTAGTAGCGGATCTGAGCGCTACCGAAGACGTACAGGCTGTTGTTGCCGTCGGCGGAACCAATCATGAAGCCGCCCTTGTCGTAACCCGAGCCACCATCGAGGAGGCTCACGCGGGCGCCAGCATCGCTGACGAGCTCAGCGGCGTAGGCGCGGCTGCTGTCGGCGGTCTGACCGAACGCGCTGGCGCCGATCGCAAGACCCGCGACAACAACAAGATTCTTGATCTTCGTCATCTGTACCAACTCCTTAGTTAAGAACTACTGAACCACTTGACTGTCTGAAAAACAGAGGCACTTGGACGGAAACGTACCGCCGAGTTGTTGCCCCAAAGTCCCCGCCGACGACGGGCCGGCCAAGAACCACCACTTGCTATCAGCCCGGCAACCGCGCCGAACTGTTTTTCAACCTTCACCAAATCCCCCGCCGCCCAATCCATTCTTCAACAACCTGCTCCACGATTCAGTGCGACTTTCCGGACGCGGCAGAAACACCTTTGTTCCCGCCCCTGCCACCCCCACTGCTAACCCCCCTGCTAACTCAAGTCCGATCACTGCACACTGCGGGGGCGAACGATACCAGCGCCAAAGCACCGAATCCACTGATCACCCCCCCCCGCCAGCGCAAATGCTAGCGGACACAAACTACTGGTGTTGATTCGGCGCAGTGCGAAGGTTTTCAACACAAATGACGCAAATACCAGCCAAAACAGGGGTGCGCCAATACCAACCATCAGTCGAACATCAGCAGGAACACAACGCTAAGTTATTGTTCACAAACAACATGCGCACGGTGCCCTCACGAGGGGGTTCGGCCGCCAAACCTGCGCAAAAAACTGCATGTTTTTTCGCGCGGCGGCCGCCTGGTACCGCGACAACCCTCATTTCGGGGACTCAATTAACCTCATCCCAACATCCCCGAGACCCGCGAGTTGTACCCTTCAAGGCATTGCCGGACCCCTCGGAGACGTTCTGCCCCCCCCTATGGCCCTCGCCCGTCACATCCTCATCGTCGACGACGAACGCGACCTGGTCGAACTGGTCGGGTACAACCTCAAGAAGGCCGGATTCGAAGTCGCCGCGGCATTCACCGGCAAACAGGCACTCGACCTCGTCGCTCGCCGCGCCCCCGACCTCATCCTTCTGGACATCATGCTCCCTGAACTCTCAGGGACCGAGGTCGCCTCCCGCATCCGCTCCAACCCGGCAACCGCGGCCATTCCCATCATCATGCTCACCGCCAAAGGTGAAGAAGTCGACCAGATCGTCGGCCTCACCGTCGGTGCCGACGACTACATCCCCAAGCCCTTCTCCATGAAGGTGCTCACCGCACGCGTTCAGGCCCTCCTCCGCCGCACCGCTCGGTCCGACTCCTCCACCCACATCCTCGAGATCGCCGACGTCACACTCAACTTCGAGACCCATCAGGTCTTCCGCGCCGGCAACGCCATCAAGCTCACCCTCACCGAGTTCAAACTCCTCGCCGCACTCGCGCAGGAACAAGGACGCGTTCTCAACCGCCAGCACCTCATCGCTCGCGCCATGGGTGCCGGCGTCACCGTCACCGAACGCACCATCGATGTCCACATGACCGCCATCCGCAAGAAACTCGGCGCTTCGTGCGGCATCATCAAGACCATCCGCGGCGTCGGCTACCGCGTCACCTCCGAGCCCGACACCTTCGACGAACCCGAAACCGACGCCCACGCCGATCCCGCGCACCCCACCGCCTAGAGTGCGCAGCCCCCTTCCCGGGCTTCCCCTGTCATGGTCGGCACGCCCCCTCTCCATGCGATCGCATCCACCCTCTCTTCCCCACTCCCGGGGAACGCGATGCCCGCCACCCTGCTCACGCTCCTGGCCATCCTGACCTGCAGCGGCATCGCCGCCGCCATCGCATGGACACGCGGCAGAAACCACGCCCGCTCCACCGCGCAGACCGCCCGCGACGCACAACAGAATCGCATCGACACACTCGCCAGCACCACCTCCCAACTCTCCGCTCAACTCCGCGACCTGCGCGCCACCCTCGACGCCGCACACGCTCCCCTTCTCGTCGCCGACACCAGCGGGCGCATCGTCCTGGCCAACCCGGCCTGCGAAGCCTTCTTCGAGAAACCACGCGAAGCACTCGTCGGTCGCACCCTCGAAAACCTCTTCACCCACGCTCAGGTACTCAACGCATTCACCAAAGCGCGCGACGGTCACCCCTCCGATGTGCAGATCCGCCACGCACCACCCGGCGGCACCCTCCACACCTATCTGGTCAACGCCCTCCCCTTCCAAGGCGATCAACCCCGCATTCTGATCAGCTTGCGAGACATCACCCAGATCGCCGCGGTCTCGCAACTTCGCAGCGACTTCGTCGCCGCGGCAAGCCACGAACTGCGCACGCCCCTGGCCTCCATTCGCGCCGCTACCGAAACACTTGCCGACGGCGCATGGGAAGACCAGCCCATGCGAGACCGTCTCGTCACCATCACCCAATCCAACATCGCCAGGCTCGAACACCTCCTCCGCGACCTGCTCGATCTCTCCCGACTCGAATACAACCAGAACCCCCAACCCGATCAGGTCATCGACTTCGGCGACTTCATCCAGCTGCTCGCCCGCGACTTTGAACCCCTCGCCGCGGCGCGCAACGTCTCCATCTCAACACCACCCCCCGAACGCCCCATCAACCTCCCCACCCAGCCCCGCCTCCTCGATCTCATCTTCCGCAACCTCATCGATAACGCCACCAAGTTCGCTTACCCCGGCACCACCATTCAGATCCTCTCCGATTCCCCAAGCCCCGATCTCCTGCGAGTCCGAGTCATCGATCAAGGTGCCGGCATCCCCCTCGCCCACCAGCAACACATCTTCGAGCGCTTCTATCAAGCCGACTCCGCTCGCACAGGCTCGCCGGCCTCCACGGGCGATACCACGGCACGCCGCGGCACCGGACTGGGCCTTGCCCTGGCCCGAGAATCCGCCACCGCACTCGGCGGCACCATTGCCGTCCAAAGCATCTGGAAACAAGGCACCACGATGACCGTGGAGCTTCCACTCGCGGCAGCTTCGAAGACCGGCGATTGATGCGCAATCCTTCTCTACATGCGCCCGACAGAAGCCGCGTTCCGTTACAATCCAGATCTCATGCACCCATTTGGAGCACCATTCCTGGCCCTCGCGCTCACCGCGCCCCTCGCGTGGGCACAGCCCTGTTCCGGGCCCGCCATCACCAGACTCGGGCCCAACTCGCAGAGCCAGATCTGGCCACGCGGCGTGCAATCCCCCAATGCCGTCTACGACACCGTCGATCGACGAATCCTCCTGATCGGCACCTCCGCAGCAGGTGACACCACCCAGATCTGGGAGTTCGATGGGTTCTCATGGGGCCTCATCATTCCTTCCGACGGAACCACGCCGCCGCCGCTCACCGGAGCCGCGGCGGTCTACCACCAGGCCACCGGACGCGTCCTGTTCTTCGGCGGCACACTCCCATCCGGCGCCGACTCCAATCGCACCTACCTCTTCAACGGTCTCTACTGGGATGAACCCTTCTTCCAGGACACCCCACCACTTCCCCTGCACGACGCGGCACTGATCTACGTCCCTTCGCTCGATCGAGCGCTGCTCTTTGGTGGCATCCGCGACAACCACCCTGTCGACGAAACCTGGACATGGGGCATGGGCGGATGGGTTGCTGACACACGAACGCCTCACCCCGCCGGCGGTTCGCTGCGAAACACGACCGTGTATCGACCAGCCCGTCAATCGGTCATCTTCGCGGATCCGCGCGTGAATGATTCCGAACTGAGCGGAGTCTGGCAGTACTCGGCATCAGGCTGGGCACAGCAAACAATGGTGCCGGCGCCCGCCGCGGGATTGCTGGTGCAGCCCCCCATTCTGCACGAGCCCCAGTCGGGCCAGATCGTCCGACTCTCCGGGGGCGGCGTGGATGCTCGCACGCAGCGTTGGATCATGGGCGAAGATGAGACGTGGTACTTTGATCGGTACCTGGAGCCTTCGCTCCCGTATCCGCTCTTTGACCTCACCACTGCGACGGACGTCTACAACAAGAAGGAACTGATCTTCGGCCGCACCACGCCCCAGGGCGATCTGGAGCTGTGGGAATACGACCTCACGCCGGGCACCGTCCAGGTGTCCATCCCGCGCCTCAGCTACGGGCTCAACGCCAACATCTCTGTGCTCGCATCAGGGATCGAACCCCTCTCCTATCAGTGGCTTCGGGATGGGCAACCCATCGATGACGATGCCGTGTTCGAAGCGGCGCAGTCGCCCTCCATGGCCATCGCGGCGGGCTCGCTGCGGTGTACCACCTTCGAGCTCTCGTGCCGCGTCTGTGGCCCGTGCGGATGCAGTACGAGTGTTGCCGTGCGATTCGAGTTCAACTTCGTCGGTGACTTCAACATCGATGGAGGCACCGATGGGCAGGACGTCGAAGCGTTCATCCTTGCGTGGGAAGCATCGGAGCCAGGCGCGGATGTCAACTGCGATGGCGGGATTGATGGGGCCGATGTCGAAGCCTTCTTCACCTGCTGGGAGGCCGGCTGTCCCTGAGAGGCCCGCAGCATTTCGCCACGAGAGCGGTGTTGATGTCGTGCGTGCGCCGAAGTTGGCCCTGCTGTTTCATCGCTCGATCGGTACTCCGACCAGATTGCCGTATTCGGTCCACGAGCCGTCGTAGTTGCGCACATCCGTGACGCCCAGCAGGTACTTGAGCACGAACCACGTGTGGCTCGAGCGCTCGCCCACGCGGCAATAGCAGATGGCTGGCCTGGTCGGATCAACGCCTGCGCCATCGACATAGATCTGTCGCAGCTGGTCGGCGCTCTTGAACGTGCCATCAGGATTGACGCTGCGTGCCCAGGGCACGTTCACTGCGCCGGGAACGTGCCCGCCGCGTTGTGCGCCTTCCTGCAAGCCGGGTGGTGAGATGGCCTTGCCCAGATACTCATCCGGTGAGCGCACATCGACGATCCGGCACGCGCCCGAGCTCGATGCGGCCAGGACGTCTGCGACTCTTGCCCGAAGTCCGGGATGCTCCTGCGATACCGCGTATGACGCGGGTGTCACGCGTGTCCGATCTGAAGTCAGTGGCTTGTCATCTTCATTGAGCCACTTCACGCGTCCGCCGTTCATGATCCGGACATCCTGGTGCCCGTAGTACTTGAGCAGCCAGAAGCCATGAGCCGCGAACCAGTTGTGGTTGTCGCCGTGGAGCACGATGGTGTCGGTGGAGCGGATGCCAAGTGAGCCCATGAGTCGCTCGAACTCGGCGCGGGAGACGATGTCGCGGTGGACCTGGTCCTGCAGCTGCTGCTTGCAGTGCAGCGGCACGCTCCCGGGGATGTGGCCCGTTTCATACTGCTTGGTGTCGACGTCGATCTCAACCACCCGGACACCGGGCGTGTGCATGTGCTGCTTGACCCAGTCGGTGCTCACCAGCACTTCGGGAAACGCATACTCACTCAAGATGCACTCTCTTTCCTCAGACAAGATGCATCCATGGTCCTCAGGAGCGTCACACACACCGGTCGGGCGGGGGAAACACACCCCCTGAACCGGTGGGCGTCAGTGTACCACCAACCACCCTTCCCCACTTACCCAATTTCACACTTTTGGACGTTCTTCACAGCTGGAATCACTGGGCATCATGCGAACAAAGACCAATCACGCAGACATTTCACGGGCCATTACGGGATCCGGTTGGGTCCACGTGGGTGACAGCGCGGGGTACGGTGCGAATCGAGCGCGGATTGCGCCGCCAAAGGCCGGGTGTGCCGCGGCCGATCTCTATAGTTCCCTGATCTTTGACAACTGGGGCCGAACTGGATTCGACCGGGTAGGGAAGGCTTATTCTCGGCGTGTCGAGGCGCACGTAGGCCTCGTAAAAAAACGTGCACAATGTAACTGCAGAGCGTAACTACGCACTCGCGGCCTAATTAGGCTTCGCGGTCAACCGTCAATGCTCGATAGACGGAGGACCGATGACTTCGAGCTGGTCGTCACATGATGCCATCGGGTGTGACGATGAGAAAACTCCGCGGGCTTGAGATGCAGGAAGACGGTCACAGGCCGTCCTGCAGATCGAGATCAAATCTGTGAATACACACGTAGATGGGATTTGCTGACTGCAACGGGACTGGGGTTCAATTCCCCACGGCTCCATTCACGAGTGGCTCGCGCGGGTGCGCTGGGCTCAATCAAGGCGCAGCGACCGATGCGAGCAACGCTCGCACCCGCGCGCCGGTGCCGAAGGCACCCCGTTCAATAGCCCGCTGCGAGCGAGCGCTTCGCTCGCGAAGCTGCGGGTCACGAACGCCCTGGAACTGCGGGCCCTGAAAGGGCCCCATTGGCAGATGTCGACAACAAGGTCCTTTCTCCACTCCGCGGCCTCCTTCGCACCATTCCGCAAAGCGGAAGCAGCGGAAGTCCCTGGGGCCTCGACGGGCACGCCGGGAACTGCGGCACCATGACCGAAACGCAGGCCTGGCTCATCGACGCCCAGCAGCGAAGACAGCAGCCAACGCCGCGAAGCTCGCGGCGTTGGCCCGTTTCTTTCAGCCAGCATGTATCACCTTGGCTTCGACCTCCATGTCTGACCGAGAACCGGTATGCTGTGACGGGCCCGGTCAGCACCGAAGATCGCTGCACACTTGATCACGCACGAACTCGCCGCGTGCATCCCAGCAGCATCGCCGGAAGCAGGAGCGTCAATGCGCCAGGTGAGGGAATGTTGATATCCCATGAACCGGTCTGTGGCGGGTCAAGGTCATAGCTTCCCCACATGTGGAAGCCCAGTGAAGAGTTGGCCAGAGCACTCAGGCGGTAGGTGCCGGGCGTGAGTTCACCCACCTGGTACCAGCAGTCAGCCCAGAACTGCGTGGGAACGTGAACGACCGTGCGCTGCCTTCCATCTGAAAGCAGTTCGACAAGATCGATCCGCACATGAGACCAGGCGCAGACGTTGAACGGAACCGTCTCGGTGGTGGAAAACTCATAGAGCAACGAGTAATTGAACGGTGTGCCGTGCAGCTGCTCAGCACTGAACCACGATCCCAGCGCGTTCCACACCACGACCGATCGCCCCCTTGCCCGGGCCCACCCGGTTCCTTCGTCGGTCCTCTGATGATTGATCTCCAGAATGCCTTCTCCGGTCATGCCGGTGTACGGCACATTCCCCAGTCTCAGCTCCTGCTGCGCTACTGCGTACGAGATGATGTTCGCCTGTGTGCCTGACACGGCACACACCACCATGGCCGCCGCGAGTCCGTTGCGAATGCTCTTCATCATGGTCAGTCTCCTGTAGTACATGGATTCCAAGCACTTCTGACAGCGCGAGATGCTACAGCCCCGCAGGTCCATGCGGGGCACAGGAAAATTCCTTCATCTGGCTTCGCTGGGAATGCCATGAAAGACCGACCGCCAGACCCTGCTGCCTGAAGATCGACCTGGGCACCGAACATATCAGGAATGACCATCTCCACCAAGACCGGTGCCGAAGGCACCACGTTCAATAGCCCGCTGCGAGCGAGCGCTTCGCTCGCGAAGCTGCGGGTCACGAACGCCCTGGAACTGCGGGCCCTGAAGGGGCCCGGTTGGCATCTACCGCCATGACGCCACACCCCCTCACTCCCCCACCCCGCGCACACTCCAGATCTCCACACTCACTCCACCCTCACCCACTTCCCCCACGCGCTTCACCCGCGCCTTGAACTCCTCGCCCGCACCGATCGCCCCCGCAAGCGCCTTCCCAAACCCGCGGCTCACAACCCCAAGCCTCTCCCCGCTCCGTGCCACGCGTACCGCCACCGCATCCATATCGACGGCATTCTCCGGCTCCCGCACCAACTGCAGCGCATCACCCTCGCGCACACCTTGCAGCGCACCAAGATGCTCCGGAGCTACCACAATCCTCGTCACCGTCCGACCCTGCAGCGAGCCCCACTGATCCTCCATCGCCTCATCCGCGACCAATGGCCGCGCCACGCGCACTACATCCCCCGATGGCCGCGGCACACACCCGGGCGCCTTCCTCCGCTCCATCGCCCGCCACAACGTATAGGGAATCAGACACAGGATGGTGCCAATGAACACGAACACCGCAAGCCGCGGCATCACCATCGCCACGCCCAGCAGCGTGACCGTCACAACCAGCGCCACACCGACATGCTCTGTCTTGATCACCGTCATCCACATCCTCCCGGGTGCCCGCAGTTTCCCCTTCCGCGACACTCACCGCCCATCCATTCTAGGATGGTGCGCCTTGGCCTCACCCACGCGACAAGACCACAGCGCTCGCTGCACCACCCACACTCCAAAACCCACCCACCCTGCGAACTCTGCTCACCATCCTGGGCTCCCTCTGGGCGCTTCCCAACTCGCTTCTGGGCCTTGCGCTCTTCATTCCCCTCATGCCACTGGGCGCGAGAGCACGCTGGATGCATGGCGCTCTCGAAGTCAGCGGCCCGCCCGTCGCATTCCTGCTTCGCCACGGCACCCCACGCGGCATGGCGCTGGCACTCACCCTGGGACAGATCATCCTCGCACCGACAGCACAGGCACACGCGATCACACGCTCGCATGAACGCGTGCATGTGCGGCAGTACATGCGATGGGGGCCTTTCTTTCTCCCTGCCTATGCACTCAGCTCCCTGTGGCAACTGTGCCGCGGCGGTGACCCGTATCGCGACAATCACTTCGAGCGCGAAGCCTATCGATGCACGGAGTTCCGGAGCATCTGAAGTTCGCGGTCGCTCAGCACCCCCCACTGCAACGGCCATACGCTCGTTCTCAATGCCAGCGGGGAATGCTCCTGTCTGCTGGTCAAGGAGGATTGAACATGCCCTGGGAATACAGCCAGTCAACGGGCCAGCTCAAGCACGATGGCGCCCTCATCGGCACCGGCTACTCGGGTGCAGGGACGACCGCAGCCACGGGCCGCAACAACCCGGCCATGCAGCATGTCGTCGATGCCGGACCGATCCCTCAGGGCCAGTGGAGCATCGGGCCCGCCTATCAGCACCCCACCCACGGCCCGACGGTGATGAACCTCACGCCCGTGGGCCACAACGCCCTGGGCCGCACGGCCTTCCAGATTCACGGCAACAACCCCACCAACAACGCATCGCACGGCTGCATCATCATGGGACCGGCCATTCGCAGCCAGATCGCAGCCAGCGGCGATGCCACGCTCAGCGTCGTGCCTTGAGTCGCCGCGACACGCTTGATCATCGCAGCCTGTTGCAGCCCAGCGCAATCCGTCGCGGGCACGAAGCTCGCGAAAAAGAACAACGGTGCAGTCGCTGGCCTTAAGAGCCCTCGACTGCACCGTTGCATGAACTGCGTTTCCTGGCTTTCAGATTCTGGTGATACTGAAAGGCCGCCTTCAAACTCAGCAGCCGCCCGCTTCCCACGCGCTGAAGAAGGTTTCGATGTCGCCGCCATCGACGCCACCATCCTGGTTCACATCGGCGGAAGCTGAACCAGCTTCCCACGACGTGAAGAAGGCCTCGATGTCGCCGCCGTCGATGCCACCGTCGTTGTTGAAGTCGGCAAAGCAGCCAGCAGCGGGGCCGAAGGTGCCATCCATGTTGATGTTCTGAGCCTTGATGTCGGTGTTGCCTGCACCATCATCGCTCCAGCCGGCGATCATCATGTCGGAACCGGTGGCCTTGACCAGACCCAGACGCCCCTTGGTCGTGAGGCCCGAACCGACGTTGAGAGCACCGGCCCACACATCGGCGCCCGTTGAATCGATGCGACGAGCCTTCACAAGCATCGGGAAGTTGGCACCCTGGTAATCAAGCCAGCAGATGACCGCCGAGTTCTCAGGGCCCGGCTGGGCACTGACGAACGACTTGTGGTTGGAACCAGCGACAACCGGCATCAGGATCTGACCCGCAGAGCCCCACTCGATTGTTCCGTCGTTCGACACGCGCTGGGCGCTCAGACCAAACTGACTCTGGAGCGTGTTGCTGGTCTCGAAGGCCACCACGTAGTCGCCGGTGGTCGTGTTGTACGACACCGCGGCGGAGAGACGATACTCACTCGACGACGAAACACTCGACATCGCCAGACCATCCTGAGCGAATCGCTGCGTGCCATCGCTGAGTACATGCTGCAGCCACGCATTGCGCGCCGCACCGCCGTCATACCACGCAACCACCGCACCGCCCTGGCCATCGGAGACCAGGGTTGGGAAATAGCCGTTGCCAAGACCGCGTGCAGGCGTTGCTGCGGAGGTGTAGACATCCACCGCCACACCACCGTTCCACACTGGCGCGTTCGACGAGTTGAACTTCTGCGCCTTGAGACCCTTGCGCGAGAGGAAGCTGGTGGTTTCGTTGCGGATCCACATCGCAATCACATCGCCGCCGGCGTCGCCGGCAATCAGATCGCTGGGATTCTGCGCCCGCGAAGCCTCAGCAACGGACCAGAATCCCATCAACGTGCCGTCGGCCGCAATGCGCTGGAAGTTCAGCACGTTGCTGACGACGTACATGCACACCACCGTGCCATCGGCACATGGAGCCACGCGAGTCGACAGCGAGTTGGTCGATGAGGGCATTTCAACGCCCGTTGCGCCCCACGCGAGGGTTCCGTCGGGCGTGACCTTCTGTACACGAGTCACCGTGGTGCCGGTGCTGTTGTCATCGAACGAGGCGTACGCATTGCCCGCCGCGTCCACCTTCATGTCCGTCTGGAACGAACCTGTATTCAAGCGGTTCGCCAGAATGATGCCGTTGCCCGCGAAGACCTTCGTGCCCGAAGCATCCAGCCGCTGAATCGCCGGCTTGAGGCCAGCTCCGGCGCCGCCCTCCCAGAAGTAGATCCACACGCCACCGTCCGCCGCCGCACGCACAATCGGCGTGCCCTGCGAACCAGCGCCATCAGCCACCACCGTGTTCGCGGCGGTATCCGCAGTCCACTGCGCCTGCGCGCCGGTCACCACAAGACCAGCCGACGCCACCAACGCCGCCACCAGGCCCGCGGCACGATTCATCTGAAACACCATGGAAGCTCCCTTTTTCTAGTCACCCCAACACCCGAGTTGTAAATACTTATAGCAAGCGTAGGCAATTGGAGTTTGCAGATTACCCGAAACAGGGGGCAAATGATGGCTGGAACGCCACAATCACGCCGCATTCACGGTTTCAGCCACGTTCCCGCCGGGGCCTGTTCTTTGCCAGGGTCCCATAATGACAATTCGGCTTGCATCCTTTCCCCGCCGCGGCCGATACCTATTCCATGCCAGGGACGCCGCACACCGATCTCACTCCCGAGCTCCTCGATCACATGGTGCGCATCAAGGCCAAAGCCCTTGAGTACAACCTCGATCCATTTGAGGTCATCTACGAAGTCCTTCCCTTCGACATCATGAATCAGATCGCCTCCTACGGCGGCTTCCCCACACGCTACCCGCACTGGCGATGGGGCATGGAGTACGAGAAGCTCAGCAAGCGCGATGCGTATGGCCTTGGCCGCATCTACGAGATGGTCATCAACAACGACCCCTGCTACGCATACCTCCAGGAGAGCAACAACGTCACCGACCAGAAACTCGTGATGGCCCACGTCTACGGCCACTCCGACTTCTTCAAGAACAACCTCTGGTTCAGCCGCACCAACCGCAAGATGATGGACGAGATGGCCAACCACGCCACCCGCGTGCGCCGCCACATCGATCGCCACGGACACGAAGCCGTCGAACGCTTCATCGATGCCTGCCTCACCATCGAAAACCTCATCGATCCTCATTCCCCGTTCGTCGCGCGCGAACCCAAACCCCACTATCACACCAAAGACGATCACGAAACACCCGTCCAAGAACCCTGGCGTCCGGAGAAGCTCCCCGCCAAGGACTACATGGATCCATTCATCAACCCGCAGAGTGAACTCGACAAGCAGCGTCGCCAGCACGATGAACAACTGCGTCAGGACCGCGCCAAGTATCCGGCGCAACCGACGCGCGATGTGCTCCTCTTCCTCCTCCAGCATGCCGCGCTCGAAGAGTGGCAGCAGGACATTCTCTCCATCATCCGCGATGAAGCCTACTACTTCGCTCCGCAGGCGATGACCAAGATCATGAACGAAGGCTGGGCCACCTACTGGCACAGCAAGCTCATGACCCAGCACTTCCTCGAAGCCCGCGAGATCGTGCATTACGCCGACCAGCACAGCGGCGTCGTTCACATGCCCCCCGGCGGCTTCAACCCCTACAAGATCGGTGTCGAACTCTTCAAGGACATCGAACGCCGCTGGAACACCGGCCAGCACGGCCCGCGCTGGGAAGACATCGACACGCTGGGCGATCGCGAAGCCTTCGACGACAAAAGCATGGCCGGACGCGCCAAGATCTTCGAAGTGCGCCGCATCTACAACGATGTCTCCTTCATCGATGAGTTCCTCACGGAGGAGTTCGTCGAGCGTCTGCGCATGTACCAGCACAAGCGTGATCCGCAGACCGGCGAGATCAAGATCGTCTCACGCGACTGGAAGCGCGTGAAGCAGACACTGCTGCACTTCATCACCAACGCCGGCCAGCCCTTCATCTATGTCGTTGATGCCAACTACCTCAACCGGGGCGAACTTGTCCTCGCGCACAAGTTCTCAGGCGTCGAGATCGAAGCCGCGAAGGCCACTGAAACCCTCCGCGCGCTGCGCATCCTCTGGGGCCGGCCCGTGCACCTACTCTGCCGCGTGAATGAGGATCCGTGCTTCCTCTCCATGGCAACGCCCGACGGGAAGATGCAGCGCGAACGGATCCACGAAGACACGCCGCGGCCTGCGCACACGATCTGATGCGGCGGTCACATTTCCTCCGGCGGTCCGCTGCGCACAGCCCGCTGCGCACGGCCCGCTCGCGTCGGGTCAGCAGCCAGCTTCCCAGTATCCAAAGAACGTGTCGACGTCGGTGCCATCGACGCCACCATCCTGGTTCATGTCCGCCGCGGCGTCGCCGGCTTCCCAATCCACGAAGAACGCACCCACATCACTCCCATCAACGCCGCCATCCTGGTTGTAATCCGATGGACATCCTCCCGGCGTGATGTCTCCGATGCGCACCATCACCGCATCATCCGTGGTGTCGATCTCATCATCCGAACCCGGGGCGGGCATCAATCGCACCATCACCATCGCATTGGGATCAAGATCAGGAACCTCGATGCCCCACCTGGGCCCAGGCACCACCCGCGAAACACAGAACTGCTGGCACTCGCAGAAGTTGATCGGCGTCGGCCCCTGCGGCTGACACACATTGACGTCATACCCCTGGCAACTCTGGCAGAAGACCACGCAACTGAACATCATCGGCCCGTA
>JBILUL010000046.1:0-29573 GCA_044371005.1 Phycisphaerales bacterium | reverse complement strand
AGTCACGCCTGAGCGAGGGAAACCTCAATGCCTTCGAACTGCTGGTGGTTCACGGCAAGACGCCCGAGGAAGTGGCGGTCGCCTGCGGCATCACGCCCGGTCAGGTCTACACCGTGAAGAACCGCATTGCCCCCAGGCTGCGCGACATCATCGATGAACTCACCGCCGCGTACGAGCAGGATGACTGAGTCGGGCGGTGGTCGAGTGGCCGCGCTGCGCTGAATCCCGCAATGAAGCGACACCCGGTTCGGCATCACATGCCGCACCGGGTGCCTTGTGGTACGCGAAAACTGTTCGAACGGCCGCCACCATCGGCGCCTGCGTTCAGGGGGCCAGCCTTACAGCCGGATCATCGCGTGCGCAGCCGCGAGGTTCTCGATGATGCGGTCGGACGATCCTCCACGCGGAATCGCTGGACGATCTGCTGGAGCGACTCGGCTTTGGCGGAGAGCTGCGTCGTTGCCGCCGCGGCCTGGCCAGCACCCGCCGCGGCCTGCCGCGCGGTGCTGGTGATCTCGACGATGCTTCGTGCCACCTGCGAGGTCGCCGCACTCTGCTGCTCCGCCGCGGCGAGGATGGAGTGGATCGACCCTCCGACCGCCTTGGTTCTGGTCACGATCGCACCCAGACTCTCACCGGCTCCTTGCGCAAGGACCACACCCTCTTCCACTTCGGTCGTGCCCGCCTTCATCTGCTGCACCGTCGTCGTGGTTTCGCGCTGAATGGCGTTGATGGACTCGGAGACTTCATCGGTGGCCTTCACCGTGCGCTCGGCGAGCTTGCGCACTTCATCGGCGACCACGGCAAAGCCGCGGCCGTGTTCGCCCGCTCTGGCCGCCTCGATCGCGGCATTGAGCGCGAGCAGATTGGTCTGATCGGCGATGTCGGTGATGACCTGGATGATCCGCCCGATCTCCTCGCCGCGTT
The DNA here is from genome assembly GCA_044371005.1 of Phycisphaerales bacterium. Classification (GTDB taxonomy): domain Bacteria; phylum Planctomycetota; class Phycisphaerae; order Phycisphaerales; family UBA1924; genus UBA2402. The sequence goes on along the minus strand of JBILUL010000046.1, from coordinate 28,646 downwards.
TGCCCAGTTCGGTGGCGCTGGTGCCCGCTGCTCGCACTGAGTCCGCGATCTTGCGCATGCCCTGCACCGTGCCGCCGACCGTGCGTGCGCCCGTCTGCGCCGCCTCGCCCGCAGCGGATGCTTCGGCGTTGGCTTCGGCTGCCTTCTTGGCGATGTCCCCGGCCGCCCCGGACATTTCCTCAACGGCCGAGCCGATCTGCGTGACTTGATTCTCCTGTTGCTGGAGCCCGGCGGAAATCTCCTCGCTGCTCGCCGCGATCTGGGTGCTCGCGGCGGAAACCTCCGAGGCGGCATTGGAGAGTTCGGCCACGATGCCGCGAAGCGATGCGGTCATCGAGTTGACCGAACGGGCAAGCTGTCCCAGCTCATCGTTCGAAGTCACCGGCAGATCCTCGCCGGTCAGATCGTTGGCTGCGATGGCCTCTGCTCGGTTCGAGACGCGGCGAACGGCGGTCGAGATGGACCGGCTGAGCAGCACCGCCGCGGTGATGCCCAGTGAAACCGAGACCAGAAGAACGATGATGCCCAGATTGGACGCCCGCTGGGCCTCCTGCTTGGCCAGCGAGGTGGAGTCGGCGGTGGTGGCGGCGATGGAGGCCTGGAGGTGATCAATGGCCTCCTGCACGCGTGCCGCGGCGGGATTGAGCCGCTCCACCCGGACGCTCCTGGCTTCCTGGGTGAGCGTGTGCATCTGCTCGAACGCCGCGGTGTATGTGCCGATGAGCTCGGGCAGCTTCGTCTCGCCAAGCTCCTGCGAACTGCTCAGGGCCAGCTTGAGCTGCGATGCCGCCTTGGCGTGAGCCTCGTCCGATTCCTCGAGCAGGGCACGATTGGCGTTCAGGCGCCCGTCAAGGACTTCAGTCAGAGTCTGCGCCAGCATGAGACGCCGAGTCTGGTCCTTCTCGGATTCAATCAGCCGGTCCAGTTCGGTGGCCAGCGATTCGCCCGATGCGTTCAGGCTTGTGCTTCGAAGCGATTGCTTGTGCTTGACGCGATCAACCAGATCGAGCGCGCCGGCGTGGTATGCCTCGAACGATTCATCAAGTGTGCGCAGCATCTCGAGCCGTTCAGCACTCTTGAAGACCGTCGTGGCACTTTCGATCTGCGTGTCGAGTGCCTTGCAGGACTGATCGAGCGCCGAACTGGTCGAGTCGCTTGGGTCAATGAGAAAGTCACGCATTGCAATGCGGACTTTCGAGGCACTTTCGACCAGTTCCGACACATCCGCCGACCGAGCTCCCAGCTGGGCCACGTCTTCCACGCGGCTCACGCCCACCCTGCTCTCTTGAATCGCCATCAGCCCGTTTCCGACCAGAATGGCCAGCACCGTTCCAAATCCCGCCCCGAGTTTCATCGCTATCGACATTCGCATCTTGGTACTCCTTGAACTCGATCGCGTGATCGAGTCTGGGAGACACATCGGCCGCGGCAGACCTTGAATTGGACGTCAGCTGGCGGATTCCTTTCTCCGAAGAAACCGATCCCAAGTGCCTGCCGCTGCGATAATTCCGCACACAACTTACTCATGAGGTGAATCCAAAATGCACCTCCGCAGTGCGCGACCGCCCCCGACACTCTGCCGACGCGGGGGTGGGAAAAAGACCCTCCCACGGCCGGTTGGTGCCAGGCCGCAAAGGCGGCAGAGTCGCAATGGCGAGGAGTTATGTTAAGATTGCGAACGTCGATGCGGCGGACCGCCATGCGGATTGACGCAGGGCTGTGATGGGTCAATCCGCCACGGTGTCTTCGAAGCAGTGGGGCGCGCTCTTGCGGGCCCGGTCGCGCAGGAACGCCGCGACTTGCACATCCGAATCGAGCTTGAGTGTCTCGCGAGCCGTCTTCTCGCACTGTTCCATGCTCAGCGAACGGATGAAGCGCTTGAGCTTGGGAATCGCCGAGGCCGAAACCGACAGCGTGTGCACGCCAAGGCCGATGAGCAGCATCGCGAACTCAAGATCGCCCGAAGCCTCGCCGCAGTTGGAGACCGGAATCTTGTGCCGCCGCGCCGCACGTGCCACATCGCGGATCAGGCGGATCACCGCCGGATGCATCGGGTTGTACAGATTCGCCACGCGCTCGTTGATGCGGTCCACCGCGAGCGTGTACTGCACCAGGTCGTTCGTGCCGATCGAGAAGAAATCACACTCGCGAGCGAACGTGTCCGCCTGAATCGCCGCCGAGGGGACTTCCACCATCATGCCCATCTTGATCGACCGATCAAAGGGCAGTCCCTCCTCGTCCAGCTCCTCCATCACATCGTTGACGATGAACTTGGCCTGACGCAGCTCCGCGATCGTCGAGACCAGCGGGAACATCACCTTGATCGGCCCCTCCGCGCTGGCACGCAGAATCGCGCGAAGCTGCTTCTTGAACATCGACTGGTTCTTGAGGCAGTAACGGATGCTTCGGCAGCCAAGGAACGGATTGCGCTCGGGAATCTCCGCCTGCGCCTGCGTGTACTTGTCCGCGCCAAGATCCATCGTGCGGATCACCAGCTCCTTGCCGGCACAGAGCTGCACGCAGCGCTTGTACGCCCGGAAGTGCACGCCCTCGTTGGGCTCCTCGTTGCCCGTCAGATAGAGATACTCGGTGCGGTAGAGGCCGATCCCCTCGCCGCCCGCCGCGAGCACGCGGCTTACTTCATCGGGCAACTCGATGTTCCCCACCAGCTTCACCGCCACCCCGTCCGTCGTCACCGACGCCAGGTCGCGCACCTCAACCAGCGCCGCCTGCGCGGTGCGCCGCAGTTCGATCGCCCGCGAGTAATGTTCGAGCGTGGCCGTATCCGGGTGCAGCGTCACCACGCCCCGGTCGCCATCAAGCACGACCAGATCGCCGTCGTGCACCTTGGCCAGCAGCGTCTGGCAGCCGACGACCGCCGGAATCTCCAGCGCCTTGGCGATGATCGCGGTGTGGCTGGTCATGCCGCCCAGATCGGTCGCGAATCCGACGATCCTGCTGCGATCAAAGCTCGCCGTCTGCGAAGGAGTCAGGTCGCGAGCCACGATGATCGTGTCCGCATCCGCGCTCGCCGCGATCTTCCCTGCCGCGACCTCGCCCGCCACCAGCTGCGCCATCAGGCGATCCATCAGATCGTCGATGTCATTGACCTTGGTGGCAAAGACCGGGTCCTTGTGCTGGCGGAACTGGCCGGCCAGCTTGTCGAGCACGTGAGTCGCCGCGTACTCGGCCGTCACCAGCTCGGTCTCGATCTGCTTGCGCACCTGCCCCATCAGCGACGGATCTCGCAGCATTCCGATATGGAATGTGAAGATCTTCGCCGCTTCCTTGCCCATGTCGCGCTCGGCTTGCTCATGGACCCGCTGGATGTCACTGATCGAGGCCTTCACCGCGGCTTCAAGCCGCGTCAGCTCACCCTTGACCTCCGCGGGCTTGATCGTCCGGCGCACCACCCGGCGCATCGAATCATCAATCACCAGCACGCGGCCGATCACGATGCCACCCGAGACCGGAAGGCCCTTCACGGTCGTCAGCACGCGGTGCGGCTTGCCCGGTTCGGGCGCAGGGCTTCCAGAGGGACCCGGGTACCCGAAGCCGGACGGAGGTTGGTTCGGTCGCTTTGACACGTTTGCTCGATCAGTGTAGTGCGAGCCGGGTGGGGGAGCATCCGCGGCGGCACGCCCCGCGTTCGGGCCCGATCAGGCCGGGTCCCCTGTTCAATCATTCCTCATCCGCATCGGCCTTGCGAGAGCCCTTGGGCGGAAACAAAGCCCGATCAAACGAGACGGCCCCGGGCCCGGTGAAGGTCAGGGCCATGGCAATGCACAGGAGCGAACACTGCCACAGCAGTGTCGCATAGAGGAACTTTCCCGCAGCGTCGACGCCATACGCCGGATACGACGGAATGAACCCGAGAATCGTCTGGCCGTTCTGGATGGCCGGGCCCATCTCGGTCAGCCAGATCGCCGTCATCATTGTCCCGGCCAGCGCCAGCGCACTCACCCGGGTCAGCAGTCCCACCAGCACGAACAGACCCGCGACGATCTCCGTCGCCACCGCCGCGATCGCAAGCCACCGGGGCGTGCTGCCCTGTCCCAGCGATGCTGGAAGCATTGCCCACTTGGCGTTGCCTCGTTCATCTGACGCAGGATTCGCCGCGGCGTGAATCAGCAGTGCGATTCCGTACATCCTCGCCACGCGCCGTTCATCAGGAAAATCCGAGGCCCCGTAGCTCTTCGTCGCGGGTACCTCCGCTGCGGGCTTCGCCGGTTCCTGCGGTTCCTTCACCACGGGTGTGCCGCTCGAAGCCGGTTGCATCGCCAGCAACGTGGAGAGCACAGGCACGCCGCCGGGCTGGCCCAGCGACGAAGACTTCTTCGCGTCCGGCGAGAGCGGCGCGATCACGCCCATGTTCGCGAGCAATGCGGCCTTGGCCCCGGTCACGGCCATCGTGTCCAGCAACTTGCCAAAGCCTGCCCACAGGAAGGTCACCGCGAGCGCGGCTCGCAGAAAGATCGGCGCAATCGATGGGCTTGCCATGCCGGATTCTAGTGCGGCCCGCTCGGGGTGTCGTGAGAATCACCTTGCCCCACGGAGCCTTTCGTCCGCCGCGGCAGTCGTTCATCGGCGTGACGAGGCAGGTGCCCGGCTGGCGCGGTGTCCGCCACGGCCTTCATTCCTACCCTTGGCTTCAGAGCCAGCGGGTGTGGCGAAATGGCAGACGCGCGGGATTTAGGTTCCCGTGGCCGAAAGGCTTTGCAGGTTCAAGTCCTGTCACCCGCATTCATTGTTCGGGCCGCGTTCATCCGCCGGGCGAGCAGGAGCCCGCAGATCGCGCCCACCACCAGCGCTCCCAGCAGCTCGCCGGTCCGATTCACGATGTCCGCCGCGAGCCCGCTCTGCTTCGACAGCTGCGAACCGCTCAGATACCAGGTCGGCAGCCAGGCACCCATCATGCCCACGGCCGTTTCGCGCAGGCCCAGACCGTTCCCGGACAGCGGAATCATCGATGCCGCCTGACTCACCGCTGCGATCGCCGCGGCTTCCCGCAGTTCAAGCCGCGTCTGGCCCGTGATGGCGAAGGCCACCCAGTACCGCGCCATCCAAACCCAGACATCAAGGCACCGAACGCTGCACGCCAGCAGGAACCATCGCCACTGAGGGCGCACCCGTCCTGCGGGAACAGCGAGGGCTGCAAGGGCCAGGGGTGGAGCAATCAATGCGATGGCAACCCACAGGTTTGCATGGGCCGTCTCGCGGGGCGTCATCCACGCCGCGGCGACGAGCAGCACGACGGCCACCACCCCGCAGGCGATGGCACTCACGATCGAGTGAACGCTCCGCGCCACGGGAATGCCCCCGTGCGTGCGGTGCCAGGCGATGCGACCGAACATGCCGGGCCGAACCGGCAGGTAGTTGGCAAGCCACGCAGTACCGATGAGTTCCAGCATCTCGCCTGGTCCGGGAGTCTTGTAGCGTTCCTCCGGACCTGGATGCATGAGCAGCCAGAAGACGCACGAGGTCAGCACCCAGTTGGCGATTGGGAGCACGAACAGCAGGGCGATCAACACCGGCGATGCACCGCGGATGGAGGCAAGGGTGGCGTCCAGTGCGGCGCGGTCGCGCGTGATCGCGTGAACCGCCGCCGCGAGCAGCAGCACTCCCAGCAGAAACCCTCCCCAGCGCAGCCAGGCACGGGGCGACAATGTTGGCCGTGGCGGTGTATTCACGCGGGAGTCACAGGCTCAGCCCGGTGCAAAGCTCGGCAGAGGTTCCTATCGGCCGCCCGCGGGCAGCAGCGTGCGGGGTTCGGAGTGCTTGAGCAGTTCGCTGGTGCCGATCTTCGAATAGGTCGGCTTGTCGGAGGCAAGTCGCGTCTTCTGCAACGCCGCGGCTTGAACGAGTCTGGGGTCTGCATCCTTCGCGGCGGCCTCGAGCAGAGGATCGGCCACGTCGGTCACCCGCGTCAGTACGGCGATGAGCCGGATGTCCGCATCGGGGTCGGCCTTGATCGCTGCGTCCAGGTCCGCGAGCACTGCGGTCTGCGACGCGGGCGGCATCATCGCGGCGCAGAAGGTTCGTGCGGTGAGGCTCCAGGTCGGGTACTTGGTGGCGAGCGTCTTGGCCATCGTGGTCACCGGGTTGGCCGCGAAACTGTCGGAGGGTGCATCTGAGGCGATGAGCAGCGCTCTGGCGCCGGTCAGGATTGCAACGATGGAGGGATCGTCGGCGGAGTTGATGCGTTCTTCGAGTTCCTCTGCTGAGAGGTTGGCCTCCAGCAGCGGTTCCTTGGCGGTGGTGGTGGTGTTGATTTCGATGCAGCCGGCACCGACCTCATTGCCGCGGAACCCCTGGAGGACGCGGTACCGCAGACGCGAGGGGCCCGCCGCGGCGTTCTCGGCGATGAATCCGATGATCCCCGCGTCCGGGCGCAGCGTCACGGAGATCTCCTCGTTGGGCATCAGTCGGAACCTGCGGTCCACCTCGAAGACTTCGGGTTCACCCTGCAGCGGTCGGGGCTGGTCGGCCATCTCCAGCATGGGGTTGAAGACAAATCGCGAACTGATCGTCTTGTCCGAGCCCAGCGAGAGCGGAATCGGAGAGATGTTCTTGATCCGCAGCGTGACGGGCGATCGCTCGAGCGCACCCTGACGCGCCGGGGGCATGTCGACGCTGACTGCCTGGAAGAGCCTGGGCTGGGTGATCATCGTGTCGATCCAGCGCGGGATCTTGTTCGCGTAGGCCGCGACCGTCGTGGTGACGGGAAGATCCAGGTTGCCGGGCTTGAGTGTCTTTCCCGTCAGTTGCGATGCGCGATCCATCGAGTAGGTCGCCATCGTCGTCAGTGGGAACATTCCCGAGAGCTCCGTCAGCACCTTCACGGCCTGGGATGCATCACCGCTCTTTGCGAGTGCTTCGGCACGGCAGATCTGAATCCATGGCGCCCCCGGGTCATCGCAGGGCTGATCGCAGGCCTTGAGGGCGCCCGCGGCATCGCCCGAACGAAGCGTCTGCCACGCCGCGATCGCGACGCGTCGGGTGTTGGTCTCGGGGATGTCCTTGATCGCCACCGGAAGATCGGCCTCGATCTTGTCGGTGTCGATGTTCGTCAGCAGCCTCCAGAGAATCAGATCCTGATAGATGTTGCTGATCTGCGCGTTGGCCTGCTCCTCGGTCATGCCAGGATCGCGGGAGTTCGCGGCACTCAGTCGCTCTTTTTCATCCGCCAGCGTCGCCGCCAGATCGATCAGCGATCGCTTGACCTCGGTCTGGTCGTCCATGATCGAGGCCGTTGCCAGCCGCACGTATTCAAGCCGCGGCTCCAGCCGCACCTCGTCGGGCTTGCGCAGCGTTGAGAGATTTCCTCCCAGCGCCGTGGAGTCGTCCGCCTGACGCTTGCGGGCATCACGGGCCACATCGTTGCGTCTGGTGTAGAGCTCCTTGCGCACCGCCTCCGCGGCGGCCTTCGCGCCCTCGCACCGCCACGTCAGCATGTGCGCCTCGACCGTCAGGTTGTAGTTGATCGAGCTGCCGTCCTTGCGCAGGATCGATGTGTACACCCCGTGGAACCGGCGGGCTTCGTTGAAGGCACCCAGCGAAGCCAGGTGCGTTGCCAGTTCGTAGTGCACGTTGGGGTCGATCGGGTCGGCAAAGAGCAGGTTCGTGAGCATCTCCAGCGTGCCCATCGGGTCGCTCGAGCGCGAGGTGTAGTAGTTCATCGCCAGGATCGCCGCTTCCTTGTTGGACGAATCCAGCTGCGTGGCCTGCTTGAGCTTCTCCACGAACTTCACATCATCGCCGCGCTCGCGATAGAGCAGCGCCGCGTCCAGCGCCAAGCGGCTGCGGATCGATGCATCCAGCGAGCTCCCCTTGGGACCCAGGAATGCCTCAATGCGGGAAAGACGCTCCTCGACAGTCTGGAACTCGCTCAGACGAGACGAGATCAGCCGGAGCTGCGCCACCGTGTTGGTCGAATCAAGCTTGATTGCCTGCGAGGTGAGCTCCATCAGCAGGTCCTTGTCGCCCGCGCCCCACGCTGCTTCGCCGCGACGACGAATCAGGCTCAGGTCGTCCGGCGAGTAGCGCTGCGCCATTCCAAGCAGCAGCGCGGTCGACGCGTAGTCCGCCGTCGTGGGCGTGTGAATCGCACGGATGTTCAGCAGACCCAGCCGTTCCACCGCATCCGCCGTCATCTGCCTCAGGGCCTGTGGCGTTGCCTGCGGCGTGGGCTGCACCGCCGCCGGCTTGCGTGACGGGGACACTGCCGTGGGAGTGCCTGGCGCGGGCTGGGTGTCCGGCGACGTTCCCGGGACCGGTTGGGAAACTGGCTGTGACAGCGGAGCGAGGCTCTCGGGCTGCACCTGTCCCGGGCGCTTCATTTCGCCATCCGCAGGCGGGGGGGTAGAGGACTGTGCCGCCGCGGCGCATGCCATGCCAGCGCACGCGACCAGCGCGGCGAGCGGCCAATACCGTTCAGAATGCGAACGGCAAGTGGAGAGGATCGGTGGGTTGGTGCTGTCTTTCATGGGGAACATGGCTGCCCTGATTTTCGGGTATTGCGCTCATCAGACAATAGACCTACGACCCCGGAGTGAGGCGGGTGCGGCACGGAGCCGGGGGTTGACCCATCCTCTGCATGGGTGGACTGCGAAAAGACGTGGGACATTCAGGGGCGGCGGTCGTACGCTCAGGGTCTATGTCGCACATGACCAACAAGACGTCTCTGGCGGGCCGCGTGCTGGTGGGCAGCCTGCTCCTGGCCCTGGCTGCCACCATGGGTGGGTGCAAGAAGCCCGTCTATCAGTACGGCGAAGGAGTTGAAGCCACCTATGCGGGTCGGACGCTGACCGCCCGCCTGCCTGAATCAGTTCGGGTACCTCAGGCCATGGCGGTTCTGGATCAGGTACTCCGCGATCGGGGCTACTCGGTGGATGAGACTTCCGTGACCGAGGATGCCGGACGCGTGGTGGCTCGCAGCCCCAGGGCAGTCAAGTATCCCCGATTGGTGGTGGAGGCGCATCAGACCGCTACTTCCTGCGTCATTTCGATGCGCAACGAGCCCTTTGGCGACAAGGACCAGGTTGAGCAGATGATGCGGGTGCTGATCGATCGGCTCCAGTCTTGACTCGACGGGTAGCTGGGAAGGCGGGCAGGCAAGCCGCGGCATTGGATCGCGGGCTGCAGGCCCTCCGGCCTCCCTACCCTCCTCACCCGTCCGTCTGCGGTTCGTGGGTGGGTTTCGGACGCACCGGCGTCAGTTGGTTGGCCAGTGGATTCTCACGCGGAGATCTGTTCATGAAGTCGATCGTCGTTCCCGCCCATCGCGGCATGCTCGCTCTGATCCTCGTCAGTGGTCTTGCCCTGGGCGCCTGCGCCCGCCACGGTAAAACCCAGCAGGCCGATGCTCAGCCCGCCAAGTCCGCCGCGGCGGCTGCACCCAAGGTCGACTTCCCACTGAATCACGACGCCTGGTCCGCGCTCGGCTACCGCCTCGACTGGATCGGCTTCCCGTTCAAGTCCGGCTTCCGCGAACCCATCGTCTCGGCCGTGGCACTCGACAGCTGCTTTGTCATTCAGTCAAAGTCCAGTGAAACCGCCTGCCTCGATGGCCTGACCGGCGAGCGTCGCTGGGGCACTGGCCTTGCCAATCCGCTCACGAAGTTTGTCGGCATCGCCCGCGACACCGTCGATCCGTCCCGCATCCTGGTCAGCAGCGAGTCTGAAGGCTACCTCCTGGCGGAAGCCACCGGCAGCCTTGTCGCCAAGACCCGTTACGAAAAAGTCGTCAACACCGCGCCGGTCCTCAGCGGGCGACAGGCCATCTTCGGTACCTCCACTGGCGAAGTCACTGGCCATCTCATCAGCCAGAACGTCAAGGCCTGGGGCTTCCAGACCACCGGCTCCATCGAGGCCACGCCCGTCCTCATGGATAACGGCGAAATCGGTACCGTCGCTCAGTCCGGCGATGTCTATTTCCTCAACACCGGCGGCCAGGTCATGGGCCGCAATCGCATCCTGAGCTCCGTCGCGATGAACCCTGCCACCGATGGGAGCTCTCTCTACATCGGCGGACTCGACCAGTCCATCTGGGCCTTCTCCTCGAGCGGCGCACTGCTGTGGCGTCACCGCACCGCGGCCCCCCTCACCACGCAGATCGCTGTCCGCAACGGCGTGGTCTACTGCACGGTTCCCAGCGAAGGGCTGATCGCCCTCGAAGCCACCAGCGGCAAAGTCCTCTGGACCGCCCGCGAGACCTTCGGCGAAGCCATCGCCTTCCGCAATGGCCGCCTCCTGGTCCGCACCGACAAGGGAGTCGATGCCCTCGATCCCGTCACCGGTTCGCGCACCCAGAGCATCGCACTGCCCGGCATCGTCCGCCTGGTTGTCGAGAAGTTCGATGACGGCGTGATCTTCGCTGTCGCAGCGAACGGCAACGTTGCCAAGTTCATCCCCAAGCAGTAAGCAGTTCGGGCCGACAGGCACAACGCGGCAGATGCAGAGGACTCTGCAGCCTCGAAGGCTGTCGGTACGCCTGTTGGGTGATGCCGCGCGGCGGCATGCCGGCACTGCACTCATTCCGAACTGTGGAGGCGGCGTTTACACGTTGGCCCTGAAGTCACGATCCGCCCTTGGCAATGGTTCTCGGCGAAGCTGTCCTTGGCTCCGCTAGCTCGACCGGTCCGTGCGATACAATCGCCGGATGCTTCGGCTACACGACATCGACTTTGATCTCGCCCGGATCACGGCTGCTGCACGCCGAGTCGGGGTGCGCCGCATGTACCTGTTCGGCTCCATCCTGACGGATCGCTTCGGACCCCAGAGCGATATCGACCTCCTTGTCGAAACCGATCCACTCCACCCTCCCGGCCTCCTCGCCCTCGGCGGCTTGCAGATGGACCTCTCCGAACTGCTCGGACGGACTGTTCACATAACGCTGCTTGGGGGAGTACCCGTGAGCGAACGCTCCGCCGTGCTGGCTCGTGCGAGGATGCTCGATGCCGCATGACAACTCTCAAAGGTCCGGTGCCCGCCCGTCACCGGATGACCGCAAGCGACTCTCGCACATGCTTCAGTCCACGCGCGATGCGAGGACGATTGTCAGAAGCGACGATGCAGAAGTGATCGCAGCAGACATGGTGCGGACGAGGGCGCTCGTCAATTGCTTCACTGAGATTGGCGAAGCTGCGGCGAGGCTGACGCCTGCCGGGCGCGCCTTCGTTGGTGAATTCCCCTGGCGACAAATCGTCGGAATGCGCAACATCGTCGTTCACGTCTATTGGGGAATCGACATTGCAGAGTTGGTCAAGTCGGTGAAAGACGACCTGCCCGCATTGGCCACGGCCCTCGAGTTGGCACTCTCCGCTTTTCCCAGTGATCTCGGCTCCGATTGAGGTCAACGAGCAGTCACTTTCAGTGACGGGTGTTGGTTCCAAACGTGCGGCTTGGCTTCACGCTCCACCCCGAAATCTGCCCTCTGAGGTTGGTGCTCAGAAATCCCCCCGCAGGCCCGCCTCACCCCAGGACCACAGCCTCCCCCGCAAGCCCCGGTCCGAACGCCATCGCCACCCACGGTCTGGGCGCACCACGCTCCATCAGGCGCTTGAGAATGAAGAGCACCGTCGCCGACGACATGTTGCCGTGCGCTTCGAGCACCGACATCGCATCCACTTCGCCCTGAAGTCGTACTTCTTCACGCAATAAGAGGGCTTCGAGAATCGTTTGCACGATCCGCGGCCCGCCCGGATGAATCGCCCACGCACCCACCTGCTCACGCGTGCAGCCCGCACGCGCCACCACACCATCAATCCACTCCGGCACGCCGCCGCGGAGCAACTCGGGCACGCGCTTGTCCAGCGTCATCGCAAAGCCATGATCGCTCACCGACCAGGCCATTGCATCCGCCGTTGAAGCACCCGCCGCATCCGCGAAGATGCGTGAGCCCAGTGCTGCAAGGTGCGGTGCTTCCGATGCTTCCTGTCTCACGATCGCCGCCGCGGCACCATCGGCAAAGAGCGCATTGGCAATCAGTTGATCCGTCCGATCCGAATAGTGCATGTGCAGCGAACAGAGCTCAACACACACCACCAGCACCGTTGCCTGCGCATCACTGGCGGCAATGGCGCGGGCCATCGCCAATGCATTGATCGCCGCGTGACAGCCCATGAACCCCACGTGCGTCCGGCGCACATCCCTGGATAGTCCCAGCGCCGAGATGATCCCCTGATCAAACCCCGGCGCTTCAAGCGTCGTGCACGAGGCCGTGATCAGATGGGTGATGCTTGACGCCGCGGCAGGCGCTTCATCCAGTGCCCGCTGCGCCGCCTGTGAACCCAGCACCGCCGCATCACGAGTCGCGTTCGCCAGCCGTTCACCCGTGCTCGGGCCGCGGTCATCCGCATCGCGGGGGGTGCGATAGAACGTCTGACATGCATCGGCATCCAGCAGCATGCTCCCGCGAGAACGGATACCGGTCCTTCGCGTGATCTTCGCGACGACGTCGCCGCTGACATGGGCCGGTGCCATCAGGCGAGCCAGATCCGCCGAGCCATCCTGCGAGATCGAATGCGCCGGAGTTGCAAGACCGATCGAAACAAGCCGCGGCTTCATCGTGCCACCCCCGCCGCGGGCTCTTGATGGGCACCCAGCATCGCTCGTGTGAAGAGCCCCGCCACCGGCGAGAGCAGCCACGCACACCGCACCGCGGCATGCACCAGCGCAGGCCTTCGCAGCGATCTGGCCACAAGCCCGCAGATGCGCTGCCGCCGCCCGATGATCCTCGCCCGGATCGACTCCCATTCATTCGATGCTGCGCTGGCATGCATCATCCGGTGCGCGAGTTTCGCGGCTTCAAGCCCGCACTCAATCGCCCAGGTCATTCCCTCGCCTGTGAACGGTTCCACATACCCCGCACTGTCGCCCACCAGCACGATGCGTCCGTGCGAAACTCGCGAACGTCGCCGCGTGAGCAGCGGCGTGCCCGTCCAACGCACGTCGCGCAGCGGATCCGAATCTCCACCGCCTGCATGCACCAGTCCGAGCATGAATGCCTCCGGCGAACCCGCGGCACGCAGCGCTTCAGGACTCACCGCCGCCGCGGCGTCAATGCTGCCACCGGGCAATTACACCCTCTGCAACTGCCCTCGTGCCATCGCCCATGGGCTGCGAGAAAGTGTTGCGCCAAGCCCGATGTAGCTGGCCTCGCCCGTGCTCCACGTGAACGCCGGATGCTCCTTGAGGCTCGTTCCACCAAGTCCATCACAGACCAGCACCGCACGCGAAAAGAGGCGCACCGTGCGATCGCCGCTGACGATGCTCACGACGTTGTCGGTGCCAACCCGCGCACTGACGCCCGTGTGTACCCGCACACCCGCCGCCGCGGCGAGCTTCGCGAGCCTCAGATCAAGCACCGTGCGCGAGATGACCCGATACGACGGCAGCGCGATATCTGCAAAGGCCCGGCCACTGCGAAGCTGCACGGTCGAGAGGGTGACTGCATCGGCCAGCGCGTCACCAAGCCCAGCGCCTTCGAGTGCCTGCACGCCCGCGGGCGCAAGGCAGCATCCGCACACTTTGTTCCTGGGGAATGAGGCTCGTTCGAGGAGCAGTGTGCGCAGCCCGAGTTTCGCCGCGGCGGCTGCTGCGACGCTGCCGGCCACGCCCGCGCCGATGACGATGGTGTCCCATCGATCATCCGTCGGATCCGGCGGGAGATCAAACTCGGTACGCTCGATCGTGGCGGTCATGCGGGCCTTTCCCACGTGAGGAGCATTCGCTGTGGGAAGGTCGGATGGATTCGCGCTCCCTTCAGGCCCGCGGCATTGGCCATGTCGATCAGTTCGGCGCACGTGTACGCGCCTTGCACCGATCGCACGGCATCCACATGCACCACGCGGCTTGTCGTCAGCAGTCTTGGAATGAGTCGGGCGAGCATCAGGCCACGCCGCGTGCGACGAAGGTCGTGCACGATCAGCAAGCGGTCGGTCGCGTCCATCATGCGACGAAGCGCCAGCACCACCTGCGGCGGATCGAGGTGGTGAAGGAACAGACTGTTGGTGACGATGTCCGCGCTCTTGGGCAACTGACGGTCGAGAATGTCGTGCTGCAGGAAGGCAATCGAAGTGCCGCGGCTCAGTGCCGCGGCGATGTCCAGCGCCGTCTGGCTGATGTCGGTGGCGGTCATCCCCAACTCGATTCGTGCGCGGCGCGCCCTGCGATCAAGATCGCGCAGCAGATCGCTGCTGCCGCTGGCGACATCGATGAGCGAAAGTGGACGGGTACGCAGCTGGGTTCTCGCGGCGAGGGAGCGGATCTCCCGCCATATTGGTGCAGCGGCAGCGCTCAGACGATTGATGCGGGCGAGCCCCGCGAGTGCATGGGAGTGCTCGTCTTGGGGTAAGCCCGGATCATCCATCAGCTCGGCAGAACGGTTCCGGGCCAAAGGGGAGAACATTGAGGCACTGTAGCGTTGGGCACGCGTCCGAAACGGCCCCCGCCACTGCATTCATGAGCGCAATCGCATGACGGCGAGACGCTTCTCCCCGTAGAGCGATCGGACGATCATTCAAACCCGCTTCGGCGCGCTTCATCACACTCTCAATTTTCCCTCATCTGCACCGTTTTTCATCCTGTCCACCCTGTCCATCCATGTTCCCTTCTCTGCGCAGAGAATGAAACATGGATGGACAGGATGGACAGGATAAAGGCGTAAACGGAGCCAGGTTGGGTTGTAGTGAGCGCAAGTGTCGGGAGTGTGGAGAGGAGGTTTCCCTGCCAAACTCATGTCGGCCGGGGAGTACCCCAGAGCGGTCCATCCCTGAATTTGTTCCCAAACCAGGTATTGGTGATGGTCCGCAGTTCGCCAGCAAATCCCACGGCTTCGACGGTGGAGCCTTCGATCGTGATCGAGATGGCGGTGTCGGTGGTGGTGAGGTGGACGATCCGCACGCCGCAGCGTTCAGCCAGGGATTGGGCCGCGGCGACGACGCTGCCGCGGGTGTCGTGGTCCGCCAGAGGCTCGCCGTTCAGGGCGGTGAGCACAAGCGTGGAGACCGGGGCTGGTTCGTGCATTCGGCCACTCATCGTGGTGGAGCGTATGCGAACTGGGTCGGAAGATGATCTGGGCCGATTGGTCCGCGGCGAACGGTGGACGAGATGCTCAGGCGCGTTCACCTTCCCAGATGAAGCCCAATTGGAGGGAACGACCGCTTGTGGATATGCCCGCCTGGCCCCAGAGTGCAGCGGTGAGTGCCAGCTGCTCGCGCGTGCGAGGTGGGGCGGACATCGATTGTCGATCGCGGAGCGATCTGTGCAGTTCACGGTGCCTGTTCAAAGTGAGACTCCCCAGCGGAGTGACAGTGCTCCAGCTTCCACAGATCGCAACGACCGAGATGACTGCTGCAAGTATCCCAACTGAAGGACTGATTTCAGTCGCAAGCCGCTGAGGCGAGCCGTCCAATTGGAAGATGTACGCTGCTCCGATGAGCAACACCGCTGTCAGGCCGGTGGTGATGACGGGCGAAAGGAGTGCCGCGATGATGCGTGGTCGGTTCGCTCGCAGCGTACTCATCGCGATGAGCCCTCGTTGCCGCAGCGAATCCCGGAGCTCACTGGTGCCTTCGAGGCTTACGAAGCGCAGGGACTCGACCTCGCGTTCCTTGCGACCGACCAGCTGAACCATCGCCAGTTCAAACGGCGAAAGCCCTTCCATGGAGGTCGAATCATTGATTCGAACGCAGGTGCCGTGGCGAGTCATCACACCCTTGGTGAGCAGCATGACGAGAACGGTTTCGTTCAACTCGCCTGCGAGGAGCGCGAGTTCAAACACGTCCAGAGTGGCATCGGGAGCATTGTCGGGTGCCCGATCGCCGAGCACATTGACCAGCTTGATGAAGATCAGCACGGTCGCTGCCATGGAAAGGATGATCAACATTGGCACCAGGAGCATGGCCGGAGAGAAGAGCGATGTGATATCCTCAGTGATCATTCTGGATCTGCAAGTGGCGTGGTAATCTGCCGGACTCGACGAATGTGTTGATGTGCGGAACACACTTTGGGACAGAATCTCGCCGAGGGCTGGTGTCGTGTCAGGGGAACATGGCTGGGATCGTTGAACGCTGCTGGCGAACTGCTGCCCAGGGGTACCAGGTTCCAACATGCCCCGAGCAGTGGTCGGCGATGGACACCTCGCTCGCTTTCGGGGCGAACACTCGCCCATACGTCTCGAACGAAACATGCGAGGCGCGGGCCTGATCACTTGGCGCCGGGGTGCCAAAGGCCCAGCCCGGCGCATTGATCACAGGTGTAGTTTTGATAGTAGACTTGCCCCGCATCGATTGAATCAGCTCGTCCTACGTTCGCGATTCTCTCAACTGTTCCGCGACCGCCGCAGGTGCGGCAAACATACAACTGCAGGGGCTTGGATCTCAGCCGCTTGTCGGCCTCGATCTCGGTCGCGCTGCCGCGAGGCGAAGCTCGCCAGGCGTCGATGTACGTTTCGATGACCAAGGGCTTGCTAAGCGATTCTCTCAGCTTGCCAAGGCTGAGTAGAGCTGATGGAGTCCGGCGCGACGTCGTAGAGTACTCCAGCATGCTCAATGCGCTTTCAAGGTCACCATCCAGAATGCACTCCTTGGCCAGATACTCGAACGCGAAGTACGCATCGGCTCCATCGCATTTGCCGAGCAGCTCCCAAGCGGCATTTGCGGCAGCGTGAGAATCACCGAGTTGGTCAAGGAGTTCGATCTTCCGGCGTTGAAGCAACGCGTGGTTTGGGGCAGCTCCAGCCGCCCGATCCATCATATTGAGAGCCTCTGCAGGAGGCAGGATCTCGGCAAGACGAAGCCATGCCTGAACAGCACTGGGTACATCCTTCACAATAGAGTTGAGCAATTGAGTTGCCCTCTCGGTGTTTCCCTCTCCGGCTGCAACACTTGCCGCAAGTAGCTTCGGCGAGTGAAACGATGGGTGAAATTCGATGAGGTGGTCGAGCTGCTCGGCCAGGGCCCGGCGCATCGGAGCGAGTTGCGAGTCCCGCACCTTGCGGATTCCATCGTCATCCAAAAAGCCAGCCGCTGCAAGGCCCGCCTCGTTCTCGAAGCCTGCCGGTCCCGCCATAGTCGCGGCACCAAGTTTCCGAAGCGAGTTCAGCCGGAGAAGTATGGCAAATGGGCTTTCAGAGCGCAGGTCAGCGATTGTTTGTACCAGATATGTTGTAAGCACATACTTGCCAGCCACAGACTTGGGTGAGGTCCCGTGGCGTTGAATGACATCCTCAATCGACCGGATGTTTGGGTCCGGAAGTGTAACGCGAGGTGCGTCTTCAAACTGGAGTAACCATCTGTCGAGCCATCTTGTGAAGAGTTCGTCGTTTACCAGGTGAGAATCAGATGACCAGTGAACGGCTAGTGTTGATGACGCAAGAGGGCTATGGGGAGCTGCCAGCCACTGCTGCCAATATCTGGCTGCTTTTGCATGGTCGTTGCTTCTCGTAGCGGCGATCGCGCAATGTTGAAGGGCGTAGGCGTTGCTGGGGTCAATCCGTAAAAGTCGTTCTGCCCATTTGATGCTTGGGCCAGGATCTGAATCCATGACCCAAGTATCATTCGCAGCCATCCAAAGCACGTAGGTGGAGTCAGGCCATCGATCGGCCGCTGCCGCATGGCTAGTTCTGGCGATGGCATTCTGCTTCGCGTCAGTCAGCGCACCTGCGATCATTGCTTGCACATAGCCGGTTTCAGGAAGTTGACTCGCTATGCGTTGCCAGTATTCAGCGCGCTTCGACGCTTGCAAGCGGTAAGTGCCTGGCACTTGAGTCCGTCGGGCATCGCGGGCTGGAGTTATTCGTAGGCGGGCTCCAATAACTCTTTCGGCCTCGTCGAACTGCTGCAACATGGCTAGCGAATTGGCCTGCCATTCGAGCTGATCAGTAGGTGTGGGTGAGAGCTCTGCGAGTCGGCGGTAGCACCGTTCCGCTGTTTTGTAATCCCCGGACTGGTACGATCCCCAAGCCAGTTCCCAAAGTGCGTGACGATGATCGGGGTTTTGTGCAAGCACAACTTTCGCCGCGATCTGTGCTTCAGTCAGCTTCTTTGCGTCAGGAGTTTCGTTGTTCTCCGCTGCGAGCCGGAGTGCTTTGAGAAGGTGCAGACTCAGCTCCCGGCGGTCTGGGACTCGCTGTACAGGTTCGTCAACCGTCTTGGTCGGTGCGGCCGTCTCTACCGGAGGTTTTGGCGCCGCGTCGGTGCCGGGTGATTCGGTTTCTCGACTCTTCTCCGGATTCGGCGAAGCTGCAGTTGGCAACACCGTCCTGTACAGCATTAGCGCTAGAGCGCAGACCAAAATGCCCGCAACAAATACGCAGACTAGAAGCACCCAAGTGGAAGCGCCGGCTCGGTGGCGCGGCAGTTGCGGACGGAGTATTGAGTTCTGTTGCATTGCAAGTCTCAGCGCGTGAAAGATCTCTGCACAGAGGAAGGCATGTCGCTGCTACTGAGAGCGAGAAAGTGGCCTCCGCCCCTTCAGAATCCAAGCCAAGAATTGCCGTGCCGTTTGGTAAATGGCAGGTTGGAGCCCCATCTGCCATGGACCTGGGTTCTCAGGCCGCGGTGCCGCGGCGGGGCGACTGTTTTCCGTCGACCGGGTGGCGGCCGATTCGCGGTCAGTCCTCGGAGGATTCCGGTGCCGCTTTCTGAGCCTTCTCCTGCCCCGAAATCACCCGAATGTTCGTCATGAACGCCCGGCGCTGATCGTTGTTCTCCAGGATCGGCAGAATCATGAAGAACAGGCGCTTGTTGTCCTCGTCGGTGGCCTCGCCTTTGGTGCGCTGCGTGAAGTCGGCCACCATGTCTCGCAGTTTCACGCGCTGGGCGTCGTTCAAAGGCACATTCTTGAACAGCAGGTCGTAGACAAGGTCGCCGCTGCCGAGCATGCGGGCGACGGATGCCTCGATCTGCTTGCCAAGTACCGCCAGATTGGCCTCGGTCATCACCTGGAAGCGGTTGCGTGTCTGGCTCACCGCGTCGCCCTGAGCGGGTGCCTTGCAATAGGCATCCCAGAACTGCTTGAGCGATGCATCGAACGCTCTGGCGTTGGCCGGTTCGAGACACTCGCGCAGGCGGTCCTGAAGGGGGCCGCGTGCCGCGAGCGGCTGGAGATGGAACATCGCTTCGAGCAGCAGATTGGCCTGATCGGTCTTGTCGTTGGTGCCGAAGGCCACGCCCAGTTTCGTCAGCAGTTCCAGCTGCGTTGAGGTGAACTGGTCAAGAATGCGAGCCCGCGCGGCGAGCTCGGAGTGCACGCGTTCCTGCTCGGGGGGCGAGAGTGTCAGAAGGAGCAACGCTGCTTCTTCAGGTGTGGGCTCCGGCAGCGCCACCTTTCCATCAAACCCGCGGCTCACCAGCGTCGGCGATTCCTTGGTCACCCGCGGCCCCGCCAGTGGTGGCGGCGACATCCCCGCGGCGGTCAGGGTGATCAGACAAGCAGCCGTGATTCCGGTGGTCAGTCCGCGCATGACAAAGCCTCCACGAGCATTGTTCGGCGGCGTCTGCAAGTCGTTTCACCGCCGATCGGAAGAAAGGTGCGATTCCTCAAGCACCACCATCGGCGTCTTGCCCGCCACCGTCTGGATCAGCGTGTCCGTGAACTCGATCTTCGCCTCCGCGAGGCTCGGGTGGATCTTGTACATCAGCGCGTGGATGCCCTTGGTGATGGCTTCCTGATTCCCGCCGGGCGCAATCAGCTTCAGCGTGATCACGCCGCCCTTGCTGATGAGCTGGAAGCGCTCCACGCCAGGCACCGTGCGCACTGAATGCTCGAAGGCCACCGAATGCACCTTCGTGCCATCGGGCATCGAAACGAAGCTCAGACTCTTGCCCGCCACGCGCTGGACGCGGTGCAGGCTGCGCGGATCATCGCCATCCACCAGCGTCACTTCATCGCCGATCTCATATCGCATCAGCGGGAACTTCTTGGGGAAGAGGCTCGTGATCCGCACGACACGCCCGCCGGTAGGGCCCACTTCATTGGCCTCGAAGAGATAGCTGCGCCAGAAGAGATCAAAGTGCCCCATGCCCTTGGGCACCGGACGCGAGAACCCCATGATCCCCGTCTCGATGCTCCCATACTCCATGGCGCACGGACACGAGAGCGTCTTGTTCACCCATTCGGCCGTGTCCGGATACGGGAACGATTCGCCCGTACCAAAGGCCATCTTGAGGTTCAGCTTCCGGAGTTCATCCGCCCGGTCCGCATTCACGCGGCAGAAATAATCCAGCGCACTGCTGTAGCAGAGCAGATACTGCGGCTTGAACCGCAGCATCTCATCAGCCGCATGCCGCAGCTTCGCCGGATCAAGCTGATACGCCGAGAACCGGTAATACCCAAGCATCGCATCCTTCCAGATGCGCTGCTTGGCCTTGAACTTGCCCTTGAGCCCCGTCCCCAGCAGATGGCTGTGACCCCAGATCATGAAGAGCCGGTCCGACGGCTGCACGCCGTACCAGCGACGGCACATCCACCGATCCGGGATCGAATGCTGCGCCTCCGAGTTCCAGAACGGAAAACTCGTCGGCTGGCCCGTGCTGCCGCCGGTCGTGAATGAAAAGTCCTGCGGCTTGGTCGGATCACTCAGCTCCGCCATCTGCGTCTGCACCATCTTCTTGGTCGTCGGCTGCATCCGCTGGGTGAACTCACTCAGCGACGCAAAGCTCCGCGGCAGCTTTCCGCTGCGCACCGCCTCGATGTACGCCGGAATCGTCGTCTGCTGCACCGCCCAGTTGCGATTGATCTGCTCCAACTGCCACGCGATGCGCTGCTCATCATTGAGCACCGGCGCATACTCCTGCTCGCGAGCGATGCAGTCTCTGACAATCTTGCGGCTGCGGATCTTGGCAATCAAACCCATGAGTGAATCTCTGACCTTTCCGTGTACCCAACGAACAGTCCTCGCCCCGGAACTCCTCTTATCGGCGCGAAGGATACCGACCTCAACCTCATCCGGGAGGAACCAATACCCTAACAGAATCTACGCTGGCCCATGGCACAGCGCCGCCACCATTACGAATCCGCCTTTGAAGCCTACCTGCGCACGCGCCGCATCCCCTATGTGGCCGTCGACGAGGCACGAAAGGCCCTGCTCCCGCAAGTCAACGCCGCGGGCTCGGGTGCTCTCAAGTCCTTTGATTTCGTCCTTTACGGCCAGAGCGGCAATCTCCTGGCCGAAGTGAAGGGCCGCCGAGCCCCAGCCTTCACCGGCCGCTCCCGCCGCCTCGAACACTGGGTGACTCGCGACGATGTCGAATCCCTCCTTGAGTGGGAACGCCTCTTTGGCGCGATGTTCGAAGCCGCGTTCATTTTCATTTTCCTGCACGAACAGCAACCACCCGATGCCCTTTTCGAGGAGCTCTTCACCCACGGAGGGCACTGGTACGCGCTGCGCGTCGTCAGTGTCCGCACCTACGCCCGCGCCATGCACTCGCGCAGCCAGCGGTGGGGGACCGTCGACATCGAACACGCCATCTTCGAACAACTCAGCGAGCCATTCACCCCGAGCCGGCTCGATCGCTGCGGCGATTCGCCGCCCATTCTCGTACCACACCAGCCTCGCGGCACGCGTTGAGCTACTCGCGACATCCACTCCCCGCGTTCACTTGCCGATCTCGGCCGCCGCGAGATCGATGAGCTGCTGGTCCACCGACGGCTGGGCCGATGTGGTCATGGCTCCGCGCGCCCGAGTCAGCGATTCAGATGCCAGTGAGCCATTCAGCGGTGCCGCCAGACGCGCCCAGTTCGCCGCGGCACGCGCCTCGCGGGCCGGCTCCACCCCCGTCTTCTCCAGCCTGGGATCAAACGTGAACAGCAGCAGATCAAGCGGCTCTACCTCCACATTCACCAACGCGCAATCACTCACCATCTTCTGCAGCATCGCCTTGAGGGCCTCCCGATCATCGGGCCCGCCGATCTCAAGCCGCAGCCGCAGTGCCCGCGCCGACCAGAGCGCCATCTCGCGACCCCGGTTCGGAGCCGCGGCGTAGAGCTGGCGAAGCTGCGCGATCGCCTCAGCGGTCATCGGATGCGTCGGGCCCGCCGTCCGCTCCGCCGCGGCGTACGCATCCAGCAGCAGCGGCTCTGCTGCGTCGTATCGCCGGACCTTCCGCAGCGCATCCCCGCACGTCAAGCGGCTTCCGACCCGGAAGAGATGATCCGGCGCAAAGGCCTTGTCCACCCGAGCCGCGAAACCGACCGCCAGATCCGCCGCGGCGTCGAACTTCTTCACATTCACCAGTGCATTGATCAAGTTGTTCGTCGCCAGCAGCGTACTGGGGTGATCCGGACCCACGCGCCTGATGCTCAGTTCGAGTCCCATCTGCCCCAGCTCCGCCACTCGATCCAACTGATCAAGAGCCTTGGCCGCGGCACCCATCGTCGCCAGCATCGCTTCACACGTGTTGTCCTGCAGCGACAAGTCACGCAGCGCTTCGCTGATCAGTGGCTCCAGCAGATCGAGGGCCTCCCGCGGCTTTCCTCCCGCTTGCAACGGCTCAGCCAGCGATACCGCCGCACGACACGCCAGCAGCCGATCATCCGGCACGTACGTGGCCGCGATGGTCATGGCCCGCCTGCCGGCTTCCTGCGCAGCAGGAAGATCTGACACCAGCGACGACGCGGCGGAGATCGCACACAACGTCGCCACCACACGCGGCGCCGACTCCGGCAACCCGGCCTCATGCACCGCAAGCGCCTTGCGCAGATGCACCAGCGATTCTGCACCACGCCCCAGCGGCACCAGTGCCTCACCCAGATTCTGCCGAATCGCCGCTTCGATCTCGGGCCGATCACCAAACCGCTGCGAGAGCGTGCTGCCCGCCTTGAGCAGCACATCCATCACGCGCACGTCATACCCCTCGCGGTCTGGCGATGCTGCCGTCAGCAGATCCATCACCAGATATTGCCGCACCGCCTCGCTCAACTGTGTCTCGCGATCCGCACGTGCCTGATCGGCTTTGGCCCGTGCATACATCGTCAGGCTGATCGCAAGGCCCGCCACCAGCGACACGAGGCTCAGGCCCGCCGCGATGGCGAGCGGACGCCGACGCCGTGCAAATCGCCGCAGTTGCTCGGCGAGTGTGGGGGTTCGCGCCACGACCGGCTCGTCGGCGAGAATGCGGCGAAGGTCTGCCGCGAACTCGCCCGCGGAGAGATACCGATGCCGCGGCTCTTTGGACATGGCCTTGGCGATCACCGTCTCGACATCGCCGCTCAGGGCACGGTCAATCTCGCCCAGCTGAAGCGGCTCTTGTTCCTCGATGATCTTGATGGCCTGCGGCAGACTTGCGCCCGACAACTCAAGGGGCGGCCTGCCCGCGAGCATCTCATACCCGAGTGCTCCCAACGCGTAGACATCGCTGCGCGTATCCACCCGCTCTGAATCGGCCGCGAGCTGCTCGGGTGCCATCGCCGTCAGCGTGCCGACGATCTCGCCGCGTTGGGTGAGCACGGAATGCTGCGGCGAACCCGTGGTGAGTCGCGCGACACCAAAGTCCAGGATGCGCGGGGCGGGCATCGGCCACGCGGCGGAAGAACCGGTGCTGGTGCCGGAGCCTTCGGGCCCTGCTTCCTCGACCAGCACGTTGGCTGGCTTGAGATCCCGGTGAATCACGCCCCGTTCGTGCGCGTGCTGCACAGCATCACAGACGCGTGCCAGCAGCAGCAGTCGATCTTCACGACCCAATGCAGCCGCTACCTGCGTGATCGGCCTCCCTCGTACCAGTTCCATGGCAAAGTAGGGAACTGATCGCCCGTCCGGGCCGGGTGCGGATCCTGCTTCAAAGACCTGCGCAATGCCCGGGTGACGAAGCCGCGCGAGCACCTGGGATTCATGCTCGAACCGCCGCATGCTGCGAGGCGTCACGAACCCCGGACGAATCACCTTGAGTGCCACTTCCCGTTCGGGCTGCTCCTGCCGCGCCCGATACACACACCCCATGCCCCCTTCACCCAGCAACTCCACGATCTCATAGGTGCCCAGTCGCTTGAGCTCGGGGCTGACCGCTCCGTCTGGCTCGCCTGAGCCAAAGACTGGAGTTTCAAGAAAGTCCGGCCCGGTCGAAACACAGCCAAGCAGCGAACGCACTTCCTCAAGCAACGCGGCGTCGCCTGCACACAAGCGTTCAAGCAGAGGCTCGCGCTCTGCCTGGGGTGCATCGAGTACCTGCTGGAAAATCTCCTCCGAGCGATCCGGCAGACTCACGATGCAGCTCCATCGTTCGTGCCGCGGAGTTCACGATGCAGCCAGGCCTTGATGTAGCGCCACTCGCGGTCGACCAAGCCGGGGTCCATTCCCAGTGCCGTGGCCGTCTGCTCACTCGTGAGACCTGCGAAGAAGCGCAGCATCACGATGCTCGCCTTGCGTTCATCCTTGAGCTCAAGCCTGGTCAAAGCCCCGTCGAGTGAAATCATGTCGACACCGGCCACTTCCGCAAGTTCAGGTGCTTCGATCGCGAGCTGCGCTTCTTCTTCAACGGCTTCGAGGTTCTGGCGCTTCCGCCCGCCCCCGTGCTTCACAGCCGCCTTGCGCCGGGCCTGCTCAACGAGAATGTTCCGCATCGCCCTCGCCGCCGCGGCGAAGAAGTGCCCTCTTCCCTGCCACCGCTCATCGACCGGCGACCCATCACCCACCAATCGCAGAAATGCCTCGTTGACAAGCGAAGTGGCATCGAAGGTGTTGCCCGGAGGGATTTTCGCCAGTCGCTGACGGGCCAGGACGCGAAGCTGGTCGTAAACAAGCGGAAGCAACTCGCCCGCGGCACGCGGATCACCCGCCGCCGCGGCGTTCAGGACACGCGAGACCTCACCCTGTGCTGCGTGATCTTCCATGGTCGTGAACCAGCCGAGAGTGCAAAAGCCTCGGAGTGTAGTTCGACGGTGAAGACAGCACGCGCCCTTTTGCCGAAGTCAGTGCTTCTGGCCCGTTCAAGGCTGTACTTCTCCGCGATCATTCCTCGAGCACACTTCCCCCATCTGCCGCTCACCCGCCTGGCATCCCGCTCAAGCACCGCGGCTGGCTCTATTGTGCCTTGTGTCCATCGCCATATCACGCTGCGAGCGTTATGAGCCGGGCCTCTCTCGGGCTGCGCGGCGTTTGGCGATGGCCGAATCGCTTCAACCCATACCCCTCCATGGAGTTCGCCATGCATCCCGTCCTCATCTGGGATCTTCCCACGCGGCTCTTCCACGCACTCCTCTCGGCCGGCTTTGTCGCCGCGGCGGTCATGTCGCTGATGCTGGGTGAAGACAGCCCACTCTTCCCCTATCACGCCATCATCGGGCTCACCATCGCACTCATGGTCGTGCTGCGCATCGCGTGGGGCTTCGTCGGCACGCGCTATGCCCGCTTTCCCTCGTTCATCTTCGGCCCTGGTGCCACCATCGAATACATGAAGGGCACGCTCACGGGCCATGGCAAACGGTACCTGGGTCACAACCCCGGCTCCGCACTGGCGATCTTCGCCCTTCTCGCGCTCGTGCTCGCAATGGCCGTCACCGGCTTCATGCTGGGTCAGGGCAACGAAGCTGTGAAGGACCTGCATGAGATCCTCGCATGGGTCAGCGTCGGATTCGTCGCGGTCCATGTCCTTGGTGTTCTCATCCACATGATCCGATACAAGGAGAACATCATCGCGAGCATGATTCACGGCAGGAAGGTGGCCGAACCCGCCGATGCAATCGCATCCGCGCAGCCCTTCATCGCATTGATCCTCCTGCTCATCACCGGTGCCTGGGGCATCGGCCTGGTTAGCAACTACAACGCCGCCACACAGACCACAACGCTTCCCATCCTGGGCACCGTGCTTCAACTGGGCGAGAACGAGTCTGAAGCCAACTCTGAAGGCAAGTCTGAAGGCACATCGCACGACTCGGGCGAGATGCGAAGCGACGATTGACGCAGCGCGACTTCGATGCCGCTCCAGCCCCTCCGCCTCGCCAGTTCAAGCAACTCTCCGCCATCGACGAATGCTTCGTCTGCCCGGATGATCTGCTCATGTCGCGAAGCTCATCTCCGCGGCACGCCCTTTTTCACAACGAACCCAAAGGTGTCCCCCATGGCCTATCAGAAGAAGCTCGACGCGATCAAGATGTGCATCCAGTGCGCCCACGACTGCACCCTGTGCGCTCACGATTGCCTGCACCTGGGCGGCGAACACGCCACACCCGCACACCAGACCATGCTGCACGACTGCGCTGATCTGTGCACGCTCGTCGCCCACTTTCTGGCTCGCCACTCACCCAATGCCGCGGCAATGACCACGCAATGCGCCATCGTCTGCGAACACTGCGCCGCCGGCTGTGAAAAACTCGCCCACGGCGAAGGACACATGGCCATGAAAAAGTGCGCCAAGACCTGCCGCGATTGCGCCGAAGCGTGCGAAGCTCTCGAAACCGTCGAAATCACCTGACACCCTTCTGCCCCCCCCTCGCCTACCCCCATCCCCGGGGCTCACCCTAAGTCCCCCAATCACCGAATCCATGTGCCCATGCCGCGTGTCTGGTGTCTGTACCCCGCATTCATCCTCACTCCATCCGCCACCTCACCCGCATAAAATGCCTGGTCAGTGGAACACTCCAACAACGATGCTTCCGCACCGCTGGCCATGGCCAGCGTCTTCATCAGTCTCGCCCTGCATGCCGGGGCGATGACTTGGTTTGCATTTGTTGACCCGCGCGCTGGCCAGGGGG
Source organism: Phycisphaerales bacterium (assembly GCA_044371005.1). Classification (GTDB taxonomy): domain Bacteria; phylum Planctomycetota; class Phycisphaerae; order Phycisphaerales; family UBA1924; genus UBA2402. Next base: position 1,955 of record JBILUL010000046.1, on the reverse strand, counting down.
CCGGAATCTTCGCCGTCGAATCCCCTTCGTCGCTCCTGGTGATTCCACCCCTCGACCCCGCCGCGGCTCCTCCCCCGCCAGCGGAGCCCCCAGTCCCGCCACCGCAGCCGCTTCCAGAACCTCCCCCGCCCGAGGTGGCACCGCCGCCTCCGGTCGAAGAGGAGATGGTGCGGCCCGGCATCGATGAATCACAAGCCGATACGCCCAACTGGCTGGGTTTCAGTGAAGCAACGCCTCACAGCGGCGCACGATCCACCATCGAGCAGTCCGCCCTCTCGCCCAACCCAGGTCTGCCCCTGCCCATCGGCATTCGTGCGCCAGAGGGGATGCCTGTCCCACCGGCGACCACGCCGTCGTCTGCCGCGAATCCGGCTCAGGCTCAGCCCGCGATTCCGCAACCCGCGGCGGCCCAGCCGGTCGAGCAGACTCCGCTCGCGCAGCCCACGCCACTGACGAAGCCCGAGCCCGCACCGCAGCCAACACAGCCCGCACCCATAGCCCCCGCCGCGGCGATGCCCGTTGCTCCGACGGGTGAACGCATCGATGCACCAGTGCGTGATGCAGTTCCCAGCGTCACGAAAGCAACCCCCAAGCCCGACGCGGCACTCAAAGAACCTGAAGCCACCGGCGACGGCATCAAGCGTGCCCCCAAGGTCGATGCCACGGAAGGTGAAGACCGCCCCTCGCCCGCACCCAAACTCGCACCCGCCGATTCCAAGGGCCAGGAAGCCGCACCTCCGGCGCCCAAGGACTCGCCGATCAAGGTCATCGAAAAGGGCGACCAGCCGCACGAGACCGAGGGCATCCGTGATGGCAAGCGCGAGGCCACCGATGATGCCACACGCGAGGGTGCGGCGAAGTCCGATGATCCGCGTGCCAGCGAACCGGTGAAGGTTCAGGAGCCGCTCAAGGAACGCATGCCGCAGGAGCCCGCACCGGCACCGATGGCCCCCAAGGCTGGCGAAGGACCCGCGCCAACGCCTGCCGCGTCGCCTGCGCCGGTGTCGCAGCCTGATGCGACAGCTCAAACGCCGGAAGAGAGCGCACCGGCACCGGCGCAAGATTCCGCGCCGACTCCCGCTTTGCAGCCCGCGACGGCCTCGCCGTCGATGCCGGATGCCACGCCGGCCACGCCCCGTGAGATGGTGGGGCCGGTGATGCCGCCCGATCCGCTGCCGGTGCCTGCACCGGCGGGCATTCCGTCGCGTCAGGGCGTTGAGAGCAGTGGTACTGCACCGGGCGAAGCGTCGGATGCTGAATCGACCGCCGCGGCGTTGGAAGAGGCAGTGGATGTGCGTCCGGGCAAGGTGCTTGCTGCCAAGGGGCTCAAGATTCAGACGGTCCGTCCCGAGTGGAGTGTGACGACCCGCATCATGTCGAGCCCCCGCAATCCGGTGGTTCGCGTCACTTTCGGTCGTTCGGGCAAGGTCATCAAGGCGGACTTTGTCGAAGGCCAGACGACGGGCTGGCCCGAGGTCGATGGTCCGCTGAAGGATGCGCTGTACCGCTGGACGGCCAGCGGCGAGGAACTCAAGAAGTTGCCGCCTGCGCCGCCGCCGCGTGCGGATGGGAAGCCCGTGCCGCAGCGGGGCATCTCCCTGACCTTCCGCGTGCTGCTGCGCACCGAGACTCCTTTTGAGCCCTGAGCCGCGTCAGGTCGATACCAGACTATTGATCCATCGCCCGACCATGAACCGCTTTCTGACATCCTGTGCTGTGCTCGTCCTGCTGGGGGGGTGGGCAGGAGCTGCGCGGGGGCAGTTCATCTACCTCGAACCCATCGAGGCTGGCACCGAAGATGTCAATGCGCTGCGGAGCAGTCTCGCGACAGTCCGCGCTGACCTGCGTGTGCCGACGGATTTTGAGCGAGTCTACCGCGTCACCGGCGATGTCCGCGCCTTCGGCGGCGGCGCAGAAGAGATGTACGCGCGAGTGAGCAACGGGCTGGTGGCCAT